>PMBA01000177.1 GCA_003152795.1 Acidobacteriaceae bacterium | reverse complement strand
GCTGCCCGCCCCGGCCTGAATCAGCTCCGGCCCGTCGGTAGTCTCGACCGCCTCGCGTTGTTGCGGTTTTAACTCGTCCAGAATCGACAAAAGAGTATGGCTCCAAAATGCGCTAGATGAATTTTACAGGAATGGTGAGTGGAGCGGCATTGACTGTCCGATCACAATTTGCCGGAAGCTCTGTGAGATACATTTAAAATAAGCTTTTATTTACAATGCATTACATATGCTATGTTAGTCATTCGTGTTTTACTCTTGACACTCTGTTAATGCTAGAGTAGTCTGCATTCGGTCGGAGGAACCAAAATGAACACCGGGAGTGAGCAAGCGAAGAAGATTGGGGCCGATGAGATACGTGAGTACAGCACCAAGACCTTTGTCGTACCGGCACGGCAGAGGGGTCAAAAAAGGTTTTCTATTAGAGTCGGGGACGTAGTTCGCGAACTGAGATTGTATCGGAGCATACCTGCCGTTTGCAGCGCGCTTAAGACGGAAGCGTTCCGAAGAGCCAATCGTCTGAGATTGGTCGATGCGACCGGGCCCAAGTCTGGTATGAGCACGACGGTGGTGTACACATACGAATTTGTCGATCCAGATCGTCTGGCAGAGCCCAGTGTTGATGCTTGGTCTCGTCTACGCGGGGCTCTGAAGGAGGTTTTCGCCGAACTGGGAGGAGGCGAGGCTTATCTTCAAGCGGAACGGAGCAAGTTTTACGCTGCTGAGGAGCGCAAATGAGTCGCGTGTATTGGGACAGCATGTTGTTCATTTACTGGCTTGAGGATCATCCGCAGTATGCAAAGCAAGTTGATGCCATTCATTCGAGGATGAAGCAGCGACAGGATCGACTCATCACCGGCGCCTTCACCTTTGGGGAGGTGCTCGCAGGAACCTACCGCAAAGGACATGCAGAACTGGCAGATCAGTTTCGCACGCTGTTGAGAAGTGTTGTTGCAGAAATAGTGCCGTTCACCGTCGAAACGGCAGAACAGTACGCGCGAATTCGCGGCGCGCTCGGTACCTCCCCTGCGGACGCCATTCATCTGGCGAGTGCGGCCCAGGCTGGCACCGACCTCTTCTTGACGAACGACAAAAGCCTTGCCGGGAAAATCGTACCGGGAATTCAGTTCATCGCGATGCTCGATACGCCACTACTCTAACGCGCGAATCGTACACATCGCCGGTCTTTGGTTTCCGCAAAGAGCGCAAGGGTGATTCTGCAGGGCGCTCAAATCGACCGCTAACAACCAAGTTCTTCGTTCGCAGCACTGTATAATCAAAAATTGTGCTCATGAAGAAGAACACACAAGCAACCGTGCCCTCCGAAAGTGCCACCGACGCCCGCGCTCCCCGCCTCATCCGCTCCACCACCGTCCTCTGCGTCCGCCGCAACGACAAAGTGGTCATGGCCGGAGACGGCCAGGTCACCCTCGGCGAGTCCGTCATCAAACACGGAGCGAAGAAAATTCGCCGCCTTTATCAAGACAAGATTCTAGCCGGATTTGCCGGCTCCACCGCCGACGCTTTCACCCTGTTCAGTCGGTTCGAGGCCAAACTTGAGCAGTATCACGGCAACATCGGCCGCGCCGCCGTCGAACTCGCCAAAGACTGGCGCACCGACNNTTTCTCCGCCATCTCGAAGCCCTGCTGCTGGTTTCCGATAAAGAATCTACCTTCCTGCTCAGCGGCCAGGGAGACGTCATCGAGCCCGACACCGGCATCGCCGCGATCGGTTCCGGCGGCCCTTTTGCCCAGGCGGCGGCGCAGGCCCTGGCCGATCACACCCAGCTCTCCTCGCGCGAAATCGCCGAAGAAGCCATGAAGATTGCCAGCCGCATGTGCATCTATACCAATGACAGGATTACGATTGAGGAGCTGTAGGTAGTTCTCAGTTCCCGGTTCTCAGTTCTCAGTGAGGGCCGGCTGGTTCTTAGGTTTTACTGGGAACTGACAACTGAGAACTGAGAATTTTTTATGGCAATTTACTTACCCGGAACTGCCGAAGAAGAACAAGTCACGCTCGACGACTTGACGCCGCGCGAAATCGTCACCGAGCTCGACAAATACGTGGTCGGTCAAAAAGACGCCAAGCGCGCCGTCGCCATCGCNNTGATCGGCCCCACCGGCGTCGGCAAAACGGAAATCGCCCGCCGCCTTGCCAAGCTCGCCAACTCGCCGTTCCTCAAGGTCGAAGCTTCCAAGTTCACCGAAGTCGGCTACGTCGGACGCGATGTCGAATCCATGATCCGCGACCTGGTCGAGATCGCCATCGAAATGGTCCGTGAAGAAAAACTCGAAGACGTCTCCGATAAAGCGGAACTGAACGCCGAAGAACGCCTCCTCGATATTCTTCTGCCGCCAATCTCGCCGCGTCCGGCGGATTCCGGCTCAGCCGGCGGCGTGGTCATCGACGCCAGCACCAGCCTGACCGACTCCTCCAGCCGTACCCGCGAGAAACTGCGCCAGCAGTTGCGCGAAGGCAAACTCGACGACCGCACCGTCGAAATCGAAACCCGCGAACGCAATTTCCCCTCCTTCGAAATCATCTCCAACCAGGGCGTCGAGGAGATGGACGTCAATCTCAAGGACATGCTGCCCAACATCTT
>PMBA01000287.1 GCA_003152795.1 Acidobacteriaceae bacterium | reverse complement strand
GGGCGGACCGCTCGCAGGCGCCACCGATGCCTGCGGACGTCAAATCAACATCGGCGAAATCTACAATCCCCTCAATCCGGTCGTCAGTCGCGGCAACACCTGCTATCAGCCATTTCCCGGGAATATCATTCCCCAGTCCCAGCTCAGCCCGATTGCCGTAAGCATCGCGCAGAAGCTGTATGGCAACGGCTACACCGCAACCGGCCCGGCCTTGGTGAATAACTTCCCCTCCTTGGGCGGTACCTATTCGGAAGTTACCAGCACCCATTTGGATCTGAAGCTGGATCACAACATCAACGGCAAGCAGCGCATTGCCGGAGGCTTCAACTGGTGGAACTTTGACTCTTTGTCGCCCGGATATCTCTGGCAGACGGGGAGTTCCACTGGGGGGCCGCTGAGCAGCGGCGACACTCAGCCGCAGCGGGACTGGACGGTGCGCCTGCAGCACGTTTACACGATCAGCCCCATGCTGCTGAATACCGCGTCTGTGGCCTATAACCAGCACATGGCATCAGACCAGCCGCCGTCACAATATGACTCGAACGGAGTTGGAATCCCTGGAACCAACGGCAGCAACTTTCCCAGCATAAACTTTGTGGATGGCGGCGCCGGGGGCGGATACGGCGAAGCGCCGATTGGACCGCCGTATAACGATCGTTACACTCCCTACAATGTCGTCGCCAGCGACGTCCTGTCTTGGACGCACGGGCGTCATAGCCTCAAGTTCGGAGGCGACATACAGGCGCGGGGCATGAATGCCGTGTATGAAGGCGGCGTTCGGGCCTACAACTTCACCAGCGCAACTTTTGCGCCGAATGACAATCAGGTTACACCGTATGTGGGTTTTGCCTTCGCCAACTTCATGCTTGGAGAGGTGCATGACGGCTCGCAGAGCGTCACCTCGGCCCTCTATGGGCGCCGGAAGCGAGTGTCTCTGTTCGCCTCCGACGATTTCAAGCTCAGCAGCCGCGTGACGCTCAGTCTGGGCATGCGGTGGGATGTCAATGGCCGGTTCCACGAGAAAAATGGCCAGTGGTCCAACTTCGACATCGGGGTCAATCGCGGCATTTGGGGCTCTTACAACGGTGGCTGGGATTGGGCTCAGAACGGCGGCAGTTCTTTTGAACGAAACCAGAACTTCCACCAGTTCGGTCCTCAGATCGGCGTGTCGTACCAGGCGCTGAACAAATTGGTTCTGCGCAGCCACTATGGAATCACCTACGCCCCGCTGGCCATGAACCAGTGGAATGGTGTTCCCGCCTTCTATCCGCCAGGGTTTACTGCGGGTGCATACGGATTCGCTGGTTCCAACACCGTCGTCAACAACATTCCGAACGTGCCTTCGTTTAACTGGGACACCACATCCGGCGCTTATTCTGGCCAGACTGTTTATCCGGCTCGCATTCCCAGCCAATCCAATCTCAGCGGCGGCGTCGCCTACGTCTGGCCCAATGCGTTGACCATGGGCATGGTGCAGAACTGGAATGCAGGCGGTGAATATCTGCTCAGCAAAGACACGGTCCTTTCGCTGAATTACCTGGGAAATCACGGCAGTCATCTGCATGATGGCAGCATTTGGCCGTATAACTTTCCCACCCAGAGCACCTATTTAAATCTGTACAACTCAGGTCATGCTCAGGACACCGTTACAGATCCAGCCAGCGCGGCGGCTGCCGGGGTTCCATATCCCTTTGCAGGTTTCTCGGGAATGGCCTACCAGGCGATCACGCCCTATCCTCAGATTTCTTCTCAGGCGCCCCAAAGCGGTCTCTTTCTCGTGAACGCCGACATTTCCGTCAGCAACTATGAAGCTATGGTGGCTGAAGTCAAAACCAAGAACGTCCATGGCCTGACCATGGATGTCAACTACACCCTGTCTCGCTCAACGGGAAGCGCCAGTCCCAACGGCGCCTTCGCCGATTCGCAGTCAGGCACGATTCTTACGCAGGATCCCTATCTCTTGCCGAAGCTGACCAATCAGTTGACCCCGTGGGACTTCACTCATCAGGTGAAGGGCTATGTGCTCTACGATCTGCCGTTCGGACTTGGGCAGCAGTGGAAGACGAATCGGGGCTGGCTGGACAACTACCTCCTGGGCGGCTGGAAGATTGGCATGCAGCTGAGCTATCACACCGGTGAGCCGCTGGGAACCGTCCCGGCGCTGATCCAGTATCCGGGCTGGTCGGGAGTCTTCGCCCAGAGAAATCCGAACGTGCCCCTGTCGAGCGGCACGTTCAAGGGGTACGACCCGGGTTGGGTCGCGGGCGGCGGCAACGGGCCGAATCCGGGCAGCCTCGTTTTCCCCACGAATGCTTTTTCCCAGCCCGCTCCGGGAACGTTCTCCACGGAAAAGTACTCCTATATGGGGTATCTAAGGGATTTCGGCTCCTCGGATGAGGACCTTAATATTGCCAAGCACTTCCGGTTTGGCTCAGGCGAGCGCTATCAGTTCAGCTTACGCGCGCAGTTCTTCGATATCTTCAACCGCCACCACTGGGGCGCTCCCAATGTGACCGACATGAACAGCCCGTTCTTCGGGCACGTGACGAGTGTTTCTGGCTATCGCTATGGACAGGTGAGCGCCCGGTTCGAGTGGTAGCCATTCTCGAGGTCGAAGACGAAGCGTTCTTAGGTGGGTACGGTGACGATCGTGGAAAAGAAGTCGGTAGGATCTTTAGTCCTCAGTGCATTGTTGCTTTGCTGCTTCCCTTTATGGCTGGCGAACGCTCAGACGGAGGCGACCAGCAAAGCACCCCAAGCTCCTGCTGTCAGGTGGCGGCAGGCGGTTCGCATCGCCGACTTTATTCTTTCGCTTCAAAATGCCAGCGGAGCCATTCCCGACCGGTCGGGCGTGCTCACCGTGAACGAGGACTCCAATATGGAGTACGCGTTGATTGCGCTCGGAGCAGCATACGGCGCGACCAAAGATGCACGCTACAAGGATGGCCTGGAGCGCGGCATCCAGTGGCTGGCCGCACGGGAGGAAATGACGGATCCGCTTTGGAAAGGAAGCTGGCGTTA
>PMBA01000416.1 GCA_003152795.1 Acidobacteriaceae bacterium | reverse complement strand
TGCGACCACGCAGCGCACACCAGCCAAGCGAATAGAAAAACTACGGCGGACTTCCACAACTTCATGTTCCCTCTGCCCTGAAAAAGCTCTGTCTTAAAAATGATCGGGGATAGCATCAGCCTAGCCTAGTGTCGTATCCCGGAAATACGCGAATGAAGTCGGGGCGCGGTTTCGGGGCCAGGCAAGAGCTTCGTAGCGCAAACAAAATACATAGGTCCTTCGCTTCGCTCAGGATGACAACACTGACTTATGACAACACTACCTGATGACAACCCTTACTGGTGACAACACTCACTTTATGTCGCGAATTAACGGGACACCACACTAGCGACTCTCTGCGCGATCCACTCGCCGGCCTCGCGCGTCCCCAAGGTCCCACCGATATCGACAGTCGTCTTTTTCTGGCGGACGGCTTCGAGCATGGCGGCTTCGATTTTGTGCGCTTCGGCGGCCATTCCCAGATGGGCGAGCATCATCGCCGCGGTCAGAATCGCACCGAAGGGATTGGCGATGTTTTTCCCCGCAATCTGCGGGGCAGAACCATGCACCGGTTCGAACATTGAGGTTTTCCCGGGATGCAGATTGCCGCTCGCAGCCATCCCCAGGCCGCCCTGCAATCCCGCTGCAAGATCCGTGATGATGTCGCCGAACANNTTGTTGGTGACGATGACGTCAAACCCGCGCGGATCGCGGACCATCTGCATGGCGAGCGCGTCCACATACATGTGCTGCGTCAGAATCCGCGGGTACGCTGCCGCAACTTCCTTGAACACACGCTGCCACAAGCTGCCGGCGTGGGTCATGGCATTCGATTTGTCGCACAGCAGCACTCGCCTTCGAGGCGAACCATCCAGCTTCCCGTTGCTCGCGCAATATTCAAAGGCGTAGCGGATGATGCGCTCGACACCCTTGCGCGTGTTGACGTCTTCCTGGATCGCGACTTCATCCGCTGTTCCCTGCTTGAAGATTCCTCCGAGGTCGCCGTAAACGCCCTCGGTGTTTTCGCGAATCACGACGAAATCGAGGTCTTCTGGTTCGATGCCTTTGAGGGGACAAAGCGACGCATCCAGCAACCGCACCGGCCGGACATTGGCATAGAGATCCATCCTGGAGCGCATGCCGAGCAGGATTTCCCGGGCATGAATATTGGAGGGCACGCGCGGGTCGCCGAAGGCGCCGGCGAAGATGGCGTCGAAATCACGGGCCAAAGTAGCAAAGCCATCTGGCGGGACCGTGATTTTGTCGGCGAGATAGCGGTCGGCTCCCCAGTCGAAGGAGGTGAAATCGACGGCGGCACCGACAGCTCCCATGACCCTCACAGCTTGCGGAATGACCTCTTTTCCAATCCCATCACCCGCAATCACGGCAATACGCTTGGTGGGGCTCACGCTGGCAACGTTAGCACAGGCGCGGAGCATTGTTAAACTCGGGACGCGATGGAAGATGTGGAGGCGGGACGGGCGAGGGCGCCCGTCTCTCCATCGTCTGATTCTCCGCACAATCATCTTCCTCACATTCCTGGAACGGCGGCGTTGTGCAGGGGATCTCTGCGCATCGTGAGAGATCCGGTGAGAGGCCGCAGGTCGACCGGGTCACGGGCTTCGTTATAATCAAAGGTTGAGTTATGACTTTGACGACGCTTCCAGCGACGAACCCGAGCAAGTACGGCGGCGGGGCCATGGCGCTTGACTTCGGCGATGTTCGCGCCGAGTTCCAGAGCTTGCTCGCAGGCTGCGGTATCTATGACCTGAGTTGGCGCGCCAAGATCGCGGTGACTGGTGGCGACCGGGTGCGCTGGCTGAACGGCATGGCCACAAACAACGTTCGCGATCTTGCTCCCGGCCACGGCGTCTATGCCTTCCTGCTGAACGCGCAGGGGCGGATTCAGGCGGACCTCTACGTCTTCCAGCGGGGAGACTCGCTGCTGGTGGATACGGAAGGCGGACAGCGAGAAAAGGTGTTGCAGTTGTTCGATCACTACATCATCGCCGACGATGTTGAAATTGCAGACGTCAGCGACAAACTCACCGCGCTGGGACTGACCGGGCCGGAATCGCGCGGGGTTCTCGAACGGGCCGGTATCGGCGTGCCTGATCTCACCTATCTGCAATTTGCGGAAGTAGCCTGGCGGCAGAGGACGGTCACGCTGCTGCGATCGGGCGAAGAAGCGCGCGAGTCCTGGCAAGTCTGGATTGCTCCGGAGCACGGGGGCGAACTTGGGGAAGCGCTGATGAAAGCGGGATCGCGGGCAACGGGAACGACGGCGCTGAATTTTTTCCGTATTTCGCGCGGCATCCCGCAATTTGGCGAGGACATTCGGGAGCGCGATCTGCCGCAGGAGACGGGACAGACACGGGCGTTGAATTTCACGAAAGGGTGCTATCTGGGTCAAGAGATCGTGGAGCGCATACGCTCGCGCGGGGCGGTGCACCGGCAGTTCACGGCGTTGACGGTAGAGGGCGCGCTGCCTGAACCGGGCGCGAAGATTTGGGTGGACGAAAAAGAAGTGGGCGAGATCACGAGCGGCGCGATTTTGCCGCTGCCCGGTGGAGATCGCGCGGTCGCATTGGGTTATCTCCGAAGGGAAGCGGCTGGAAAAGACTTGCGCGCGGGAACGGCGAAGCTCAAGCCAGCATCGCTTCCGATCGGGTGAATTTCAAGAAGAATTTCAAGAGTCGACTATTTCGAGAATCAGGTAAATTATATGGCTCAAAAAAGAAGAGAAGAAACGGAATTCAAAGTAAGCGACAAGCGCCTGTTCACCTCGGACGGAGAACTTCGCGATTCCACCGAAGAACAAGCGCCGACACCGGTCGCGGCTCCGGCTGCGGCAACAGCGGCTCCGGCGGCGGACGTTTCAACACCGCCGGTTTCGACAATCCCAGAGGCCGCGCCGACGGCAGCGGCACCAGCACTGTTTGCGCCCGCTCCCGAGTCGGATATACCCGAACCGCCCACCGCCTCAGAGCAGCAGGCACAGCACGATGCGTACCGGCAGTCGTCGCGCGATCTCGATGCGCGAGTGGAGCTGAGCGGACACTCGGCGAAAGAACTGGAAATGAGTTTTGAGCGGTTCATGGCTTCGCTCTACATGACGGCGATGATGCAGCTGGGACTGATGCACGAACAGGGCGGCCAACCCGGAGTGGACGTGATCGGGGCGCGGCAAACCATCGACACGCTGGGCATGATTGCAGAGAAGACCAAGGGCAATCTGACACCGAAGGAACAGGGATTCCTGCAGAACTGCCTTTATGAACTGCGCATGGCCTACGTGGAAGTGACCAACGCTGTGGCGCATCCTCCGCAGGCGCCGGGCCCGATCACAGGAACCAACGGCTGATGCAGGCGATTCTGACGGTATTAGGCAGCGGCACGTCGATGGGCGTACCCACGATTGGCTGCGACTGCACCGTGTGCCACTCGCCAGACGCGCACGACCGCCGCACGAGGCCCTCGGTCTTGATCAGCTACAACGGGCGCCACGTGATGATCGACAGCACGCCTGATTTTCGCGAACAGGCGCTACGGGAAAACATTACGCAGCTCGATGCGGTGCTTTACACACATACGCACGCCGACCACATCCTCGGCATCGACGATCTGCGGCCCCTGACTTACCGGCACAAGCCGGGCAAGCTGCCGCTTTATGCCACGCCGCGAGACTGTGAACTTCTGCGCAACATGTTTCGATACATTTTTGAACCCACCTACAGGTTCGGCGGACTGCCGCAGGTTGAGCTGCATCCGATCGAGGGGCCAGTCGAGCTGTTTGGGGCTCGCTTCGAGCCCTTGAGGGTGATTCATGGAGAAACCCCGATCCTGGGTTTCCGTTTCGGATCGGCCGCCTACCTGACCGATCACAGCGAGGTTCCGGCGGAAACGCTGGAAAAGCTGCACGACCTTGACATTTTGTTTCTGGACGCGCTGCGCTACACGCCACATCCCACGCATTCGACGGTCGAGCAGTCCTTGAGGATCGTGGACGAGGTAAAACCGAAACGGACATTTTTCACGCACATCTGCCACGACCTGCCGCACGAGGCGACCAATGCGGCGTTGCCGGCTGGCGTGCAGCTGGCGTTTGACGGAATGAAGCTGGAGTTTGAAATTTGAGTTCACCGCCGAGACGCCGAGGTCGCCGAGTTTTTTATCAATGAGATTCTCCAGGGCGTTCCCGATGTCTCGACGGTGAAAAAGATTTAGGATGCAAACTTTTCACAAACTCGACGATGTTCCGCGCGACTTCGGTCCTGCGGTCGTTAGCGTGGGTAACTTCGACGGGGTGCATCGCGCTCATCGCCACGTTATCGACGAAATCGTGCGGCGAGCGAAAGCCGGGAACGCGCATTCCGTGGTGGTCACGTTTGAGCCGCACCCCGCTCGCATCCTGCGTCCCGATCACAACCTGAAACTGCTGACTCCGCTTCCGGAAAAGCTACGCCTGCTGGAAGCTACGGGCGTCGACGCGGTTCTGCTGCTTCCCTTCTCGCGCGATCTTTCGCTGATGACGCCGCACCAGTTTGCTCATGAAATTCTGAAGAAGCGCCTGCATGCCCGGGAAGTTCACGAAGGCTACAACTTCCGCTTTGGACACAAGGCCGGGGGCAACATCGATATGCTGCGCGAACTGGGCCGGGAGATGGGATTTGAGGTACACGATTATCCCGAGATGCGGCTGCGAGGGGAAAACGTTTCCAGCAGCCACATCCGCAAGCTGCTTTCCGAAGGCCGGGTGAGCCGGGCGCGACATCTGCTGGGGCGTGCATTCAGCATACTTTCTACGGCTGGCCGGGGGCGCGGATATGGGTCGAAATACACGGTACCCACGATCAACCTGGCGCGCTACGAAGAACTGGTGCCCAAGGATGGCGTGTACATCACGCGCACGCGGGTTGGCGAGGAGTGTTTCGATTCGGTGACGAATGTTGGAAACCGGCCCACGTTCGGCGCCGACTCTTTTGCGGTGGAAACGCATCTGCTGAATTTTCACCCGATCGAACTTTCGGCGGAGACGGAAGTGGAACTGCATTTTCTGGATCGGTTGCGCGATGAGATCAAGTTTCCGTCGGTCGAGGCGCTGAAAGAGCAGATCGGGCGGGATGTGGCGAAGGTGCAGAAATATTTCGGAAGAGTGAACCGGTCGTAGCGATGGAGCGACCGGGGTCTCGAGGGGTGCCCCGAGCGAAGTCGAAGGGTCCAGCATTATCGTTGCCGGGCACTGGCTCCGGCCCTGATACAATCGCTCCCCGCATGGCGATTGGGCCGATTGGACTGCTGCGACAGGCAACGAGTGAGCAACGCCGCACGCTGGCGGCGGCTGCGCTGGGCTGGATGCTGGACGCGTTTGACGCGATGCTGTATGCGCTGGTGCTGACCCGCGTGATGCGCGACCTGGGCATGTCGAAGGCGACCTCGGGCCTGCTCTACACGCTGACTCTGCTGGCGTCGGGGATGGGCGGGGTGCTCTTCGGCTTTCTTGCGGACCGCATTGGACGCAAGCGGGCGCTGATGCTCAGCATCCTGACTTATTCGATCTGCTCGTTTGCTTCGGGGCTGTCTACAACCGTGTTGATGCTGGCCGTATTTCGCTTCATCCTCGGACTGGGAATGGGCGGCGAATGGAACACGGGGGCGACTCTGGTGGCGGAAACCTGGCCCGATGAGTTTCGCGCCAAAGCAATGTCGGTGGTGCAGAGTTCGTGGGCAATCGGGTATGCGCTGGCGGCGCTGGTGTCTGGGATTGTCTTGCACTACGCGAACTGGCGGTACGTGTTCTTTGTTGGGATTCTGCCGGCGCTGATTACGCTCTGGATCCGACATCGCGTGCCGGAGTCTGAGATGTGGACCGAACACCAGAAGCATGAACCGCAGGGGGGATCCTTCGACTTCGCTCAGGGCAGGTCTCGGACACGGGGGAATGAGTCTTTCTTTGCCCTTTTCCGCGCGCCCTATCGCAAGAGCAGTATCGTCCTTCTCCTGCTCAACTTTTTCGGCTTGTTTGCCTGGTGGGGACTGTTCACCTGGATTCCGCCTTATCTTTCGCTACCCGTCGAACAAGGCGGGCGCGGCTTGGGCATCATGGGCACCACCACACTGCTGATCGTGCTCAACCTGTTTGGCATGTTTCCTGGTTACGTCAGCTTTGGGTGGGTTGCCGATCATTTGGGCCGCCGCAAATCTTTCATGCTCTACACCTTTGCCGCCGCGCTACTGGTGCCTCTCTATGCCATGGCGCGTTCGCCGGCAGTGCTGCTGGTGCTGGGCATGATCGTCGCCTTCTTCGGGACAGGGTTCTTCTCTGGCTCGGGCATTATCGGCAGCGAGATATTTCCTACACGTTTGCGGGCGCGGGCCTTGGGCTTCACTTACAACGGGGCGCGCACTATGAGTTCGATCGCTCCCTATGTAATTGGGCGGGTGGGGCAGGCCAAGGGACTAAGTTGGGCTTTCTATCTCTGTGGTGCAGCTTTTTTTCTGGCTAGTTTGATGGCGACGCAGTTACCGGAGACCAGGGGACGGAGTTTGGAGTAGGGGACGCCGGCGGTTTGTGGAGCAGCATCAGTGTCCCTCCGGGACTCGCCTTCTCTCGGCAAACTCTTCCCGGCGCTGAAGCGCCGGGCTATTTTCAGGCGCCCCTCCGGGGCTCGACTTCGCGACTTTGCAGCGCACATGACGACCTCACTCGATCGACCACTAATTCGTCGCTTTGAGCGGCACGTTCGGGCAACTGGATGAGCACGATCGCTACCAGCACGAGAAGGATTCCAACGGTCTGCATCGGCCTTAGCAGTTCTCCCAGCACTAATGCAGCGATCAAGATACTGAATACGGGTTCCAGACAACTGACTACGATGGCGCGGGTGGGCTCGAGGTACTGCAGGCCGGCGAAGTAGCAGGAGAACGGGCCTAGAACGGACACAAGTGAAAAGACGAGCATGAAACCCCACTGCTGCGGGCCATAGTGAGCGGCGACAACTTTCCACGGGGGATTGACGAAGATCCAGAACGTTGAAGTGGCTACCAACACCCAGAGCAGCACTTTCCAGCGGTCGTAACGGGCCAGCACNNACAAAACCGACCGCGAGGGCGCATCCCAGAACGGCTAGAGTGACGGCTGCGCTTCTCCGCAATGATGGGCGCTGGGCTCCGCGGGCTACCGTATAGAGCAGGACCCAGACCGGCGCGGTGTACTGCAGGATGATGGCGGTGGCGACGCTGGTGCGTTGAATTGCGAGGTAATAGAGATAGTTTGAGGCGGCGACGCCCAGGATCCCAAGCAGGAAGAAGCGCACCAGATCGCGCCCGGGAACGCGGAGCGCAGAGGCTCCTCTCCGCACCAGCAGCACGGGCAGGAGCACCGCCAGGGAGAGAGTGGCGCGGCTCTGCGACAGGATCAGCGGATCGATTTTGTTGAGTGCATGGCCCAGCGACACTCGGCTGAGGAAATGCCCCGTGAATGCCGCGCGTCCGAGGGTCGCCGAAACGCCCCACAAAAAGGCGGCACTTGCGATAAAGAAGTAACCCCGCAGGGGATGAGGCGCTGTCTTCACGCAACGTGCTCGATGGTGTGGGTGATCTTCGCGGTCTTCTCCAACATGGCGGAAACGGAGCAGTACTTTTCTTTGGAAAGCCGCACAGCGTCTGCCATAGCTTTTTGCGAGACTTGTCCGCGAACGGAATAGGTCAGGTGAATGGACGTGAAAACGGCGGGATAGCCGTCCGCTCTCTCTGCCGCAGCCCGCACTTCGAAGGCGGTGAACGGCTCGCGTTTTTTGCGGAGGATTCCCACCACGTCCGATGCGGTGCAACCGCACAAAGCTAGCAGTACCAGCTCCATGGGAGTGTTGGCGGTTTTGTCGGTGGCGGTATCCATCACGAGCAAATGTCCTGAAGTTGCCGAGCCAACGTATCGCTCATGGTCGGTCCAATTGACTGAGGCTTCCATAGTTGTTCCTCTCTTCGATTCATCCACCGTGGAGCGGGTTCGTCACGCCAGTATCGCAACCGAGCGAGGACGGATGGCGTTCCATGGGCGGGCTATCGCCGGTTATCGGTCACGGGCTCGGGATGAATCAGCACGCGGAACAATTCCGGGGCGTCGTGTTTGAAGCGGATTTCCAGCGATGTTTGAACGTCGTGCACTCGCGACAGCGGCATATCGTCGGGCAGGGTGCAGTGACAGGAGACATAGAGGCGGGCGCGCACTTTCTTGAACTGGAAGTCGTGCACGTCCATAACTTCGGGAAACTCCTTCACGATGTCTTTGAGGCGCTGTTCCAATTCCGGCTCGCGAACGATCTCCTCGCCCCTTTCAATGGTCGCGGGTTCGCTTTCGATATGGGTAAGGATGGTGGCGATTTCAGGAATCTCGGTGCGCATCTCGGTTTCCAGCCGGGTAACCTCGTCGTGGGCCTGCTTCAGGCTGAGTTGCTCGTCGAGTTCGAGATGCTGTTCCACATGCAATTGCCCGTTAAGGTCCTGGACGCTGACGTCGTGCACATTGAAGTTGTGCCGGGTGGCGACGGCGCGGATGCGGTCAAAGATATTTTCCGAGCGCCGGGCGCGGGGAACGGTGTGCACCATGACATCGGCACCGGGCAGAACCTCGCGCACTCGCGACCTTACCGCATCGGAAATCTGTTCGGACCGCTGGAAGGTGACATTGCGTTCGAGTGCCACGGAAACGTCGGCGAAATAGCCGTTGCCCGCTTTGCGGAAGCGGACGCGCTCGACTTCGAGCACGCCACCGACGGTGCCGATGCGGTCGAGGATCTGGCTGCGCACGCCGGCGGGCGCGGCATCGAGCAGGGCATCGACCGTTCTCCGCGCCAAGCGCCAGCTGACGGAAATGACCACGCCCGCCACGAAGAGCGCGGAAATCGGATCGGCCTGGCGCAACCACAAGAGGTGGTAGCTACGCCCCACCCAAACCAGCGCGAGGCCGAGGATGACGACCGCGCTCGACCAGATGTCGGTTGAAAAATGCAGCGCGTCGGCTTCGAGCGCCTGGCTGTCGTACCTGGTGGCAATGCGTCCGAGAGCGCGGGAGCGCCAGGCATCGACTGCAATGGAAAGGGACATGACCAGGAAGGCAGCCACGCTAGGCTCAATTTCCACGCTGTGGAAGAACAGACGCCTGACCGCTTCATAGACGATCCAGACGCAGGTCAGGAGGAGGAGGCCAGTCTCAATGAAGGCGGAGAAATTCTCAAACTTGCCGTGTCCGTACTGGTGGTCGGCGTCGGCGGGCTTGTCGGAGACCCGCACGGAAAGGAACGTAATCATGGCTGCGATCAGATCCAGGCCAGAGTGTGCCGCCTCGGACAGAATTCCGAGCGAACCGGTGGCGATGCCGACGACAATCTTCAAGCCGGTGACGACAAAAGCTGCCAACACCGAGTTTCCGGCGACCGCTCGCTTTTCGCGGCGCATGGACTCGGAACTGAAGGCGGCGTGGACTCCCGGCATAATGGTCATTATCGCTTTGGATTCGTCTGCCGCCAACCCCTTGACCGGTTGGGCGGTGTTCTAATTTTGCAAGCTGTGTCATAAATCGGGTTTTGCGTAGAGCCACAGCTGCGCACGGAGCGGGGCGGAGCGCCGTCACCACACGAGTAAAAACAGGACACCACCACCGGGTGCCCGGTCTCGGGCGGGACATGCTACGATGAAATTCGTCGCAATTTCTGCCTGGAGGATTCAGATTCATGCGTTTCCCGTGTCTCGTGTGTCTCCTGCTCGCCGGCTTGGCCCTGGGACAAGCCGCACCACCGGCTACACCTGCTACCGGCGGAGTCAAGGTGGAACAAAACGCCCCCGCAGCGCCCGCTAAGGCGCCCGAAATAAAAGTTGGACCGGATGATGCGGTGATCACGCTGAAGGGTTTTTGCGCCGATGCCACGCAACAGGGCGATGCCTGCAAAACCACGATCACCCGCGCGCAATTTGAGAAGCTGGCCGAAGCTTTGCAGCCAAACATGTCGCCGGCAATCCGACGGCAGCTTGCCACGGCGTATTCGCGCATGCTGAAGATGTCGACGGTGGCGGAGAAACGTGGGCTCGACAAGCAACCCAAGTTCGACGAGATGATGCTCTTTGCGCGCATGCAAATTCTTTCGCAGGAACTGAGTCGCGCGCTGCAGGACGATTCCGGCAAGGTTACCGACGGCGACATCGAGGAGTATTACAAGAAGAACGAAGGCTCCTACGAGCAAGCTACATTGGCGCGGATTTTTATTCCCCACGCAAAGCAAATTACGCCTACCGTGGCAAAGCCCCAGCCAGGCGCGACAGCCAGCGCGAAAAGCAGCGCGGTGCAGGCTCCGACCGAGGTGCAAAAGAAGGCGGCTGAAGAGGCGATGACGAAACTCGCCGCCAGTCTCAGGGTCCGGGCGGCGAAAGGCGAAGACCCGGACAAGCTGCAAAAAGAAGCCTACGCAGCGGCGGGACTACCGGGAAACCCACCCAACACAAAGATGGAGAAGGTGCGGCGGACGACGCTGCCTGCGAACCATCAGGCGGTGATGGATTTGAAAGCCGGCGAAGTTTCCGAAGTGATCTCCGATCCCAACAGCGGCCACTACATCTACAAACTGATCAGCAAAGAGGCCCTGTCCGTGGACAGCGTGAAAGCCGAGATTCGCAACCTGATTTCGAGCCAACGGTATCGCGACGGCATGCAGGGTTTTCAGGGCAATGTTGAGCTCAACGATGCCTATTTTGGCCCCAGCCGGAATCCGGCCGTGCCGCTGCCTCGGGGAGCAAAGCCGCCTGCCCAACAACAAGAAGAAGAAGACCACGACTGAATGGAAACGGCAAAGCCAACCATCATCGTCACCGGTGTTTCGGGCAATCTGGGTCAGCGACTGGTGCGGCAACTGTCGGAATACAGAGTAGTGGGGATTGATATCACGCCCCCAACTCATTCCCCGGTTGACCGTTTTGTAGCGCTCGACCTTGGAATCGAAGAATCAACGCGGGAGTTGCTGCTGCTGCTGCGCGAGGAGCAGCCTACGGCGTTCGTGCACCTGGCGTTCGTAATCGACCAACAACGCTCAGGGGCGGTGGACGTGGACCGGATGTGGCGGATCAACGTGGCCGGGACGGCGCGGGTCATGGAAGCGATTGCCGAAGCCAACCGGAACAGCGGAACCACGATACGGCAGTTTATTTTTCCCAGCAGCGTGTCGGCGTATGGATCGGACCTGGCTGCGCCCGTGGTTGAAGACTCGCCACTGGGCGCACACACGCTGCCTTACGCGATCCACAAGAGAGAAAGCGATCTGGTCGTGCAGCAGCGCGCACCATCGCTGCGCGGGTGCAGCGTTTTCATCCTGCGTCCCCACATTCTTGCGGGCGCCACTGTCGAAAATTACCTGATGGGAGCATTCCGCGGAACGCCCAATGGGAAGGGGTCGGGCGCGGCGCGCATGCGGCAGTCCGCGAAACGCCTGCCCTGCATGTTGCCCTTTGGCCAGAAGTATCTGGACAACAAGATTCAGTTTGTCCACGTCGACGATATGGCACGGTTGATCGCGTGGATACTGAATCGGGAACCGGAAGCGCAGCGGTTGACCATCCTGAACGTTGCCGGACGCGGCGATCCTTTGACCTTCAAGCAGTGCATGGAGACGGCGCAGGCCAAATTATTGCGAGTTCCCGGACAGTGGGGCATGCGCCGCGTTCTGCAGGTTTTGTGGAACTGGAAGATCTCGGCGATTCCGCCGGACGCGGTTCCTTACATGACAGGTCAGTACATCATGAACACGGACCGACTGAAGGGCTTTCTGGGCGACGACTACGATCAGGTGATTGCTAAAACGAATTTAGAGGCGTTCGCGGATTCGTTCCCAAAAAACTGAAAGACGTTCTACCGCAGAGTACGCGGAGTACGCAGAGATACTTCGAGAAAAAAGTTCAAAACTGCACCACTACCAACGGGCCCGCCCAAGCAGAGCTTGGACGGGGCACNNCTTCACTCCCCGGTATAGGCCCGCAATGCCAAACGTGTATGGGGTCCACGAAGCCTCGTGAAACCCCGCCTGACGCATGCGGCTGAGCATTTCCGCCGGCGCGGGAAAGCGCTCGACCGAGGCGGGCAAATACGCGTATGGGCCTCGCACGCCGGAAATCATCGTGCCGATTGCGGGAAGAACTTTCTTGAAGTAGACGCGGTAGCACTGTCCTAGCAATCCGCCGGGGTCTCCGAAGTCAAGGATGCCGCATTCTCCGGCGGGAGCGAGCACGCGCGCAATTTCGCGCAATCCCGCATCGTAGTCGGCCAGGTTGCGAAAACCGAAGGCGGAGGTCACCAGATTGAAATGTCCATCGGGAAACGGCAACCGGAGTGCGTCGGCTTCGATCCAGCAGAGCTTTGCGCCGCTTCCCTTCTCTTTGTCTTTCTCCTGCGCCTTTGCCGCCGCGCGCTGCAGCATGGCATGAGAAAAATCCGCGCCCAGGATCTGCGCAGCTCCCGAGGTGGCGCGGCGGCGTAATGCAAAAGCCATGTCACCGGTGCCGCAACAAAGATCCAGTACGCGAGC
>PMBA01000124.1:2313-2551 GCA_003152795.1 Acidobacteriaceae bacterium | reverse complement strand
TCGCTGAGCAGGACCATGCCGTTTTCGAGGTCTCCGGTTTGCCAGGCGTGGAGGAAATGGTTGGCGGCGGCGAGGGCGAACGCATAACCGGGGTCGGAGGGGTTTTCCTGCGGGGCAGGACGGGTGTGCGATCGGGCCCGGAGGGGGGCCGAGGGTAAAACCGTCAGAAGGAAAAGACATGCTGCGAACCGGATCTTCACGCTAAGGCTGTTCCCTGGTTCCTTGCCAGTGATGATGT
>PMBA01000124.1:0-2269 GCA_003152795.1 Acidobacteriaceae bacterium | reverse complement strand
CGCCCGTTGAGACGCAGCACCCCCTGGGGCGAGGCAAGTCCTCGCACACGGAGGAGTGCCATGAATCGCTATGTGGGAAGTCTTCTTTACTGGGCGCCACGAATTCTCGGGATCCTGTTCGCAACATTCATCAGCGTCTTTGCGTTAGACGTTTTCAGCGAGCATTTGGCATTTTGGCGCACAATGCTTGCTCTGGCCTTGCACCTGATTCCCACGGCTATCCTTTTGATGGTCCTTCTCATTTCCTGGCGATGGGAGTGGATGGGTGCAATCGGTTACTTCTCGCTGGGGNNTTATTTACATCATCTCGATGTGGAAACGATTCCCGTTGGTTACATATGTCGCAATAAGCGGGCCGGCTTTCCTCATCGGAGTTCTTTTCCTCTTTGACTGGATCAGGCGGGGCGAATTGCGACAGCAGCACTAGCCGCCCGATGTCTGGACGGCTTCTCTTTTACATCTCGCGGAAGTGGTTGCGCGGTAACTTCNNAGTAATTTCAGCGAATTCTGGCGTCTACCGCGAACGAAGATTCAACAACATGCGAACGAATTTTCGTTTGTTGAAATTCCCCAAAAAGGGTTTTTCAACAGCCACAGGCGATAGCGCTCATTGACCAAAGTGAATCTCCGACCCCTTAACCACAAAGGGCACGAAGTCTCACGAAGGAAACGCCACGAAGGAAGGCGCTTCGCTGATATCCTCAATTTCGTTGCGCGGTTTTTCCCACTCATGAACTCAAGCCCTCTTCTTCTTTCGGCGCGGGACATTGCGGCGCGGATTCGCCGCAGGGAAGTTTCGCCGGTGGAAGTGGCGCGCGCTCACCTTGACCGCATCGAACGCCTGAATCCAAGGCTGAATGCGTTCGTCGATTGCCAGCCGGAGGCGGTGCTGGCGCAGGCGCGCGCGGCGGAAAAGGCGATTCTTCGCAGCGACAGGGATAAAGACGAACTGGGGCCGCTGCATGGCGTGCCTGTTTCCATCAAGTCTTCCATCGATGTTGCCGGGCATCGCTGTGAAGCCGGGACGCGTTTGCGGGCTGGATATGTGGCGGCTGAGGATGCGCCGCTGGTGGCACGGTTGCGCGCGGCTGGGGCGGTGATTCTTGGCGTTACGAACACTCCCGAACTGCTGATGGCTTGGGAAACCGACAATCTTCTTTATGGACGAACGAACAACCCGTGGGACTTGACACGCACGGCGGGCGGATCGAGCGGAGGAGAGGCGGCGGCCATTGCGGCGGGGCTTTCGGCGGCCGGGGTGGGCAGCGATGGCGGCGGGTCGATTCGAGTGCCAGCGCATTTTTGTGGAATCTGCGGATTGAAGCCCACTCCCGGACGCATTCCGTCGACGGGGCATTTTCCGAAATCGGGCGGGCCTTTTGCGTTGCTTGGAGTGGTGGGGCCGATGGCGCGCACGATCGAAGACGTTGCGATGCTGTTTGAGGCGATGGCGGGTGGGGACGATGGCGATCCGTGCGCGGCGCCGGTTGAGGTGCGCGAGCTTGATGAGGCGGAAGTGCGGGCGATCAACATCGGGTTGTTCGAAGGCGATGGCCGAACTCCGGTGACGGAAGAAACCAGGTTGGCGGTGAAGCGGGCGGCGTCACTGTTATCGCATTGCGGATTTCGTGTCGAGCCATTTCGTCCCGAAGGACTCGAGGAAGCGCGGCAGCGGTGGTGGGAATTCTTCGGCACGGCTGGAGGAATGATTCTGGGGCCGATGCTGCGCGGCCACGAGAATGAGCTGAGCCCGATTCTGCGGGAGTTCCGAGCGTGGACGAGCGCGGCGCCCGCGCACACNNGCTTTTCGTCATGGCGAACGGGAGTGGCAGGTGGAGGGGAAGACGGTGCAATATCTCGATGCCTGGAGCTATTGCGAGTGGTTTAACCTGCTGGGATTTCCGGCCGCCGTGGTTCCGATGGGCTATTCGCAGGAGGGGTTGCCGATCGGGGTGCAGATCGTGGGGCGACCGTGGGAAGAGGAAGTGGTGCTGGCGGTGGCGGCGCAACTGGAACAGGAGCGCGGTTCGTGGCTGGCGCCTCCAGTGCTGGAGTGAGATCTTGAGGGTGTTCGTCCTCTCCGAAGTGAAAACAAATTCAACATTGCTGCAAGCGGGCTGCGGGCGGATTTAGCGTTGCCTTTTCACAAGGCTGATGTATAAACTACGAACGCTAGTACTCCCCGGCCCCGCCATCACCCCTGCGGGTTTGAAAGAGCAGTGGTACAGACTCGCAATGAGCGGAGCGCAAAATCCAAGCAAGCAGATGC
>PMBA01000004.1 GCA_003152795.1 Acidobacteriaceae bacterium | reverse complement strand
GACTGGGACAGGTGGGCTTGAGGGGTAGCCATGCGAAAAAGGACGTTCCCAACGTAGTGTCGGGAAGGTTCAGCATAACGCAACGTCCGCAGGTTTGGAGCAATGGGGAAGAAATTGACGCGCCGGGACAGTCGCCGCCAAAGTGCACGAGGCACCAACCCCGGGGTCCCAGACAGTGGTAAACTATAATTCCGCAACGCCGGAGAGGTGGCCGAGAGGCTNNCGTTATACGGGCTAACACCTGTATCGGGGGTTCGAATCCCCCCCTCTCCGCCAGTCTTTTAGACCTGCATAAACATTGGAGTTTTTGTGGTACGTCGCTGATTCTACAGGGCTGTTAGAAATCTAACACCCATTTTACCAATACCACTGAAATATTCGATAGGTCAATTTCCGGCTGTTTTTGTGACCATGATTGTGACCAATCATTCATTTCCCCCGATGCCGGCTTTGTGGGTGGCGATGCCGAACCTGGCGTGATCCCAGTCCTACTTTTTTGGGCGCTCATTCAATACTCTCTCTGCCCTTTCGACCAAAGCCCTCGCCGTGAACATGCTTGTATTTTCCTCCGCGACCTTGATTGAACACCGGAATAATGTCACATGGGCATTGCTCGCCACCGCGCCCGTGTCGGGACCTCTCTATCGAGCAATACCGCGAGCGTACTCCGTCGACCTTGCCCTCAAAATGTAGTCTCAGTAGGACTTTGTGGCATGTCTCGCACACCGCCATCTGGTTGCGCACGTCCGGCCGCATCAGGTTTGCGTATTGGGAATGATGCGGCTGGCAAGAGAGGCAAGTGATCTCGGATGCACCCTTGCCCAACGGCGTGTTCGGACCCGTTACCGGACCCCTTTCAAACGGGTTGCTGTTTCGTGCAGGTAGTCGGCCTCTCTCCATCAAACGTTCGGGTTTCCGGATTGACGGATCGCGATCCGTATGACCTCCCTTCGCAGGCTAGATGCGCTTGGCTTGGCGAGAGTGAGCGCTCTTGCTCAGAAGAATGGCAGCGCCGCTGTTAAGGTGGGGTCGACGGGGAAAGAGATTTAGACGAACCCTCTGATGACAACCTCTGCACCGATCTCGCGATTGCGATCGGTGTACTTTCGCACCAGCACACCCCAAATATGGCAGCGCGATATGCAGGGCCGAAAATGCAGTCAATCACTAACCCAGGAGGCAAACAATGTTAGCGAACACGATGGGTTTGAAGGGCCTTGTGATCCGGGCCACGGATGGCGAGATTGGAACGGTAGACCAATTATATTTCGACGACGAGTCATGGGCCATCCGTTATCTCACGGTTAAGACCGGCAACTGGCTGGAGGACCGTGAAGTCCTGATCTCACCATTCTCTGTGACGAACGTGGATTGGCCAGCCAAGCGGTTGGATGTGGCGCTGACGAAAAAGCAAGTCAAGGACAGCCCCAGCATCGATACGCAGCGGCCAGTTTCCCGACAGTACGAGACCGAATATCTCGGCTATTACGGCTATCCCAACTATTGGAACGGATCTTACCTATGGGGAGAAGGCACCTCTCCCGCCATGACGACTCGGATCGATTCTCCGAAGGAAGTGCTGGCGGAAAGTATCCGGAGAGCGTCGATGGACTCGCATCTACGCAGTACTTCCGCCGTCACCGGCTATCACATCGAGGCTATGGATGGCGAAATCGGCCATGTGGCAGGATTTTTCATGGACGATGAAACCTGGGCTATCCGCTACATTGAGGTGGCAACGCGCAATTGGTGGCCGGGCAAGAAGGTACTGTTTTCGCCCTCGTGGATTCAAAAGGTCAGTTGGGTCGATTCCAATGTGTATGTCGGTCTCTACCGGGATGCGATCCAGACGGCTCCGCTTTTCATCGATTCCGTGCCGCTCACTCGTGAATATGAAGACCGGCTCTACCGTCACTATGGCCGCCCCCCTTATTGGGTGCATGAAGACGAAAACAAGCCTGTTTTCTCCCTAAGCGGCGCTTAAGCAGGGCATGGACACCCGGTATAACGGCTGCCCATAATTTTCACTTCTAGCGCAAGCATACTGTCGGAACTTGACCGTTCCCTGTGGAGACGAGCATGAACGGCACCGAACACAAGCATCCGATGGGCGAGAGTCATCATAGCCATGGCCAAACTCCTTACTGGAGGCGTGCGCATCATGATTGGCGCCTCTGGTTCGGCCTCATCGCCATATTGGCGGCCATCGGTATCTACGTCGGAACCAATGACTTGTCGATGGTACCTTCTGGCCGCCAGAAGCAAGCGTCGGCTGGTAGCCGAGTTCCATGAACTTCGTAAACGAGACGTTTGAGCCTGGCAACTACGCCTTAGACGCTCAAGCGATCATGGTGCATAACGGTTTAGCGCAATGTATGAGCTAAGAAACATCCTTGACCAAACAATCAGGAGGAAAATCAGCATGCAGATCCAAGTCAATACCGACCACACAATCGAAGGTCACGAGGCGCTGGCAGCTCGGATCAGGGGCGTCGTGGGGAGTGCCCTGAGCCGAATGAGCGATCACATCACGCGGGTGGAAGTCCACCTGACCGACGAAAGCGGCCCTAAGAGCGGCAAGAATGACAAACGTTGCATGATGGAGGCTCGCATCGAAGGCCGCCAGCCCATCGCGGTCACCGACGAAGCAGCGACTCTGGACATGGCAGTCGACGGCGCCGCAGATAAGTTAGCTAGATTGATCGAGCATACCCTCGGCAAATTGCACGATCAACGGACGCACAGGACTGATCCACCCCCTCACGAGCCGACATTCTCAGACCAGTCATGATCGACACCGCCGTAAGCCTGGCTGTCGACGACAGGGAAGGAGCATTGAATCAAGCCCTTCTGTATCCCCTGCGATTCGAACCGATCTATCAGTATCGGCTGTGGGGCGGCCGGCATTTAGCCAACTTGCTCACCGCACCCCTGCCCAGTGGCCCTATTGGCGAAGCTTGGCTGCTCAGTGACCGCGATGACCATCAGAGTTGCGTCACCAATGGATCGCTCAAAGGGCGGACCATCGGTCAATTGCTGAAGCAGTTTCCAGAACAAATGCTCGGAACCCAGGCCCACAAGTTTCAGCGATTTCCACTGCTACTGAAGTTCCTCGATGTACATGAAATGCTCTCGGTTCAAGTGCATCCCACAAAAGCGAACAAGAACCTGCTGCCAGCGGGCGAGACCGCGAAGACCGAAGCTTGGGTCGTGCTGGAAGCCGGGACACAAAGTCGCATCTATGCGGGCCTCAAGCCAGAAACAACGGAAGCCGGTCTGCGACTGGCGCTGAAGAACGGGACGGTGGTGAATCAACTCGCAGAGTTCACTCCGAAGCCCGGCGACGCCGTTTTCCTGCGGGCTGGGACGGTTCACGCTCTGGGCGGCGACATCGTCGTGTTCGAAATTCAGCAGAACAGCGACGTGACCTTCCGCCTGTATGACTGGGGCCATATTGATGCGAAGACCGGAAAGCCGCGGGCACTCCAAGTCGATAAGGCAATGGCCTGCATTGATTTTGCCGAAGGTCCGGTCCGTCGGGTGATGCCCGTGGTGGAGACGAAGACCCCAGTGGAACGCGAGCGGCTTTTTCATTGCGAACATTTCTGGTTGTGGCGCCTGCGCGGACAATCGCCTTTCACCGTTGGCGCCGCAGGTGTGCCGCACGTGCTGGTATGCATCGGAGGCGGTGGACAGGTCGAGCACGGAGGTGCCACTTACGCTGTCGCAAAAGGCGATGTATTTCTGTTGCCGGCGATGATCGGTGCGTGCACTTTTCAACCTCTCAGCGCAGTGAACTTGTTGGAAATTGCGCTGCCGGATTGAAATACCAGGAGTTCAGAGGCGGAAAGGGAGAACATAGTGAAGAAGCTAATCGTGTTTGATCTCGACGGAACCCTTGCCGAAAGTAAATCAGCTCTTGATCCCGAAATGTCGGGACTGCTGCACGACCTTCTCGGCATTGTCAAAGTAGCCGTGATTTCCGGAGGCGGTTGGCCGCAGTTTGAGAAGCAACTGCTCTCAAATCTTCCCCATGACGAACGCCTGAAGAATCTGTCTCT
>PMBA01000246.1:5293-7818 GCA_003152795.1 Acidobacteriaceae bacterium | reverse complement strand
CTTCTCGCCCCAGAGCGTGGGCAAAGTGGAGACGCGGAAATCGAGCTGCTTTTTCTTGCCGCCGATCTGCATCTTCAGCATGATGCGGCCGTCCTGCGGCAGCCGCTTCTCGCTGATATCGAGCTTGGCCATGATTTTGAGGCGCGAGGTGATGGCGTCCTTCAGTTTCAGCGGCGGATTCATGATCAAATGCAGAATTCCGTCAATGCGGAAGCGCACGCGGAATTCCTTTTCATAGGGCTCCATGTGAATGTCGCTGGCACCGCGCTTCACGGCATCGGTGAGCACCAGGTTCACGAGTTTGACGATGGGAGCCTCGTCGGCCGCTTTCTCCAGTTCCTTGAGTTCGAGTTCCTGCTCTTCGTTCTGAACCTCGATATCGGTGCCTTCGCCGACGTCGTTCATCGACTGCATGACCTGCTCGAGCTCTTCTTCCTTCGAAGTGCCGTAGGCCTTGTCGATGCCCTCGATGATGGAGCTTTCCGAGGCCACGACCGGTTCGATGTTGAAACCGGTCATGAACTTGATATCGTCCATGGCAAAGACGTTGGTGGGGTCGACCATGGCAATGGTGAGCGAAGCGCCGACCCGGCTGAGCGGTAAAATCTGATAGCGTTTTGCGGTTTCGAACGGAATCAGCTTGACGACGGCGGGGTCGATTTCAAAATAAGAAAGATTGATGGCAGGCACGCCATACTGGCGCGAGAGGAAGTTGGTGACGTCCTCGTCCGAAAGGAATCCCAACTTCACCAGCGCCGAGGCGAGCCGGGTATGGGAGTCCTTCTGGAGTTTGGTCGCCTGTTCCAACTGCTCTTGGGTAATGACCTTTTCTTTGACGAGCAGGTCACCCAGCCGCTGAGACATATCTCTCCTGTATTCCGGCGAAGTTCGGAGTCGAAGCGAAGCCGCCGATATCCGGGGGAATCGACGGGAAGCTTTCGCACTGACACAAATTGTCAACCCAATGGGAATTCAGCAAAAGTAACTTAGGTACCTGTACTTCGCGGGAGATACCGTTTGCGCCTGCTATTGTCAGCGTTTCTGCCAGAAATTCAGCGTATTGGGAGGATCGCTGCACAGCAGACCATGTTCTTCGGTGTGGGAAGGCAGTCGTTGGCCGTCCGTCGGTAGTCATTCGCAAGCGCTTGCTTCGGCTTTCGGGGAATACGACGGAACGCGAGCGACTAACGGCCACCGCCCAACGACTCGACCTTACAATAGTGGTGCCGGCAGTCCCAACCGTGTGCTATGAGCAAAGCCAGCGAAAACCCACACGACGCGATCCGCGCTTACTACCACACGCTGTTTTCTGCCTGGGGACGACAGCACTGGTGGCCGGCGCAATCGCCCTTCGAGATGATCGTTGGAGCGTACTTAACGCAGAACACTTCGTGGACGAACGTGGAGAAGGCTCTCGGTAACCTTCGCCAGGCACGGCTGCTTACGGTCAGCGGAATCCGGCGAACGCCTCGGCCCCAGCTTGAGCAATTGATTCGTCCGTCCGGTTACTTCCGGCAAAAAGCACAGCGGCTGAAGACGTTTGTGAGGTTTCTCGATAAGCGCTATGGCGGGTCGCTGGCGCGGATGTTGGCGCATCCAACGGGCGAGCTCCGCGACGAACTGCTCGCGCTCAATGGCGTAGGACCGGAGACTGCGGATTCGATTCTGTTGTATGCCGGCAATCACCCGGTCTTTGTGGTGGACGCTTACACCAGGCGCATTCTGGAACGGCACCAGATTGTTCCGGGCGCGGCGGGCTATGACGAGATTCGACTGCTGTTCGAGCAGGCACTGGGCGAAACATCCCCGCCCAAGCGGAGCTTGGAGGGGGCACCCTCTACGCTCGGGCCGCGGGGCTCGTGTCACCGCCCTTCGCGGGTGAGCACAGCCGGGCGCACCCCTCTGGTTCAGGTGTTCAACGAAATGCACGGGCTGATCGTCGGGGTTGGCAAGCATTATTGTCTAAAGTCACAACCGCAGTGTGAGCAATGTCCTTTGCAGAAGTTCCTTCCCGAGGCAAAGTAAGTCATCGCGGACGACACGGGAGTGACCTCATGAAATGGAGAGCGGCTGTTCTTGTTTTGGCGGCCGCAGCTTTTTGCCTGGGACGGGGCGCTGCCACTCCAGAGCAATCGCTGCGGGAGGCGGCACAGAGTTCAGGGATGCTGATTGGCGCAGCAGTGCGGCCGGCGCAGCTTTCCGAGCCGGCTTATGCCGCGACCCTGGCGCGTGAGTTCAACATGCTGGAACCGGAAGACGCCCTGAAGTGGGAGGTGGTGCATCCGGAGCGGCAAACTTTCGATTTTTCTCAAGCCGACCGGATTGTCGATTTCGCCGGCCGGCACGGGATGAAAGTCCGCGGGCACACGCTGGTCTGGCACCGGCAGAATCCGAAATGGCTGACCGAGGGCAAATTCACTTCGGCGGAACTGGCTGAGATTCTTGAGAAGCATATTAAGACCGTGGTCGGACATTACCGCGGCAAGATATTTGCGTGGGACGTAGTCAATGAGGCGTCCGACGAA
>PMBA01000246.1:181-5266 GCA_003152795.1 Acidobacteriaceae bacterium | reverse complement strand
ACTACGCCTACATTGAACAAAGTTTCAGGTGGGCGCACGAGGCCGATCCGCAGGCCCTGCTTTTTTACAACGAGGGAGCCGACACGGAGATGGTGAATCCCAAGTCGGACGCGATCTACGGCATGGTTCGCGATTTCCGCCAGCGCGGTGTTCCCATCGATGGCGTGGGACTGCAGATGCACATCTCGAACCTGCACGCCGATGTCCGGTCCGTGGCAGCGAATATCCGGCGCTTCACGGCCCTGGGCGTGCAGATTCACATTACCGAGATGGACGTTTCGCTACCGGTTGACGCTAACGGTAACGCCACAGTAGAGGACCTGCGGGCGCAGGCGGATGTCTATCGCGAGATCGCGGCAGTCTGTCTCGCGGACCGCGGTTGCACGGCAATCCAGACCTGGGGCTTCACCGACAAATACTCCTGGATCGGATCACACTCGAAGCACACGCAGGGCGCGGCGCTGCTCTTTGACCAGAACTATCGNNGCGCTGTTCGCTATTCGTCGTTCGCCGCCAAACGCGCTTCGCTGTTCGTCGTTCGAAAAAGTAAACCGCGAATAGCGGTCAGCGAACGACTAACGACCAACGACGCCCTATAATGTGATCACTCCTTGTCCCCGCCAAATCCAATTCGCGACGAAACCAAACCCTCCGGCCGGCGGACGTTTGTCATCACACTGGCGGTGGGCGCGTTTCTGCTGCTTGCGATCCTGGTGCTGCAAGCGTCATTCAACCTGAAGTTCATCAGCCCGGACAGCAATGAGGAGCTCTTGTTTTTTGTCGGGCTCAGCGGACTGATCTTCTCCGTCTTCGTGGCCCTGACCCTGGTTCTCGGACGCAACCTGCTGAAACTTTATGCCGAACGGCGGCGGGGCGTGGCCGGTTCGAAGTTCCGCACGCGCCTGGTGGTGGTCAGTCTGCTGCTGTCGTTCTTGCCTGTAATTGCGATGTTCTGGTTCTCCTACGGGCTGATGAACCGCTCCATCGACAAGTGGTTTTCGCAACCGGTCGAGGAGGTGCGCGCCGATACCGCAGCCATGTCGGCATTGCTCTACGATTACGCCGGCCAGAATGCGACGTCGGAAGCCCAATCCATCGCTCAGACGAACGAATTTCAAAGAGCCTATACCAGCGGAAATTTCTCTGAGGCCACCGAAGAACTTCGGGAACACATCCCGACGCTGCAGGGCGGATTCGTTCTGGCACTGGCAAACGGCAACGCCGCAGCCAGTCTGAACGCCCCGGCGCCCTGGGATGTCATGAAGTCCAGCTTCCCGCTGCCGTCAGCCCTGCGCGGAGAGCACCCGCATTTTCAGTGGGGTCAGACGGATTATATTGTCGCCGCGGTAGCGCTTCAAAATGGGGCAGTGCTGGTCGCCATGCCGCTCCCGCCCAAATTCGCGCAAACCGCCAGGCAGATCCAGGAAAGCCAGAAGCGTTACATCGAACTGGCCGCAAAAAGGAAACTGTTTCGGCGCACTTACATCGGATACCTGCTGCTACTGACGGTGGTGGTGTTGTTCGCCTCGACCTGGCTCGCGCTGCTGCTTTCGAAACTGGTCAACCGTCCCGTGGCGGCGCTGGCGGCGGGTACGGAGGCCATCTCCAAGGGGCAACTGGATTACCGCGTCGATATCCGCGCCACCGACGAACTGGCCGAACTGGTGCAGTCGTTCAACAGCATGGCGGAGCAACTCGAATCCAGCCGGCGCCAGATCGAAGCTTCCAGTCGCGACGTGGGCGCCGCGAACGAGGCGCTCGAAAGCCGGCGCCGGTACATCGAAACGGTTCTCGAAAGCCTTCCGACGGGAGTGATTTCGATTGACGCGGCGCGCCGCGTTACGCTGGCGAACGCGGCTTTCTCCCGCATGTTTTACCTGGAGCGGAGCGAGTACGTGAGTCCGGCCTCGCTGGTAAACCTGCCGCTGCGGGATGTGATTCCGGCGGATGTGCTCGCCGACCTCGAACCGCTGCTCCGCCGCGCCGACCGCATGGGCATCACGGCCGCCAACATGGAACTAGATCTGGCGCGAGCGCAGTTGAACGTTGCGGTGACCGTCTCCGCGCTAAGCCACGCGGCCGAGGGACTGGGATATGTACTGGTGTTCGAAGACTTGTCGGACCTGCTGCGAGCGCAGAAACAGGCCGCGTGGCGCGAAGTGGCGCGGCGCGTGGCGCATGAGATCAAGAATCCGCTGACTCCCATTGCGCTTTCCGCCGAGCGCATTCATCGCCATTTATCGCGGGGCACGGCGCCCGATGCCGCCTCACTCGAGGTGATCCGCACGTGCTCGGAAACCATCCGCAACGCCGTCGAAACGGTGCGCGCCCTGGTGGACGAATTTTCGGTGCTGGCGCGTTTTCCCGCTTCCCGTCCGCAACCCGCCAGTTTGAATAACCTGGTGGAAGCCGCGCTCATCATGTTCAATGGGCGGTTGGAGGGCATTCGCGTGCGTACCGAACTGGCGCAGGATCTGCCCGCTGTGATGGCCGATCCGGAAGCGATCAAGCGCGCGGTCGCGAACCTGGTGGATAACGCGGCGGAGGCGATGCAGGACGCGATCCTGAAAGAGATCACGATTTCAACCTCGCTGCTGGCCAGCCGCGATGCCGTCGAACTGGTGGTCTCCGACACCGGGCAGGGGGTTTCGCGCGATGTGAAAGAGCGGCTATTCCTGCCGTATTTCTCGACCAAGCAACGCGGCACGGGGCTCGGTCTGGCCATTGTGGGCAGGATTGTGGAAGACCATCGCGGTTCGATTCGCGTGGAAGAAAACAAGCCGTTCGGCAGCCGCTTCGTGGTCGAGTTGCCCGTAGCGGTGGAAACGGTGAGCGCTCCGGCTTGAGGAGAGAGTCGCTGGGCGGTGGTCGTTCGCGGTTCTCGATATCTCGCGGAACGCCTGCCAGCGACTGACAACGACTGAGTTAAATCATGGCACACATCCTGATCGTCGATGACGAATCCAGTATCCGCGAGTCCTTGCGGGGCATCCTCGAGGACGAGGGGTACAAAACCAGCGTCAGCCCGAGCGGCGAAGACTGCCTGGAGTTGCTGCGCAAGACGGGCTTCGACCTGATCCTGCTGGATGTCTGGCTGACCGGAATCGACGGCCTGGAAGTGCTGGAGAAGATCCGCGAGATGGACGATCCACCGGAAGTCGTCATGATTTCGGGCCACGGGACGATCGAGACAGCGGTGCGCGCCACCAAGCTGGGCGCCTACGATTTTGCGGAAAAGCCGCTGTCGCTCGAAAAGACGCTCATCCTGGTGAAGAATGCGATCGATGCGCGGCGGCTGCGCCATGAGAATCTCGACCTGCGGAAGCAACTGCAGTCGCAGAGCGTGATTGTGGGCGACAGCGTTCCCATGAAGGCGCTGCGCCAGCAGATTGGGCTGATGGCGCCGACCAACGGACGGGTGCTGATCTACGGCGAATCGGGCACGGGCAAAGAACTGGTCGCGCATGCCATCCACATGCAGAGCCTGCGCAAAGATGAAATGTTTGTCGAGATGAATTGCGCCGCGATTCCCGAAGACCTGATCGACAGCGAACTGTTCGGGCATCGCAAGTCGTCGTTTCCGGGAGCTACGGCCGACAAGGAAGGCAAATTTCAGAAGGCCGATCGCGGAACTTTGTTTCTGGATGAAGTCGGCGACATGAGCCTGAAGACGCAGTCTAAAGTCCTGCGTACCCTCGAGCAACAGCGATTCATCCCGGTGGGAAGCGACGATCCCGTTACCGTGGACGTGCGCGTGATTGCGTCCACCAACAAGGACCTGGAGGAAGAGATCGCCAAGGGGAACTTCCGCGAGGATTTGTTTTACCGTCTGAACGTGGTTCCGTTTGTGGTGCCGCCGCTGCGCGAACGCAAAGAAGATATCCCGCTATTTGCGCGGCACTTTCTGAAAGAATTTGCGTCGGCCTATGGACGGCGCCCGAGAGAAATCACCGACGATGCCATTGACGTCCTGATGCGCTATGCGTGGCCAGGGAACGTCCGCGAGTTGCGTAATGTGATCGAGCGCATTGTGATCATGAATCCCACGACCTCACGATTTGAGCGCAAGCACCTTCCGCCGCTGGTGCACCGCGACAGCAATCGCCGGGTGGGGGGCAGCGAGGGTTCCACGCTGCACCAGGCGCGAGCCGCCTATGAGCGCGACTACATTCTCAAGAAACTGGACGAGAATCACGGCAACGTCAGCCGCACGGCGGAAGTGCTCGGACTGGAACGCAGCCACTTGTATCGCAAGATGAAGAGTTTGGGGCTTGCGGCGAAAGAGTAGGGCCGCTGATCGCCCTTCGCTGTTGGCCTCTCCGTCTGGCGAATCGCGAACGACGAACGATCAGCGCTTCAGCATGTGGATTTCAGTCCCGTTCTTGTGAAACTGGACTTCGTCCATCAACTGATTGATCAGGTAAATGCCGCGGCCGTGATTGGCATAGATATTCTCGCCGTGACAGGGGTCGGCAACCTTGGTGGGATCAAAACCGGGGCCAGGATCGCGCACCACGATGAGCATGCCTCGCTGCTGATCACAAGCGACATCGCATTCGATAATCTTGGATGGATCGTTTTTGGCGCCGTGCACCACGGCATTGGCCAGGGCTTCGGTCAAGGCGAGTTCGATGTCGTCTTCGCGTCCCGGCGCGCATTTCATTTCCCGCACGACATTCATAATGCTGCGGACGACCGGGTCCACCGCATCGCGGTCGGCGGCCAGGGTTACGCTGAGCTTGAGGTCAAGCTTGTCCGCGTCGAAGATGCAAGACTGTGGCGCCTGTTGTTCAGAGGATTGGGAATCTTCCATAAGCGGCTGTGGGCTTTGGTTCCAGCCTTTCTTCCAGTTAAGATGCACAAAGGCGCTGACAGATTCTAGGGACTTAGGGCCTAAGATGCAAACTTTATTTGGATCGCAGGCAACCGTTGGCGCACTACACCTTCGGGTTAGCATGGTGGAACGGCGGTTGGCTGCCTGAAAACACTGGGCCGCAGCCTTGTAGAGACTGGGGTTGGGCTGGGGGCATTTCACGACTCCGGGTCCGGCGGGCCTCCGATCTGTTGCAGTTGACGGCGCCAATC
>PMBA01000246.1:0-140 GCA_003152795.1 Acidobacteriaceae bacterium | reverse complement strand
TTGAGCATCTGGCCGCCTTTGCCGAGGAGGATGGCCTTCTGGCCGTCACGCTCGCAGAAAATCACGGCGGCGATCCGCGTCATCCTCGGACTCTCTTCGAACTGCTCGATGAGCACCGAGACCGCGTGCGGCACTTCTTC
>PMBA01000275.1 GCA_003152795.1 Acidobacteriaceae bacterium | reverse complement strand
GGGCACGGCTTCAGCCGTGCCGCACCAGAACCCAGAAACAAGGGCTTTAGCCCCTGAGGGAAGCGCCCTTTTACCCGAAACGTCTACTGGACTTACGCCGCGAATTTCTGGGACAGCATACTAGCTGCGGGCGGAGATATTGAAATTGGGTAGGTTGCCTCTGGCGGACGTCGCCAGTGGGTACTGGACGCCATCTATCAAATGGTCGAGTGGCCTAGTCAGCCATTACGGTTCGAGTCCGTCGTCCTGCGCACGGCTTCTCGACTTGCGCTGGTTTGCTACAGTGATTGTGTTGAAAGGTAGCGTACCGACTGGCAATTTTGACGAGCCCCGCCTGACCAGCGGGGCTTTTGAATTTCTAAGGAACATAGACCGGGCCACCCGCCAACTTCACATTGACGAGCAGAGAGGTGTGGGGGGATAATGGCAGCCATTTGTTGGGGTCAAAAAGGAAACTTCCAGTAACGAACCCAAGAACAAAACATATTCTTTAACTCCAGGAGGAAATACCCCTTGAAGAACTCTCTGCAATTGATCGCCTTGTTGGTTCTCAGCCTTCCAACCGCCGTTCACGCCCAGGCGATTCGTCATCAGGATTCCGCACGGGAACAGGCCGCCATCGAAGCCAAGCAACAGTACGTCGGCGCTGCGGGTCCGGATGCAACGACAACCTGCTCATTTACCTTTACGTCCGGCACGGGCAACAAGTACCTGAAATATTGCGTTACGGCAAACGGAAACATCGTGCATTTCGAGAGCCCCTCCGGCCACGAATATGTCGCCACTGCGCCGATTGGTGAAGGCTATGCCTTCTGCGATTTTGATTCCTCCACGCAGTATTACGACTATGCCGGTTATGGGGACAGCGGCAATTGGCAGGCGCCCGTGACCGTGAGTTCGTCGGCGACGAGCGTGAAAATCTCGCGGAAGACGACGGACGGGATCTACACCCTGACGCAGACCATCGCGCAAAACGCAGGCAACGCGCTCGCGCAAGTGACCATGGCGCTGAAAAACAACACCACCACTCCGCGGCACGTTGGGTTGCTGCGCTATGCCGACGTGGACGCGAATGGATTCACGTCGAATAACTTTGATTACACATACCGCACGGCGTTCGGATATGGCAATGGCGGGTACGGCTTGCAAATGCAGTTCGTCTCTGGCGGCGCGTTCAACGGCGCCTTCTCGCAGGACGTTCCCGGCGGCCCCAACCCGTGCCAGATCTTCACGCAGGTGTTAGGACCGCTGCAAGACACCGATGGCTCGATTTTCGCGCAGTACGACATGGAACTGGGGAAAACTGCTACCGGCACCGTTGCGGTCACCTACAAGGCGTTCTAAGGCGCGACGCCGCAACCCGCCCGCTCGTTGTCCAAACCTCGGACTGCTCCCACTCAAGCCAAAACCGGGCTTGAGTGGGGCACCCGCTTCATCGACAATCCATTACCAGCCCCTGGTCTGCAGCAGATGCGCCTCATCGAGCGTGGAAACGGCCAGGCCTTTCATGGCTCCTGCCAGATCCTCGCTGACTTCAAGTAATACTTTAGGGTCTTGGTAATGCGTGGCCGCTTGCACGATTGCTTTGGCGCGCTTTTCGGCTTCGGCGGGGTCGGCAAATTCGGTTGAGTTTTTCATGAAGATGCCGGAGCCTACGAATACGGCTTCGGCTCCCAGTTGCATTACCAGGCTGGCGTCGGCGGGAGTGGCTATGCCTCCGGCGCTGAAATTTGGGACGGGGAGCTTGCCTTCTTTGGCTACCAGCTTGATCAGTTCGTAGGGAGCGCCGTGCTCTTTGGCCTTGGCATAGAGTTCTTCTTCGCCGAGCACGGTGAGGATCTTCATCTCGAGCACAATCTGGCGGATGTGGCGGACGGCGTGGACTACGTCTCCGGTGCCGGCCTCGCCCTTGGTGCGAATCATGGCGGCGCCTTCGGCGATGCGGCGCAGGGCCTCGCCCAGATTGCGCGCGCCGCACACGAACGGAACCGTGAACGCGTGCTTGTCGACATGATGTGCTTCGTCGGCGGGTGTAAGGACTTCGGACTCGTCAATGTAATCGACGCCCAGTTCCTGGAGGATCTGCGCCTCCGCGAAGTGGCCGATGCGGCATTTTGCCATGACGGGAATATCGACCACCGCCATGATCTCGCGAATCTTTTTCGGGGAGGCCATGCGCGCGACTCCACCCTCGGCGCGAATCTGCGACGGGACGCGCTCCAGAGCCATCACCGCCACGGCTCCGGCGCGCTGCGCAATCTCCGCTTGTTTGGCGTCGGTCACGTCCATGATCACGCCGCCCTTGAGCATTTCTGCCAAGCCGGTCTTCAGGCGGAGATTGGTGTTGTTTCCGTTGTTTTGCGACATAGGTCTACTCTTTTCTCTTCTTAAATCGTGAAGGATGAACTCGCTGGCGCGCCGGAGCACGCCCCCAAGCATGCGCTGGAAACTTTGCTTTTCCCGCTCCTGCGGTCATTTTACAGCCCGTTGAGGATTCGCGGTACCCCTGTCGGGCGCCAGTGCAACCCATGGTTGTTGTGGCGGCGGGCAACGGTCGACTTGCGCTCGGCTGGACGGGCGAGGGCGCCCGTCCCTACACGAGCCTACCGGTCCACAAAGCGGGCGAACATGCGGTGCGGATCGATGGCGATAAAAAGGCCTTGACTGCGCGCCAGTACTTCCCCTTTTTCGTTGAGGATCTCGGCGATATTGATGTGGCGCCGGCCCTTCACTTTAAGTTCCCGGGATTCCACTCTCAACGGCTGTCGCAGTGGCACGGGCTTGAGGTAATTCACGGTAATCTGGGAAGTCAAGGCCACCACGTGGCGGAGTTTGTTCACCTTGCCCATGGCTTCATCGAGGATGGTGGCGATGATGCCGCCGTGGCAGTGTCCGGGCGGTCCGGTGTAGCGCTTGCCGAGGCGGAAGCGGCAGACGAAACAGTCGCGCTCCTCGTCGTAGGTGAAGCGAAGCCGCATGCCATCGGCATTGTTCTTGCCGCAGGCGAAACAGTAGTTTTTCTGGAGTTGGACGTAGCGGGTGTCGTGTCCGGCTTCGTGCTTCTTACCAGCCATCGAAAGATTTTATCGCGAGCTGGCATCGGCTATCATGTCGAGCGGATCAGCGAGTGCCAAGGAGGTTCCAATGTCTTCCGGCAACAAAACGCGTGGCCCCTACACAGTGCATCCGGGCGTGGCCATGGTTCAGAAGTGGATCAAGGAACTGCCGGAGAAAACCGGGCGGTCTCTCGAAGAATGGATCGCTCTCACGAAGCAGTCAGGTCCGCCGACGGAAAAAGAGCGCCGTGAGTGGCTGAAGAAAGAACACAAGCTGGGGTCAAATTCCGCGGCGTGGATTGCGGAGCGACTGGAGGGCAAAGGCTTTGAGGAAGACACGCCCGAGGCATATCTGAAGACGGCGGCGGAATGGGTGGAGGCGCAGTATGCCGGGCCGCGGGCGGCGCTGCGTCCGCTCTATGAGCAGTTGTTGAAGCTGGGATTCTCTCTCGGCAAGGATGTGAAGGCCTGCCCGTGCAAGACGATGGTGCCGCTGTATCGCAAGCATGTGTTCGCGCAGATCAAGCCGGCGACGAATACGCGCATCGATCTCGGGCTGGCGCTCGGGAATATGAGGACTCCGAAGCGGCTGATCGATACGGGCGGCTATGAGAAGAAAGATCGGATTACGCGGCGGATTGAGGTGAAGGCGAAGGGGGATATTGACGATGAGTTAAGAAAGTGGCTGAAGAAGGCGTGGGAGATGGATGATTAGAGGGTTACTGTGAAGAAGATCAGTGTTAGCGAATTCAGGACACATTGCTACCGGTGGATCGAGCACGTCCGCAAAACGCGAGAGCACGTGCTCATCACAAAGCGTGGTGTCCCGTTCGTCAAACTGGTCACTATGCACTCCGAAGATTTGCCCAATGATGCGATCCGGCGGAGGGACCGGCTTCAGCCGTCCCTCCGCTCTTAATCCTCAGTCGTAGTACTCCAGGCCCAGATGCGTGATCAGCTCTTCGCCCTTCAGGTAGCGCAGCGTGTTCTTCAGCTTCATGAGCTGGATGAAGAGATCGTGCTCGGGATAGAGGCCGGGCGCGGTCATGGGCGACTTGAAGTAGAAGCTCAGCCATTCCTGGATGCCGAGGCGGCGCAGTTCGGGCGTGCGCTGCGCCAGGTCCAGGAAGAGGACGAGATCGAGAACGATGGGCGCGGCTAGGATCGAGTCGCGGCAGAGGAAGTCTACCTTGATCTGCATGGGATAGCCGAGCCATCCGAAGATATCGATGTTGTCCCAACCTTCTTTGTTGTCGCCGCGAGGCGGGTAATAGTTGATGCGAACTTTATGGAAGATATTGCCGTAGAGTTCGGGATAGAGAGCCGGCTGGAGGATGTGCTCGAGGGCTCCGAGTTTTGATTCTTCCTTGGTCTTGAAAGATCCGGGATCGTCAAGGACTTCGCCGTCGCGGTTGCCGAGGATGTTGGTGGAATACCATCCGCTCAGCCCGAGCAGGCGGGCCTTGAAGGCGGGAGCGAGCACGGTCTTGATGAGGGTCTGTCCGGTCTTGTAATCCTTGCCGCAGATGGGCACTTCGCGCTCGCGCGCGAGTTCGAGCATCGCGGGTATATCAACCGTCAGGTTGGGAGCTCCGTTGGCGAAGGGAACGCCTTCCATGAGCGAGGCGTAGGCGTAGATCATCGAGGGCGCGATGTTCTTGTCGTTCTGGAGCATCGCCTTTTCCAGCGACTTGACGCTCTGATGGGCTGGCGTGGCTTTAATGAAAGTCTCGGTCGAAGCGCACCAGATCGTGATCAGGCGGCTGGCGCGGCTCGACTTCTTAAAGTCGCGGATGTCCTGGCGAAGCTGCTCGGCCAGTTCCATCTTGTTCTTGCCTTTCTTCACGTTGGGCCCGTCGATCTTCTTGACGTAGTTGTGATCGAAGACAGCCTTCATCGGGGTGATGGCGCTCAGCCGCGCTTTTACTTTATCGAGGAGGTCGCGCTCCAGGACGCCAGCGTTGCGGGCGGCAGCGTACATGTTGTCTTCGAAAATGTCCCAGCCGGTGAAAACCAGATCGTCAAGGCCGGCGAGGGGAACGAATTCATTGATTTTCGGCGATCGGCCATCGGTGCGCTTCCCCAGACGGATGGTTCCCATCTGCGTGAGCGAACCGATGGGGTGCGCGATTCCCTTGCGCACCGCTTCGACGCCGGCAACAAAGGTCGTAGCCACCGCGCCCATGCCGGGAATCATCACTCCCAGCTTGCCCTTGGCAGGCTCGATGGAGTGGCTGGCGCGAGTGTGCGCTTCGCTGGAGGAGTTCACTTCGACGCTTGCCAACTTCTTCGTCTTCACTGCTGCCGTGGGGGACTTTTTCGCCTTCGCCATATCTGGGGTGCTTCCTTGTTGGAACCGTGGGATGTATGCAAACCAAGTATGTTCTCGTATGTGATGAGCTTTTTGCAAACGCGCGCGCCTGAATCCGCAGGAAATCCAATTTAATGGCGTCTACAAGGCATTGGGTGGCGTTCGCGACTTCCGGGAACCTGCTGGGCGCCGATTGGCCGGATCGATTTTTTTCGTTGGACGCCGCCGCCGGATTCCTTCATAGTGAAACCAGTTCGAGCCCGCCGAGCGGCGGGTCCGTCGAAACTGATATTTGCGTCCAGCCTTGTACGCTGCGTTGCAAATCTGCTGACCTCGTTGTTCTCCCACTTAATCTAAGCCCGCGCCACTAGCCTGCTGGATGGTCGCGCGCTTTTGACCAGGAACAGGAGACTGTATGAGATCGATTCGCACATTCGCATATGCCGCGGTTTTGGCCTTGAGTATCTTCGCCATTCCCACACCAGCCGCTGCCGAGGATGCACGGGGCAGCTTCACTTTGTCTCACGAGGTGCACTTGCGAAAGATTGTCCTTCGCCCCGGAGACTACATCTTCACGGTTAAAAGCATGGGACCATCGGAGTTCCTGGTGTTGCGCGGGCTCAACGGTGGTACGGACGCGATGCTGCTGGCGACCGACGTGGAATCGGTAAAACCCAATGCAGCCAACAAGCTGGTTCTGGTGTCCCGAGACGGGCAGAGTTTCGTGAGCGCGATGGAACTGCCGGAGTTCGACATGTCCCTGCGCTTTGCCGTCCCGCCTGAAAGCACGCCAACCGAAAGAGCGTCGAAGTAGATCGCGATTCGTAGGGGCAACAGCCATTCAGTTGCAGTCGGGCCACATCCCGATTCGCAGCTGTCGCCCGGGAGCAGACCCTCATTGGAGTCTGCTCCCGGTTTTTTGTTTCCGGAAGGTCGTTCGGTTTCCGGCAGGGAAACTCTGATTAAGGGGCGAAAGGCACAAACCACGGGGGCTCACGGAGGAAATCGGAGACTTCGTCAGAGCAAACTGAGCCACCACCGGAGTGTTTTCCCACCGCAGCATCCCCCCAGTGGCTGGAAGAAGTCGTGCCCTTCCCAACAACCTGCGGGAATCAGAGTTTTTCGGCAACCTGCTCGGGAGCGAAGAACTCACGACACACTGGGCTGGCGCGTGTTCTCGCGCACTTCTTCGCTCAGAATGATGGCCTCGGCAATCTCTTTCATGGCCTTGCGTTTCTGCCGGCTCTGTTTCTGGAGCGCGAGGTAGGCTTGTTCTTCGCTTAGTCCCAGTTCGCGCTGCAAAATTCCCTTGGCGCGTTCCACAAGTTTTCGCGTCAGCAACTGGTCCGTCAGGTTGGAGTTGACTTCCTCCATGCGCGCCAGTTCAATCTCGGCGCCGACCAGGAAGCCGATCGCCGAAATCAACCGGATCTCCTTCCGCTTGTAGATGTGAGGCAGGCGATGTTGCAGATTGATTGCGCCCACGACCCGGCCCCTGCACATCAGCGGCACGGAGAGAAACGCTTCGTAACTATCTTCGGGCAGCTCATGAAAGAACTGAAATCGCGGATCCTGCGCCGCCTTGTCCGTAATCGCCACCGGTTCGTGATGTTCCGCCACCCATCCCGTGATGCCCTGTCCGACGCGCAGTTTCAGCCGGCCCACAATCTCGGGATGCGCATTCCTGGACGCCCGCAGCACCATATGCTCGCCTTCGAGCACGTAGATCAGGCAAGAATCGCATTTCACCAGGGCCGAGGCGAACTCCACCACGCGATCCAGCACTTCGTGAAATTCGCCCGCCGTCGCCAGACGGCCGCCAATCTCATGCAGCAAATCAACAGGTGAGTCTTCCACTCCGATTAAGTTGTCCATGATCTAACTTAGCGGCCTGCCGGGACCGTGTCTAACTCCAAATTCCGATGCCAGCGATAAAGGATTCCGTCGGTCGATTCACCATCCTTTTACATCCTTTCGAAACCTGGCGCATCGCGGGACGCGCTGGCGTCGTTCCGGTATGGCCAGGGCAGTTACTTGCCGTCCAGATCCACATTTTTAATTGGGACGTCCCAATGTCCGTCCAGGATTTCAAAACGCCTCTGCTCTTCTTTTGTATAGGTGGACTGGTCGGGCCAAAGCTGCTTCTTGAGCGAGTCTTCGTCGAAGGGCTCATTGGCAACCGTGGAGTTTTTGAAAACGATGGTGACGCGATAGTCCCAGCGGCCGTCTTCGGTTGCGTGATACCGCGGCTGGTCCATCCACACCTTGAGTATGCGGCCCAGTTCCTGTTGCTTCTTCAGCAGCGGATAATGGTTCTTCTTGAAGAGCTGGAGAAATTCATCCGCGTGTCCCCACTTGGCTTTGTAAAAGTATTCGACAACAAAAGGCTTGCCAGTTTCGGGCGCGGACTGGGCGGGGAGAGACACTGGGAGCGCGGTTAGAACCAACAGCAGGAATGTCCACTTCATCGATAGCCTCCGTGGGGAATTATTGTCGCATAAAACAACAGTAGAGCGACCTGCGGGTCGCCTGTCCGGAATCGGGGTTCGCCGGTATTCCTCAGGTGACGGGCTGCGGAAAAGGCGTATACCACGGGGTCTACGAGGCTCATGGGAAAAATCGGAGGGCAAAGTGAAGCCATTACCCGTTCGCCGCCCTCCCGGCGCTCCATCAGGGGGCGAATGGTAAAATTACATGTGCCTGCCAATTCCCTTCGCCTCATCGCTATTGACATCGACGGCACGCTGCTCAACCCTGAATTCCAGATTTCCGAAACCGACCTCTCGACACTCCGCCACGCCCACGTCCAAGGCGTCGAGGTCATCCTGGTCACCGGACGGCGACATACGTTTGCCCTGCCGATCGCCCAACAACTGGGATTCGATCTGTGGCTGATCAGTTCCAATGGCGCCGTCACCCGGTCGCTGGCAGGCGAGACTTTCCACCGCGACCTGCTGCCCGAACCGACCTGCCGCCAGCTGGTCGAGGTGATGCGGGAATTTCGCGGGCAGACGGTTTTGACTTTTGACAGCAACGAGCTTGAGAGCAACGGCTCGGGCAGCATCGTCATCGAGCGCCTGGATGAACTGGAGGCCAGCATCCAGCGCTGGCTGGAGAAGAACAGGCAGTACATCCAGTTCGTGGTTCCCATCGAGAACGCGCTCACGCGCGATCCGGTGCAGGCGATGTTCTGCGGCCCGGTAGCCGATATGCAACGCGTGCTGCAAGTGCTGGGAAGCTGCGGCCTGCCCATCACGGTTCTGCGCACGGAGTACCCGGGCCGCGATCTTTCCATTGTCGACGTGCTCAACGCGGGGTGTTCCAAGGGGCACGCCCTGGAACGTTGGGCCAATTACCGGCGCATTACCCGCGAGCAGGTCATGGCCATCGGTGACAACTACAATGACATTGAGATGCTTGCCTTTGCCGGCCACCCCTTTATCATGGGGAATGCCTCGGAAGAATTGCGGGACCGAGGCTGGAAGCTAACCCGGTCGAACGCCCAGAGTGGAGTAGCCGCCGCGATCGAGCACGTGCTCTATGGCAAAGCGCTCGAACCGGGGGTGGATGACCGCCGCGAAGACACTGTAACTGACGGATCGACGATCGTGAGCAGCTTGTGAAAATGCCAAGAAACCTGGTCAACGATAGACCGACGAACCGAAGACCGATGAAGCGTTGGAGCGACGGGCGCGCTTGCCCGTCCCAATCGAGGGCCGAGTAAGGTGAACCGAACTGGCAGAAACCGGGCGGCAAGGATAAGTATGGCGGCGAAGGCGGCCGCGCTTTTCTGCGTGGTTGCGGCAGCTCTCAGCGCTCGCGCCGCGAATGCGGCCGAGTTAGCCATCCTCAGCAACGGTTTCACCATCCGCCACCAACATCACCTGGTGATGGGGGCCGTGACGCGCCTCTGTCTCGAGGCTGACGATTCCAGTTTCACCGACGTGGCCACTGCGGACATCACCGGCTACGAACCAGATTTTTCCGTGTTCGCACCCGCAGATACCCCGGTTGCCCTTCCCGCCACGCCTGCGTTTGCGAAACCTGGTCCGGTGAAACCGGGGCCGGCTTTAGATCAAGTGGTGAACTCGGCCAGCGCAGCCTATCATCTTGACCCCGATCTGGTAAACAGCGTCATTCACGCCGAGAGCGGATTCAACGTGCGCGCCGTTTCTCCCAAAGGCGCCCGCGGACTGATGCAGTTGATGCCCGGTACCGCCAGCCAACTGGGCGTTAGGGATGCGTTTGATGCGCAAGCGAACGTCACCGGCGGAAGCCGCTATCTGAGGGAACTGCTGGAGCGCTACAACTTCGATCTGGTCAAAGCGCTGGCCGCTTACAACGCCGGCCCGCAACGCGTGGAGCAGTATCGGGGAGTACCGCCCTTCCGGGAAACGCGCGCCTATGTAGCGCGCATCGTGCGCGACTACAACACCAAGAAAACGGCGCAGGAAAAGGCAGAGAAACAGAAGCAGGTCCCAAGCCAGGTNNCGTTGACCCTTCTCTTTTCCTCATTTACCTTCAAGTGGGGCTGTGCTCACCCCAAGTGTGCCTCTCTGCAACTGCGCAGCGCATGAACAAGAAAAAATACGTAGCGTATGCGGTAATCTTCGTCGTTCTGGCCGTGCTGGTGTATTTACAGTTCCGGACATGGCAGAACTTCGACTGGGCCCGCTTCCGCGAGACCCGACCGCAAAAGTGGATGCACGTTGTGCACGGCATCGCGCTCATCTACCTTGCCTACGTGGTGCGCGCGATTCGCTGGAAGATCTTCCTGCGTCCGGTGCGGCCGCAAGCCTCCAGCGCGAGTCTGGTCGCGCCGACCGTCATTGGCTTCACGGGACTGGCGCTGCTGGGACGCCCCGGCGAACTGATCCGTCCTTATTTGATTGCCCGTCGCCAGAACTTGAGCTTCTCGTCGCAACTGGCGGTCTGGGCGGTCGAACGCATCTTCGACATCGGGGCGTTTACGATCCTGCTGGTGAGCGCGATCTTTTTCGCTGCCGGTCCGCGCTCGCTTCCCTACTACGACCGCTTTCGCGAAGGCGGATTCCTGCTGGTCGCGCTGGTGGGGGCCATTTCGCTGGGAGCGGCAGCCGTCTACTGGAAGGGTGAAGCCATCGCCGATTGGATCGAGCGCCGCTTCGCTCACCTCGCCGCCAATCTCGGACATAAGATCGCCACGCGCGTCCGCGAATTCCGCAGCGGATTAAACACCATCCACGGCCCGCTCTCGCTGATCATGCTGATCCTGCTCTCGGTGCTGATGTGGTTCATGATCATCATGGCCTACCAGGAAGTGGCCCATTCCTACGGTGTGGCTATTCTGAATATTCGCCGTTCGCAGGTGCTGGTGCTGATGGGAGCCAGCATGATCGGCTCGCTGGTGCAGTTGCCGGGCATCGGCGGCGGCTCCCAGTTAGCCACCATCGCGACTCTGCACCGGATCTTCGACGTCCCGCCCGAACTCGCCGCCAGTTGCGGCATCATGTTGTGGCTGGTGACCTTTGTCGCCGTCGTTCCCGTCGGACTGGTACTCTCCCATCACGAACGCCTGTCGCTGCGCAGGCTTTCGGCAGAGACAGCGCAGGCCGACGAGAGCGCCGCGGTTGAGAAAGCAACGTGAGTCAAAGGCCTGAGCGTGACCAACGCCTGCCCGCATCGCCTGCTACAATTGACCTTATTCCCAAGTGTATCCAAGCGCATGAAATGCCCCTTTTGCGGGTTTGAAAATGACAAAGTCGTGGATTCGCGNNGAGAAGCGCTTTACCACCTACGAGCGCATCGACGAAATCCCATACATGGTGGTGAAGAAAGACGGGCGCCGCGAGCGTTTTGACCGCCAGAAAGTTCTCAACGGCCTGATGCGCGCCTGCGAAAAGCGTCCCGTACCCATCAGCAAGCTGGAGCAGATCGTCAATGACGCGGAGACCTTCGTCATCGAGTCGGCCGAGCGCGAGCGCAAGACCAGCGAAATCGGCGAACTGATCATGAACCGCCTGCGCCGCTACGACAAAGTCGCCTACGTAAGATTCGCCTCTGTTTATCTCGACTTTAAAGACGTCCAGGAATTCATGGCGGAATTGAAAGACCTGCTAAAAGCCAAGGATGCGCCGGAACCGAAGGGCAAAGTTAAATCGGGCGATCGAACCATCGGGTGATCGGGCGATCGAAAAGCAATTTCCTAGCGGGTTTAGATGACCCGATGGCCCGATCTCTACGGTTTTATTATTTATGATCCATAAAGTAACTCTCATCCCCGGCGACGGCATCGGCCCGGAAGTCATCCAGGCCACGGTTCGCATGATCGAAGCCACCGGCGTCAAATTCGAGTGGGAAAGCTTCGCCGCTGGCGCCGAAGCCTTTGAGAAGTACCACGAATACATCCCTAAAGAACTCAGCGAATCCATCGAGCGCACGCGGGTCGGGCTGAAGGGCCCGGTGACCACGCCCATTGGCGGCGGTTTTGCGAGCATCAACGTGGAACTGCGCAGACAATTTGAACTCTTCGCCAACTTCCGGCCCATCCGCAATTTGCCGCATATTCCGACCCGCTACCCGGGCATCGACCTGATCGTCGTGCGCGAAAATACTGAGGGTCTGTATTCGGGCATCGAACACGAAGTTGTTCCGGGAGTGGTGGAGAGTCTGAAGATCATCACCGAAAAGGCTTCCACCCGGGTCTCGCGTTTCGCGTTCGAGTATGCCCGCAAGAATAAGCGCAAGAAAATTCATTCCATCCACAAAGCCAACATCATGAAGCTGTCCGATGGATTGTTTCTGCGCTGTTCGCGCGCGGTCTCGAAAGAGTATCCCGAGATCACCTACGGCGAGCACATTGTCGACAACACCTGCATGCAACTGGTGATGAATCCCTACCAGTACGACATGCTGCTGATGGAGAATCTCTACGGCGACATTCTGTCCGATCTGTGCGCGGGACTGGTGGGCGGACTGGGCCTGGTTCCGGGCGCAAATTTCGGACACGAGTGCGCCATTTTTGAGGCTGTGCACGGTTCCGCCCCCGACATCGCCGGGAAAAACATCGCGAATCCCACTGCCGTGTTGCGGTCCGCCCTGCTGATGCTGCGCCATCTCGGCGAGCATGAGGCGGCCTTGAAAATCCGCAACGCCATCGACCAGGTGTACCGCGACCGCAGCAAATTGACGCGCGACGTGGGGGGCACCGCGGGGACCTCGGAATTTGCGGACGCGATTATTCAGGCGATGGAAACACCGAGCGCCGCAGCCGGTTGACACAGTGTATGTGCGCACATATACTGTGGACATGAATATCACTCTTTCCGTGGACGAAAAGACGGTGGCCCGGGCTAGAAAACGGGCGGAGGCGATGGGCACGAGTCTGAACCAAGTGATCCGCGATTACCTGCGGAAACTGGCTGGTGGGGACGACGCTGAGCGCAGCATCGAGGAATTCCGGCGACTTTCGGGAACCGGCAATTCGCGAGGGTGGCGCTTCAATCGCGACGAGATCCATGAACGCTCGTAGCTTCTTCGACACCAATATTCTCGTGTATGCGGACGATAAAAGTGCGGGCCCAAAACAAAGCCGTGCGCTCGATTTAGTCGAGGAGCACCGGCGCGACGGAACCGGCGTGGTCTCTCTCCAGGTGCTGCAAGAGTATTTCGTTACCGTGACGCAAAAACTAAAGGTCAATTCAACCGTCGCGCGCCGGAAGGTCGAAATCCTTTCGGAGTTCGATGTAGTCGCTCCCGAGGTGGCAGATATTCTGGCAGCGATCGACCTGCATCGCCTGCACGGGTTTTCCTTCTGGGATGCTCTTGTAGTTCGCGCCGCGAAACAGGCCGGCTGTCGCGTGCTTTTGTCTGAAGATTTTCAAGATGGCCGCGAAATCGATGGTCTTCAAGTCCTGAATCCTTTCCGCGACCTGGTCTGCTAAACTACTGCGTTTCGGGAAAGGTGCCGGGCGTCGCTGTATTGCCGGTTTCTCTGGGGGCTATCGTGAAGAGCATCGAACTTCCGTACCATCGCGGACTGCACCGCTTCGCCGTCTTCACCGCTTGCGCCACGCTCGCCCTGATCGTTGCCGGAGCGCTCGTCACGAGCAATGACGCCGGCTTATCGGTCCCCGACTGGCCGACCAGCTTCGGTTCCTTCTACAAAATGCCGCAAATGGTTGGCGGCATCAAATACGAACATAGCCATCGCATGGTGGCAGAATTCATCGGACTACTCACGATCATCCTGGCGGTGTGGACGTGGCGAGTTGAAAAGCGCCGCTGGTTGCGCGTTCTGGGCCTGGCCGCGCTGGCGACCGTGATCACGCAAGGCATTCTCGGCGGACTGACTGTTTTGTTGTTTCTCCCCGCGCCCATCTCGAGCGCGCATGCCGCGGTGGCGCAGACGTTCTTCTGCATCGCGGTTGCGATCGCCGTCTTCACCGGACGCCGCTGGGTCCAGGAACAACCGCGAGCTGAATTCGACCACCGGCGCCCCGCTCTTTTCACGCTGACACTGCTCTCAATTTTTGTGCTCTACGTGCAACTGATCCTTGGAGCCATGTTCCGCCACCACGGCTTGAGCTGGTGGCCGCACGTCATCAACGCGGCCGTCGTAGCTTTCGTCCTCGCCTGGACTGCGGTTCGGGCCATCTCGGTTTACCCGGAAGTGGACGCGGTGCGGCGTCCCGCCATTGCCATGCTTGGCCTGATGGTCGCGCAACTCTGCCTCGGCTTTCTCGCCTTCATCACCCGCGTCATGTGGGGAAGGGATGCCGCGCAGCCCGAACTGCCCATGGTGGTCTCGACCGTTGTCCATGTCGCGGTGGGAGCGCTGCTGCTGGCGACAACCGTGGTTCTAGCCATTCAGGTCTGGCGCTACGTGCCGGTCGCGTTTGAAGAGCGCGTTCCTGGTACGGATCAGAAGCCCGTGGCCGCATAGGTTTGAAGATGCATCGCTTTAGCGGTGCCGAAGAGAATCTAGTTTGCGCAAGAGAATCAAAATCGTGGGTGGCTTTGCTGTTGTCGGATTTGTGTTGCCGTGGCTGCTTCTAGCCTTTTACGCCATTTCTCGGCGCCTGGGCGAAAATCCGAGCGCCATGCCTCTTCTATACCTTTGCCCTTCTTCCATCATATCGATAGGGCTCGACAATGCATCATTGATCGTGGGTCTTTTGGGATGGCTGCTCATCAGCGGAAGTAATGCTGTTCTCTACTCAATTCCCGGGATCGTCGTTTCGCTCTTTGTCGGCCTGCGGAAATCAACCTGACCCACTAGCGACGACGCCTCCGGGATGATAATCCCCTCCTTCCCGTCGTAGAATGAACTGTGCCCTCGAACTCAACTGCCATCGACTTCGCTCCCACCACCCAGCCTGCGGAACCGGCCGGCCAGCCTATCATTTCAGTTCGCGACCTGGTCCATCGCTACCAGGACCGCACCGCGCTGAACGGCGTTTCTTTTGATGTTCGCCCCGCCGAACTGTTCGGACTGCTGGGCCCGAACGGCAGCGGCAAGACCACGCTGTTCCGCATTCTTTCCACGCTCATGGTGCCCACCTCGGGCAGCGCAACGATTGCCGGCTTCGATGCCGTTCGCCAACCCGGGGACGTGCGCCGCCACATCGGCGTGGTGTTCCAGGCGCAGAGCGTCGACGTCAAGCTCACGGCCTACGAAAATCTCTGGCATCAGGGACACCTCTACGGGCTGCGCGGCTCGGACCTCAAAAAGCGAATCAACGAAATCCTGACACGGGTCGGATTGCTCGACCGGTCCGCGGATCGCGTGGAGACTTTTTCCGGAGGCATGCAGCGCCGCATCGAGCTCGCCAAAGGCTTGCTCCATCATCCCGAGGTGTTGCTCCTGGACGAACCCACCACCGGCCTCGATCCGGGTGCCCGGCGCGACCTCTGGCAGTATCTCCAGATCCTCCGCGATGAGGAGCGCGTGTCTGTCATTGTCACGACTCATCTGATGGAAGAAGCCGAACGCTGCGACCGCCTGGCGATCCTGAACGAAGGCAGCCTGGTGGCGCTAGGCACGCCCGAGGCGCTGACCCGCGAAATCGGCGGCGACGTGATTCTGCTTGAAGCGCGCGACCCGCAGACCCTGGCCGAGCACATTCGAAACAAGTTTCACATCGACGCCACCGTCATGGACAACCGTGTCCGCATAGAAATTGAAAATGGACATCGCTTCGTACCGGACGTAGTCGAAGCGTTCCCCGGAGAAATCCAGTCCCTAAGCGTTAGCAAGCCGACGCTGGAAGACGTCTTCATCCACCGCACGGGCCACCGGTTCTGGAACGAGGACGCGGAACCGGCGCTGGAAACCGGCAAGAAGAAGACCAAAAAGAAGTGAGCTGCCAACGCTGCTAAACTAANNGTGGTCGGCGTCATTCTTTCTCCGCTGTTGTTCTGGGTCGTGCTCGGCTCCGGGTTTGGTACGTCTTTCCGGTCGGGACAAGCCGCGGGCCAGCAGAACTATCTGGATTATTTCTATCCTGGAACGCTGGTGATGATTGTGCTGTTCACCGCGATTTTCACCATGATGTCGGTGATCGAAGACCGCAACGAGGGCTTTCTGCTTTCCGTGCTGGTCGCTCCGGTGCCGCGCGCGGCGATCGTTCTGGGAAAAGTTCTGGGCGGCACCACCCTCGCGGCTGTGCAGGGGTTGATCTTCCTGGTCTTCGCGCCGCTGGTGGGCGTGCACTTTACGTTCGCTTCGTTCGGGCTGATCGTCCTCACGGTGTTTCTGATTTCGTTCGCGCTGACCGGGCTCGGGTTCGCCATCGCCTGGCCCATGGATTCGACGCAGGCCTTTCACGCCATCATCAATTTATTCCTGATTCCGCTATGGCTGCTTTCAGGAGCGCTGTTCCCTCTGTCGAAGGCTTCCGGGTGGATTCGCTGGATCATGTATGCCAACCCGCTGACCTACGGCGTCGAAGCGCTGCGCGCGCTGATGTATCCCGGAGCGCCCAGCTCATTCTCGTTCCCATTCTCGCTGACCGCGTCGATCTTGACGCTGGTGTTGTTTGCGCTCTTCATGTTCGGCTTGGCTTTCGCTCTGGCCAATCGGCGCACGACCAAGCCAGCGGCGTAAGGCGATCTGGTAATTTTGCAATCGGGTAATTTGGTAATCTAGAAGCGATAGCCACGCCGGTTTTCAAATTACAAAATT
>PMBA01000322.1 GCA_003152795.1 Acidobacteriaceae bacterium | reverse complement strand
TGGCGCAGCGTATCTACGAGGACCTGTATCCGTTGTACAGCAGGCTGTATTTCGTTTTGGGCCAGAAGAGCGCCGACGGATTAGACGACGTGTTGCCAACATTGATCACCGTGGCGAATCGTGCGACATAACAGCGCAAGATAGAGATAAGGCAGAGGCGCCCAGGCGCCAATGCCGATCTTGCTGATGCGCAGGTCGCTGTTTCCAGGTTTTCGGAGTTCCATGCACCCTCAAAAACTACTTGCCAGACGATAGTACAAGTCGTTCCACCGCAGCTCTTTCTTGAAATCTCCGATCGTCGTGCCGCCGCCGATGAGCAGGTATTCCATTTCTGCCATCTCCGCGAAATCCTCCAGGTGTTCGGCGGTGAGGGCGCGGCTCAACCCAGTGTGGTGCGCTCCACCCGCCAGTATCCATGCCGTCGCGGCAACTTTCAGGTTGGGTTCGGGTACCCACAGCGCACGAGCAACGGGAAGTTTCGGGAGGGGATGCTCCGGGCGAATTACGTGCACTTGGTTGACGATCAAACGGAAACGATTCCCCATATCCACGATCGAAGCGTTTACAGCATTTCCCGGAGCCGCGGTAAATACCAGCCTTACAGGATCTTCTTTTCCGCCGATGCTCAACGGATGAATCTCCGCGGAAGGTTTATCCTCTGCGATCGACGGGCACACTTCCAGCATGTGCGNNTAGGTGTAGTCCTCCATGAACGACGCACCGCCCGCCAACCCCTGGCTCATGACTTTCATTGCTCTTACGAGAGCCGATGTTTTCCAATCGCCCTCGGCTCCGAAACCATACCCCTCGGCCATCAGTCGCTGCACAGCGATTCCGGGAAGTTGTTTCAGACCGTTCAGGTCTTCGAAAGTGTCGGTGAATGCAAGCGCCCCGGTCTCTTTCAAAAAAGAACGCAGGCCCAGCTCAATTCTGGCGGCGTCGCGCATCGACTGTCGCCGGCTTCCAGACGGGCGCAGCGTCTCGGCGACGGTGTAGGTTTCGTCATATTCAGCGGTAAGCTTTTCGACCTCTGCGTCGGTCATCTGCTGGACGTGCTTTACCAGATCCCCCACGCCGTAGCCATTCACCGAATAGCCCAACTGGATTTCCGCATTGACCTTATTGCCCTCGGTCACGGCCACGTTCCGCATGTTGTCGCCGAAGCGCGCAACCTTCAGGTGCTGGGCATCGTGCCAGGCACAAGCCGCACGGATCCACGCGCCCATCTCCGCATGGACTCCAGCATCCTGCCAGAACCCAACGACAACCTTACGGCGGAGCCGCATCTTGGCTCCAATGTATCCAAACTCCCGGTCCCCGTGCGCCGACTGGTTCAAATTCATAAAATCCATATCGATGGTGGACCAGGGCAACTGCTCATTAAATTGTGTGTGCAGGTGCAGAATGGGCTTGTCCAGCGATCGCATCCCGGCGATCCACATACGCGACGGAGAAAAGGTATGCATCCATGTAATAAGGCCGATGCAGTTCTTCGAGCGATTAGCGTCGAGGCTTAGTTGGTGAATCGAATCGCTGTTCGTCATTACCGGCTTGGGAACGATCTTCACAGCTAACTGCGAAGATGACCCGAGCGCTCGCGCCATCGCCGCGGCGTGCTCCTCCACCTTCTTGAGTGTTTCCGGCCCGTAGAGGTGCTGACTTCCGGTGATGAACCAGGCTTCTAGATTCGAAAGATCGATCATGNNAATCTCCCTGAATCGGATCGCGAACCGGGCTCCCGACGACGCTTCTGGCGCCTGACGTACTTTGCGCATCTACGGTTGTGCTGGCCGTGCAATTTGGGTTTCACTCTCAACCAATTTGTGGCGGTAGTACTCTCTTTCTTCTTTTGTAGCCTCTTGGCGTAGCAGCGCAAGTCGTTTGAGTAAAATCGGAACCTCGCTGTTGCTCCCGTTGGGTGTGAGATTCAACACGCCTTGGCGAATTCCGCTGGTTACGTCAAGGCCGTCAATAATGTACTCGTTGTTATCTGAACCTTGGTCGTTGGCGCTGAGATGGTTCGACTCTTCCGTGGAGAAATGGTCCGCGCCGGCTCCGGGAGTGCCGGCGAGCGCTCCTGTTCCTAGTCCCGAGACTCCTCGCAATCAGCGCTTCATCTCGGAAACGACATGAGCAAACGTTTACCTAACTTCGCATACTATTTACAGGTTAGTCGTTCGCGATGTCAAGTGTTTTTTGAAAACCCCACCTATTTTGTGCGCAAAATCACAAGGGAGGCAATCTCAGATCACCAACCCATGCAAATTTGGATTCCGTCCCCGATTGCTTCTTTAGCTCTTGCTCCAACCCTTGTTGGCAACTCGCCCAACGCCTTCGCGCAGAGTCACCAACTGATTGGCAGCGATGCCTTTGTATGTTTCGTGCAGTCCGTTTGGCCAGTAGACATCAATATCGACCGTTGCGATTGGGCCCAAACCAAAATGCAGACGAGGATCGTTCGAAGAATAGTAACTGGACTGGCTCACCACCGCTTGGGCTTGCGTCTTGCCGCCATAATGTACGAGCACACGCGCTCCGATGGCACTCCGGTTCGATTTCACACCCTCCAGTTTCACCTTGATCCAACGCTGCCTGGTGTCCAGGTCGTTGCGCAGCAGAGTAGGTGGTTCGTTCATGTTGACGATGAGCACATCCATATCGCCATCATTGTCAAAATCTCCAAAAGCGCAACCGCGGCTGCTGTGCGCTGCGGAAATTCCCGCACCAGCCTGAGTCTCGATCTCTTCAAAGGTGCCATCGCCCAGATTGCGAAATAAGACCCTTGGCGTCTTGTAAGGATATTGTGGCAACTTGCGTTCCACTTCCGGATAGACACTGCCGGTGACGAACAGCACATCAGGATAGCCATCATTGTCCAAGTCCACCATCCCCGCACCCCATGACGTATAACGCGTTTCGACGCCAACCTTTGCCAGGCGACTGACTTCGTCGAAGTTCCCCTTGCCGTCGTTGCGATAGAAGCCACTCGTGTCTCCGATGAAATGTGTTTTGAACAGGTCGAGGTGTCCGTCCAGGTTATAGTCGCCAATACCGACACCCATCCCAGCCTGTTCCATACCATCGTCGCTCAACCCCACGCCGCGCATAACCGCTTCCTCGCGAAACGTTCCGTCATGATTGTTCATGAAGAGCAGGCTGGGTGTGGAATCGCAGGCCACAAAGATGTCTGGCCATCCGTCTTCGTCGAAGTCGGCCGTGACCACTGTCATCCCGTAGCTCTCGGTTGCCCCAGCAATTCCTGCCTGTTTGGTCACATCCGTAAACGTGCCGTCGCCGTTGTTGCGGTACAGGGAATGCCTGCCGGTGGGCAGGCCGCGCGGTCCGCAATTGACCGGAACCCCCTTCCAGTTGCAGGTCGAGTTTTCCCCCGGAGCCGGGGCATGTTCAAACGAGAAGCGAATATAGTTGGATACGAAAAGATCCAGATGCCCGTCGCGGTTGTAGTCGACAAAAGCGCATCCCGCTCCCCAACGGGCGGGAGAGTCTTCCCAGAGCCCGGCTTGCTTGGTCACGTCGGTAAACGTTCCATCACCATTGTTGCGATAGAGACGGTTTTGCCCGAAGTAGCTGCAGAAGATGTCCTCAAACCCGTCGTTGTTGTAATCTCCCACACACACGCCGTTCGCCCAACCCACCGCTCGCAATCCCGCTTTGTCGGTAACGTCGGTAAAAGTCCCGTCGCGATTGTTCTTGTAGAGGCGGTTGGTCGCCTCCGGAGGCGCACCTTCCAAGCGCGTGCCCGACAGCAGGAATATGTCCATCCAGCCGTCGTTGTCGTAATCCAGGAAAGCGCATCCGCATCCGTTTGCTTCCAGAATGTATCTCTTCGAATCCACGCCCCCATAAATGACCGGTGCCCGCAAGCCGGCCGACTCCGCAACGTCGGTAAAAGAGGCATAGAATGGGCGTCCGGACGCGGCGGGCTTGGCTTGGGCTTTCACATCGCGCGAAGCGATTCCTTGCCCCAGCAGTTTTTGGGCGGAGGCACAGAGGGAAAACAAAACAAACGAACGGCGTGTGATTGTCATAGCCCGGACCTGTCTTGGCCTTTCCATTATCGTGGNNGCACCGAAACAGAGTACCCTAATTTGTAAAATCGATCGCACACATTTGACCTACGGCCACCGCAAGTGGTATATGAGGGCGCGTAGGGAAAACGTTTGCCAGCAAAACTCAACCCGTTCCCTGGCTTTTCTGCGGCTGCGGGGTGAATGGGCGCGATGCCAACGCAACGTGGAGGACTTCCGATGAAAAACACATCCAGACGCCATTTTTTGAAGACAGCAGCAATCACTACCGGCGGAGTTCTGGCCGCTCGCTCTCTCCCTTCCTGGGCCCTTCCAGGCGTCGAGGTCTCTGTTGTGCCTCCGCTATCAGTCTTCGACTATTCACAGGTGCAGTTGCTGGAAGGCTTGTTCCGCGAGCAGTTTGAAAACAACCACAAAATATTCCTGAACCTCGATGAAGACGGTTTGCTCAAGCCTTTTCGACAACGGCAAGGGATGCCCGCTCCCGGTCCGGATCTCGGCGGGTGGTACGACAACAGCGATGATTTCAATCCCGCCGGCAATTTTCACGGCTTCATTCCAGGTCATACATTTGGCCAATATGTCTCCGGCCTGGCCAGGGCTTATGCGGTCACGGGGTCGAAACCCACACAGGAGAAAGTCCACCGTCTGGTTCGCGGGTATGCCGCTACAGTGGAACCAACGGGAAAGTTTTATGTTGACTATCGGTTGCCCGGCTACACGTTTGATAAGACTTGCTGTGGACTGATCGATGCCCACGAATTTGCCGCCGATCCGATTGCTTTGGAAGCGCTCAAACGCAGCACCGATGCCGTGCTCCCGCACTTGCCCGAAAAAGCCTTGAGCCGCGCCGAGCAGGAGGCTCGTCCGCACAAGACGATCGCCTTTACTTGGGACGAGACCTACACACTTCCCGAGAATTTCTTTCTCGCGTACCGGCGCAGTGGAGACAAGCGCTATCGCGAACTCGCCGAACGCTTCATTTACCACGAGTATTACGATGCGCTGGCGGAGAATCACAATGCTCTGCCCGGCAAGCACGCCTACAGCCATGTGAACACGCTNNGCCAACGGACTGCGCATGGTGCACGAACAGAGTTACGCGACTGGAGGATGGGGTCCGAACGAGGGATTCGTAGAACCCGGCAAAGGATTGTTGGCCGCCAGCCTGAATAGCACACGCTCCAGTTTTGAAACGCCCTGCGGAGCGTACGGTCAATTCAAGATTACGCGGTACCTGCTGCGCGTTACCCGCGATTCACGCTATGGCGACAGCATGGAACGAGTGCTCTACAACACGATTGCAGGCGCCAAGCCCATTCTTGCCGATGGCACGACTTTCTACTACTCCGACTACAACAGCGATAACGGGAAGAAGGTTTATTACAAAGACAAATGGCCGTGCTGCTCCGGCACGTTCCCCCAGTTGACCGCCGATTACGGTATCAGCGCGTACTATCCGAGCGCCGATGGCATTTACGTCAATTTGTTCATCCCTTCCCGGGTCAGCTGGTCCCAGAATAAAACCCAGTACACGCTCACCCAGCAAACCAGCTATCCCACGTCCAATACGACCGAACTTCTGTTCGACTCGGCGCGTGCCGAGAACTTCACGGTTTATCTGAGAATCCCGGCCTGGGCCGATGCGAAAACTGGCGTATCCATTAATGGCAAACGAGTGGAAGCCGAGGTCGTACCCGGGAAGTTCCTGGCACTGAGTCGAACCTGGAAGGCGGGCGACCGCGTCCAGTTTGAAATCGGAATGCCGCTTCGGCTGGAGGCGATTGATGAGCAAAACGCCAACACCGTAGCCATGGTGCGTGGACCCGTTGCGTTGTTCGCCGTTGGTGATATCCCGGCCAAGCTCAATCGCTCGCAATTGCTCAGTGCAACGGCTGCCGCGCACTCCTCGCAAGACTGGGTGGTTGGGGGCGACGCCCGCTCTCTGATCCTTCGTCCTTTTGCTGCGGTCGGTGACGAACCCTATCGTCTCTATCACAGACTGGAAGGGTAAAGCTGGCGTACAAACGAACGTACCTCAAAAACCGCTGAGGAGATCGTGAACGATGTTTTCCGGTAAGAGGCGCCAATTCTTGCAACAAGTGGCCACCGCGGGAATTGCATGTTCCGCCAACTCATTCTTCAAACAAGTCGCCTTTGCGCAGCCGCCGGCGAATTCCAGCGACGTTGCTTGCATCTATATTGATTCCCGTCGCACCATTGCTCCCCTCGACCGGAACCTGTTCGGATCATTTCTGGAACATCTGGGTCGCGCCATCTATGAGGGCATCTACGATCCAGCTTCTGCGCTGTCGGACGGCTCCGGCTTCCGCAAAGATGTTATCGACGAGGTGCGTCAACTCGGAGTTCCGATCATCCGCTACCCTGGGGGTAATTTTGTTTCCGGATACAACTGGCTCGACGGGGTCGGACCGAAAAAAGACCGTCCACGCGTTCTCGACAAGGCGTGGAACACAATTGACACCAACCAGTTCGGAACCAACGAATTCATGGCGTGGGCGAAGATCGTCGGAGCGCGCCCTTTGATGGGCCTCAACCTGGGGACCGGCACCGCGGAACGCGCCGCCGCCCTGGTCGAATACTGCAATCTCGAGAAAGGAACGAAATGGAGCGACCTGCGGCGCGCTCATGGCGTTGAGCAGCCATACAAGGTCGAGCATTGGTGCCTCGGCAATGAGATGGATGGACCGTGGCAGATCGGCCACATGACGGCCGCCGAATATGGTCTGAAAGCGCAGGACGCCGCCCGTCAAATGCACGCCGTCGATCCATCCCTTAAGCTAATCGCCTGCGGATCGAGCGGCCCCGGCATGCCGACTTATCTGGAATGGGACCGCGAGGTCCTTGAGCAGTGCTACGAGTATGTCGATGCGCTTTCGTTGCATCGTTACATCGGAAACACGCAGGAAGAAACCGGCAAAGATAGCGCTAAATTCCTGGCCATGAACCTGAGTATGGAAAAGCAGATTGCGGAAACGCTCGCCGTTTGCGATCTGGTGCGAGGCCACAAACGGTCTCCGAAAAAACTGTGGCTCTCGTTCGACGAGTGGAACGTCTGGTACCGCGAACGAAGCGGCGATGCGATGAACGGCCACGAGCATGAAGCGCCCCGCCTGCTCGAGGAAGTCTACAACCTGGAAGATGCGTTGCTGGTCGGGGGCATCATCAACACGCTGGTGCGCAACGCAGACCGGATCAGAGTTGCCTGCCTCGCGCAACTCGTAAATGTCATCGCTCCGCTAGTGACCAACGCAAAGGGTATGTTCCGGCAGACGATCTACTATCCCTATCGTTGGGCTCTGCAAATGGCTCGCGGCAACGTGCTGAACCTTCTGGTGGAATCACCCACATACGAGGTTTCAGAAATGGGACAGGTCCCCTACCTCGATGTGGCGGGCACTCTCAGCCAAGAGGATGGCAAGGTGTCGCTGTTCATCCTGAATCGCGACTTGAACAAGCCACACACAGTCGAGATTAACTGGCAAGACCGTTCCCCCGGCAAGGTGCTAAGTTCCAGCGTACTCACCGGCGGCGATCTGAAAGCTTTTAACAGTTTCGATGCCCCGCAGCGGGTTGTTCCTCAGTCTGCGGATACGCCTTTGACCGGTAGCGGTCGCACAAAACTCGAAGTGCCGGCGCGCTCCTACTCGGCAATTCAATGGGCATCCTGATCTCTGTCGCTGCGATGCCCCAGACGACCCGTGAACACAACCAGGCCGATGATATTACCGAGATCATGACGAAGATGTTTCAGGAGGCTAGCCGCGACAAGCTGGCGAAGGAAGGAAATTCCAGATTCCGATTCGGCATCTTTTCCGGCAATCTTCAGTGGGGAATCGCGTCTCCATCGCGGACTTGTGAGCAAATTGGTAGCCAACAATGCCCATCGGAAACGCTGCATGTCATTCAGAAATCTGGTAGGCACGACTGGACTCGAACCAGCGACCTCTACCGTGTCAAGGTAGCGCTCTAACCAACTGAGCTACGCGCCTACATCTTGCGGAGACTTGCAACTACGGGCGCCGTGGGGCACGGAGCTTACGCGGCGCCAATTAGAGATTTTACCACGCTGCCGCGTGTCCTCTTGTATTGGACCGCCCGCCATGGGCCCGGGAGGGTGTCGTTACGGTTCTTGCATACCTTGGACAGGAGATGCTTGCCGTCAGCCTTGTCCGTCGAAATGACCTTTGCGATTAGCGGGGCGACTGGTGCAGGTTCTTTCGGGCGACACTCCCTTCCTCCTCATTCGTTTTCAGCACCGATGGGTTCAACCTTCGTATCTGGCCCCTTTCAGCTGCGTCCGTGCTGTTGCTGTGCCGCGAAACGTGGTAAAACCAGCAGATGGCTGTGCCCGGTAGCGTTTGACGTTTTGCTCGAGAGCCCGTAGTTGGCGCGGCTGGGAAGCGAATTGCAGGCTTGAAACAGGAAGGTAGTGATGACCACCGAATCGAATGTTCTAACCACGGCAGGTAAAGCCCCGGCGGAGAAAACCGCGACCACTGACTCGACTCCCGGCAAGAAGACTGCGCCACGAATTCTCTCGAACTACATTGGCGGTGCCTGGGCAACGGCGCAGACGTCCGGCCTTCTCGACGTGACCAACCCGGCTAGCGGCGAAGTGTTGGCGCGCGTCCCGCTATCAGGGATTACCGAGGTCGAAGCGGCGGCTGCCGCTGCTGGCGCCGCTTTGCCGGACTGGCGCTCCCGTTCGGTGGGCGAGCGCGCGGAATTTATCTACGCGCTGCGCGAAAAGTTCCGGCAGCGGATTGACGAGCTCGCGGCTTCCGTCACGCGCGAGTCGGGCAAGGTGCTGTCGGATGCGCGCGCTGAAATCAGCCGNNTTTGCGCGGCGATCACGCCCTTCAACTTCCCGGCTATGGTGCCGATGTGGTTCCTGCCTTTTGCGATCGTCTGCGGGAATACCTTCGTTTTGAAGCCGTCGGAGCAGGTCCCTCTTACCTCGGAGCTGATATTTCACATCTTCGAAGAGATCGGGTTGCCGCGCGGGGTGGTAAATCTGGTGCATGGCGCGCACGACGCGGTCAATGCGATTCTCGATAGTCCGGGCATTCGCGCCGTTTCATTTGTAGGCTCGGTCAATACGGCTAAGTACATTTACCGGCGTGCGGCGGAAAACGGAAAACGCGTGCAGGCCCTGGGTGGCGCGAAAAATTACATGATCGTGATGCCCGATGCGGTGGTCGACAAGACGGTGTCGAACGTTCTGGGCAGCGCCTTCGGCAACGCAGGTCAGCGCTGCATGGCTGGATCGGTGCTGGTAACGGTTGGGGCCGCGCAACAAGCGATCATGGGCCACTTGAAAGAAGGAGCCGAGAGGCTGATTGCCGGAGACGGCATGAATCCGAAAGCGAGCCTGGGGCCGGTGATTTCGAGCGCGGCCTGCGAGCGCATTCATGAGGCGATCGAGAGCGGATTGAAAGAAGGCGCGGAGTTGCTGGTCGATGGACGGCGTCCGGTGAGTGTTCCGGCAGGCGGAAATTTTGTTGGTCCGACCATTCTGAACCATGTGAAGCCCGAGATGCGCGTGTGCCGCGAGGAAATTTTCGGCCCCGTGCTCTCCGTAATGCATGTCGATACGCTTGAGCAGGCGATTGCGCTGGTGAACAGCGATCCCCGCGGCAATGGCACCTCGATCTTCACGGAAAACGGCGCAGCGGTGCGGGAATACAGCCGCCGCATCGAAGTAGGCATGGTGGGCGTCAACATCGGCGTGGCCGCGTCCCCAGCGTATTTTCCGTTTTCCGGCTGGAAGGATTCCTTCTTTGGCGACCTGCATGTCCACGGCTGGGATGCGGTCGAATTTTTCACCCGCAAGAAGACCGTAACCTCCCGTTATTTCTCAGCGGGAGAGACCGGAAAATTCTTCGTCGAGCAAGGAGATAAGCACTAGCGCGGTACGGGTGAGAACGAGCCTGTGTCACAACCCGAGCGCAGCTCACAATGAAACGGGATGGAACGAAGTTTGCCGTTGCCCTGATGCTGGCCATAGCCCTGGTCGCTGCACCCACGGAAAAGCGCGCAGCCGCTCGGAATTCAAACCACGCGCCGCCCGCGAGCGTGCGTTTGGGACTGTGGGGCGGCTCTGATTTGGAAATGCAGGTGACGTCACACGGGGCAGCCTTGGAGTTCGATTGTGCCCAGGGAACGATAGCGGAACCCTTGTCGCTGGATGAAGCCGGAAAGTTCCAGGTCAAAGGCACCTTTCAGACTCAGGGTGGGCCGGTCAAGAGAGACCAGCCATCGCAGGGCGTCGATGTGGTTTACACAGGCACCGTGCAGGGCGACACCATGCGGCTCGAATTCACCCTTGGAGAAAACAAAGGGTCTCCGGAGAAGTTCACGCTCGTGCGCGGACAAGCTGGGAATCTCAAGAAATGCCGCTAACTTCCCAAACGGCCATCATTATTACTGGTATTGGATTACTGGCACTGGAGAGCGGGGCATTCCCACCCGGCCGCCAAACTACGGTGGACGGATGACGCGTCCGTCACGGCACCGTCTGACTAATACGCGGCGATTACGCGACGCTCTCGATGTCCGTCGGCCTGTGCTCCGCGATTACCGCAATCCCGGCTGACGTAACGTGGCTCTCACCCGCTCGCTGCAAAGCTGCACTCAATGCACTCGCAAACTCCGCCGTAAGACAATCGACGTCACTGCGAAGAGAACTCTTGGAGTAACTCCGATTGATGGAAAAGCAGCCGCGCACTTCTCCCCTTTCGGAAAGTAAGTCGAGCCGCAGTTCCCAGCCCTTGCTTCGATTTCCTTCCTCTTTGCGCCATGCATATTGAAACGGCGGAATCATGGGCGGAGAGCCGTAGGACTCAGGTAATTCCGGAGTAAACGAAAACTCGAAGCCCTCGTAATCGTTGCCTTCAAACGCCGTCTTCAGGATCTCTAATATCCCGTGAACCGTATCCGCGCCGGCCAGTTCGTCGGTCGCGCGATGAATCGCGAGATTGTTCGAGATGATGGCCTTCTGCTCCCACGTTCTACGCGCCATGCGACGCAGTTCATCCACTTCGTGATAACCGAGATGTTGCAGACCAAAAAACACACCGAGACCGACCACGCTCAATACCACGGCAATGGTGCCGGACGTCGGCGAAAGCAAAGGCAGGCTGATCAGCGCAAAGCACGCCGAAACCGCATACAGAACCACCACTGCTTGCCGGTGCGAGAGTCCGCGCTGCAAAAGCTTGTGGTGAATGTGCTCGTCGTCCGCGCCAAACAAGGGCTTGCCGTTCAAGAAGCGCCGCAGCACAGCCATGAACGTGTCCAGGATCGGCAGCCCGAATGAAACCACGGGAATGGCCACCGCGACAGCCGTCGACGCTTTCTCCGAACTGGCCAATGAAACCGCGCTCAAGACAAATCCAATGACCAGGCTGCCGCAGTCACCCAGAAAGATCGTAGCCGGGCTGAAGTTGTAACGCAGGAACCCGACAATCGCCCCTGCCAATGCAATCGCTACGACCTGGGTCAGTGTGTTGCCCGTAACCAGAGCTACGATAAAAACAACCAGGCTGGAAAACAACGCCGAACCCGCCGCCAGGCCATCTAACCCGTCCAGCAGGTTGAACGCGTTGGTGATGAGCAGGACCCAGAAGACAGTGAGGGCCAGCGCCGCAACGTTTCCCATCTCCCGATCGCCGAAAAGCAGGTGCAGACGCGTAACGCGGAAGCCGTTCAGGAATAACCACCCGGCCGCGAGTATCTGCACCCCAAATTTCAAGTAAGGACTCAATGGCCGGAAGTCGTCGGCCAATCCCAGAGAAAAGACCACCAGCGTCGGTCCGAGTAATCCCAGAAGCGTGCTGGTCTGAAACGAATAACCCAGATGCAGCAGGTTGGATGCGATCACAGCCGTGGTTACAACCAGAATCACCGACGCCATAATCGCAATGCCGCCGAGGCGGGGGACGGGTTTCTGGTGCAGGTGGCGGGCAGACTCCGGTGCGATTGCCCAGCCGCGGTCATTGGCAACATCGCGGACCAGGCGTGCCAGCACCGCCGACGCCACGAGCGACACTGCGAAAATACTTAAGTAAATCATCCTCGACTCAGGTTCCCCTCTGTTCCTTCCCCTGTGTCCCTCTGTGCTCCCGGTGGGTAGCCCTTCTCTTCCTGCACCCTAACCCTCTCGGGAATAATCCGGACGGAACTCCCACTCAGCCCCGCTCATGCCCACTTTGCCGGATACTCGACCGCTTCCTCCGCTTGCGGGTGCTTGGCAGGAACATCCGCCCGGCACGGTTCCCGCAACATCTCCCGGTAAACCTCCAGCATGGCTTCCGCCATTTTTGTCGAAGTGAAATGCCTCTCGACACGCCAGCGGCCAGCCTCGCCCATCTCTTCTCGCAGGCGTGGATTGTCAAGCAACAACTGGATGCCCTTCCGTAACTCCTCGGCATTTCGACGGGGCACCACATACCCTGTCTTCCCNNGGCAGCACAAATACATCGCATGCATGGTAATAAGCAACCAGGTCCTCGTCGGACACCTGTCCCAAAAATTCGATCCGGTCCGCGAGTCCTCTTTCTTGTGCCAGGCGCTTCAGCGATTCCTCAAGCGGCCCCGTACCCGCAATCCACAAGCGCGCTCGAATCCCCTCAAGTGCGCGAATCAGGAACTCCACTCCCTTGTAGGAGACCAGGCGCCCAACGCAGAGCACGGTTGGCAACCCGTCCCGCAGTTCATCGACTTTCTCGCGGCCCGTCTCATCCAGTTCAAAGCGCGATAGCGGAACCCCAAAAGGCACAACCCGGCATTTATCCCGGTATTTGGAAACAAATGGGGAAATTTCAATATGCCTGGGCGTGGGCACGACGATGCAGTTCGCCCGGCGGTAAAAAGCATCCAGGAACGGCCCGTATAACTTGAGCAAGTTGCGCTGCCGCACCACGTCGCTGTGGAACTGCGCCACCACGGGAATGTCCCGGTTCGCCATCAGCGCCGATAACTCCGCCAGCGGGTTCGGTATATGAACGTGGATCAGATCGGGATCGAACTTCCTCGCCCATAGTGGAAACGACGGCGCCATCGAGCACGAAAACAATTTCCCCATGCTGGCGACGCGTGTGACCGGAATCTTCCTGTTCTCGTGCTCGGTGCGCCAGCGCGTGTTCGCAACCACCACCTGGAAATCGACTTGGTCCGCCAGGCTCTCGCAGATTTCCTTGAGCACCGTCTCCATTCCGCCAACGTACGGGTCATAAAACTTTCCCAACTGAAGGACTCTCATGCCGTGGCCTCCTGCTGTTGGCGGGCGATCGCGCGGTCGCCGGATCTGGCGATTGCACTGGAGATGATCCGGTCGAATTTCCCCGCCAACTCCTGCGACACAAGGTTCCGCTGAATCCAATCGTGGCCGCGTTTCCCCATGGTCTTCCGCAAAATCCCGTCCCTTCCTAAAGTGAGCATGTGAGCGCTTAGTTGTTCTGTGTCCAGCGGCGGGAAGAGTAGGCCCGTTTCCCCATCCTGAATCAATTCGGCTGGTCCCCATTTATTCACGGCGATCACGGGCACGCCGCACGCCATGGCTTCCAGCACCGATCGTCCCAACCCTTCCGGACCTCGGTTGGGTTGCACCAGAATGTCGAGTTGCGAAAGTACGCCCGGCACGTCGTTCCGGAAGCCCATGAATCTCACCCGGCCGCGAAGCCGCGAGTTCGCGACCCTCTGCCGCAAAAGCTCTTCATACAGAACTCCGGCTTCCGTCACATAGGGGTTGTTGCCGACGATCGCAAAAATCGCATTGGGCAGTTCGCCCAGAACTCTCTCCGCCGCATCCAGAAAAATGTCGTGCCCTTTTAGCGGCGTGATTGCGCCCACAATTCCGTACCAGATCTCATCCGGCTGCTTGCCCAAATCCGCGGGTGGCAGGGCGCCCGGGCGAAAGCGGCTCAAATCGACAATGTTGTACAGCACATTTTCCGGCACCGATGCCGAGACGTATTCCCGGAACTGCGCCGCCACATATCGGGAAATGCAAACCGTCAGATCGCAGCGCCGCGACAGCAAGGCCAGCAATTTGCGCGAAAGCACACGGTCTTCCAAGCCGTCGCGCATGTACCAGATCAAAGGAACATCCTTCCGCTTGCGCGTCAGCGCGCCGATCACATGCGCCTTGGCCGCGTTCGTCACCAAAACCGAGGGCTGGATTTCATCGAGCAATTTTGATAACCGGCGCACCAACGACCGCAAGCAAACCGCTGCGCGCAGCATCTGCGCCGCACCGGGGCGCTTCGCCGTCTCGCCCGTGCCCGCGATCGCTTCCGGCCACGGCAGCACCCACACCTTGGCCCCGGCCAATTCGGCGCTCTCCTGGAGTGGGCCTTCGCCCGGGACGATCAGATGAAATTCATAAACATCGCGCAGACGCGTCACCAGTTCCAGCAGGCTGAACTCCGCTCCTCCCAGCCCCGAAATCCCGCACAGCACGCCGACCCTAGGCAACGGCATATTCCACCCCAGTCCGGCACTGCCAGTTCAGCAACACAAAAAGCGACCACACCTCGGACCACGACTGCATCCGCTCGCCCCGCTCCAGGCCATCCAGTAACCGTTCGCCATACGCGGGATCGAGCGACAGCGGGTCGTACAGTTGCCTGTCCCGCAAGGTGTGCGTGATGGTTTCTTTCAGCTCGCGCCCCAGCCACTGCTGCCACGGGAACGTGAACCCCATCTTTCGCCGTTCTGGAATTTGCTCGCCCGCCAACTCACCCAAGATTCGCCGCGTGATTCGCTTTCCTCTTCCACCTTCGAAGTGATACTCCGGAGAAATCGCCAGCGCCGCTTCCATCAGTCGTGTATCGAGGAAGGGAACGCGCAACTCCACCGAGTTGGCCATGCTGAATACGTCCGCATCTCGCAGCAGCTGATTCCGCATATAAAACTGCAGCTCCAAAGCCGCCACTTTCTGAAAATCGTTGCCCAGCCCGTCGATACTTGTCTGCAATGCCCGTGCAGGCCGGACACTCCTGTCCGCCCCGCGCCACCGGATACAACGTTGCAACAGATAAGCCTCGGCCAAATTGGAGAATGGCCCCGCATCGGCCACCTTCTGCCAGGGAATCGGACTCGAAGTCCCGAACCTCGTTCGCAACTTTGCCAACACCCGCGCCGCCGGACGCAGTCCAGTTCCGTACTTGAGCAGCCGCGGAACNNGCGGCGCCCACTCGCGAGATCACGAACGTGTTGATCCCGTCCACCGTCGGCTGGTCCATCGCGCCCAGAGCCCGCGGCAGCAACTCGTGGAGCTGTTCCCCCGTAAGCGTTACCACCTCGTGGTGATGCGGCAGCTCGCGGGCGATCTGCCGCGCATACGGCAACTCCGAAAATTCCTGCTCCGCAAACGCCACCGTCAGCAAAGTGATCGGACTTTTCGCATGCCGCGATGCCAGCAGCGCCAGCAAACTCGAGTCCACCCCGCCCGACAAAAACACTCCCACCGGAACATCGCTGACCAGGTGCGAACTCACCGCGTAATCCAGTCGTTCCCGTATCAGCGACACCGCATGATCAAAATCAACAACAGCGCGTTCCCCATTCATCCGCGTTCTTTGCGGATGAGTCGGCGCTTGTTCGCCCAGGCACCGGCTCAGCGACCAGTATTCGCACTCCACCACCTCGCCCCGCGCGTTTACCCGCAGCAGATGCCCCGGCTCCAGTTCGCGGATCTCCTTGAAAATCGTATTCGGCCCAATCACCGCGCCATACGCCAGGAACGAGTCCACCGCATCGTGGTCGACCGTAAGCTGACAGATCCGCGCCCGTTCCAGCATCTTCACTTCCGAGGCAAAAGCGAACCCCCGAGCTCCCGAGCCCGATCCGCCGCAGTAGTAAACCGGCTTCATCCCCACCCGGTCGCGCGCCACCAGCAGACTCCCGCTCCGCCCATCCCAGAACGAAAACGCAAACATCCCTTCCAGTTTTTCGAGCGCCCGTTCTCCCCACTGCACCAGCGCCTTCAGCAGAACTTCCGAGTCGCCCGACGTCGCGAACTTCGCTCCCAGCTTTTCCAGTTCCGCCCGCAACTGCCGGAAGTTGTAAATCTCGCCATTGAACGCCAGCCACGATCCCGACTCCGCATCCTGCATCGGCTGCCGCGAGCCATCGCTAAGATCGATGATCGAAAGCCGCGTGTGCCCCAGCACCAGTCGCTTCTCCGCACGCACGTCCAATCGCTCGCCCGCTCCGCCTTCCGCCACCGCAATTTCCACCATCCCGCTGCCATCCGGACCGCGATGCCGCGCCGCGGCCATCATGTCGCGCACCGCCGCCCGCATCTCTTCGGGCCGCCCGTCGCTCAAAATCCCCATGATTCCGCACATACCGCTACACCGCCTCCTTCACCAACTCCGCCACGCTTTCGTTCCTGAACCCGTATGGACCCAACAACTCCGCCAGCGCTCCCGCCAGCGCCTCTTCGCTGAACATATCCAGCGACCACGCCCTCCCCGCCGACCCCATCCGCCCCGCCAGTTGCCGATCCCCAAGGATTGCGCTCAATGCCTCCGCCACCTCGTCAACCGATTCCGGATCGACCACGAATCCCGTCCGCCCCTGCAGCACCGCCTCCGACGCTCCGCCCGACCGGCTCCCCACCACCGGCTTTCCCGCCAGCGCCGCTTCCACATACACGCGTCCAAATCCTTCGCCGCCGACCACGCCCTGCCGTTCCTGTCCCCGGCTCGGCAACACGAACGCATCGCAAACGCGATACAACTCCGCCAATTCCTCGTCCGGGATTTCGCCAGTGAACGTAACGTTCTCCGCCACGCCCGTTTCCGCCGCCAGTCGCTCCAACCCAGCCCGTATCTCGCCCTCGCCCACCACCACGTACCGCAAGTCCGGCACCGCCTTTAACACCAACGGCAGGGCTCGGATCACCGTGTCCACGCCCTTGAACTCGTTCCCCCGCACTAACGCGCAAACCGACAGCAGCATCGGACCGTCCCGCCCGACCCGCGCCACGCAACCGTTCGACGACTCGCGCCCCTCCCCCGCCACCAGCAGCCTCGCAAACGAATCCGGAATCGCGTTATAAACCACCTTCACCCGCGATCCCTGGATTCCCTCCATCTTCCTCACCACGTCCGCCGTATACCGGCTGACCGGTAGAATCAGGTCCGCATTCTTCAAAGCCGCGTGCCTCCACCGCGTCGTCCCCCACCAGATCTCAATGCTGTGGCACGCCACCCAATACGGAATCCCAAAAACCCGCTTCATCGCCGCCGCCACCGGAGCCAGCGCCACGTGGTTCGCAATCACCAGGTCGTATCCCCGGAATCCCGCCCCCGCCGCCTTCAACATGAAATGAGCTCTCGACCAGGCTCCCGCCCGCGCCCGTCCGCTCACCGTTCCCAGCAGCCCGAATTCGCTCGGACGCTCTCCCGCGTTTCCCCAATCGAAAAAACACAGCACATCCACATTTTCCGCACCCAGCATTCGCCCCAGCGACGAAGCCACCGTGGACGTGTACCGCGCGATCCCTCCGCGCGTAAAAATATCCGTCGCCAGAATCAGGACCTTCATGCGCGCCCCCGCTCCGCGCCTCGAAACCGCCGCCACGCTCCGCCGCTGCTTCTCGGGGCCCGTGTCGTGGATTGTTCAATCGGGAAGGTAACCATGAGGGGCCCTAGGATCGCTCCAGCGTGGGATTGAATTTCGAATCGACTTGCCGGTCAAAGCTCGGATTAAAGCTCGGATCGAAGCTCGGATAGGCGTCCATCGCCAGGTCGCCGCTGCGCCGCCGCGCCAATGCCAGCAGCCCGCCCGCCAGCACAAAAACCAGCAGCGTTTGGATCAACGTAGCGATGGAATTATCGAAGTCGCGCTCTACCGACATGGCGCACTGCGTCGCCACCAGCACCGTGATCGCCGCCCCGCAGAATCCCGGCAGATGCGCTTTCCATCCATCCACCAGCCCCAGCAGCCCGCCAAACAGCAAAGCGCCCAGCGCAATGTAGAGCACACCGCCCGCGTCAAACAGATCGCCTGGCATCGAGGGCGCAATCGAAGCGCCCGATCCCTCGCGCGTCACCGGATCGTCAAACGCCCAGATTCGCGATCCGAAATTAATTCCCGCATCCGCCCCGCCCTTGCCGCTGTAGATGAACCGGGGCACAAATCCGCGCACGAACGGCGCCACCAGCACGTTCCGCTCCGAGTGCGGCTCCAGCGCCGGAACCAGCGCCACCGTCAGCAGCATGGAGTCAAAGCCGTGGAAGCGATGCATCGGCTCCGCCCAGGTCCCGCTCGCCCAATCCGCAAAGCTCGCCTGGCTGAACTCGCGCGCCACTTCTTCGGGACGAACGTTCTCCCACTTGATGCGCCGGTAAGAGCTCACCACCGAGCTCAGCACAAACAAACAAATCAGCCCCACCGGAATCGCGATTCGCAGCGCCGGCCGCCGGCCCGCGAACAGCGCCGCAACCAGGGGAATCAGGAGAATCGGCGCCAGGTTCTCGCGNNCCGCCACGCCGGACCCGGCCGCCGGAAGTGGTCCCACCACACGATCGCCGCCGGAACCATGTACATCCCCGCCAGCAACCCCAGCGGCGTGACCAGCGCCAGCGGCAGGTGATGCCCCTCCACCAGATAGAAAATCACGGAAGCCAGCATCGCCACTGGAACCGCCGCCGCATAAGCCAGGTCGAGCGTAAACATCCGCGCCGTGCCGAGCGGCCCCGCTCCCCGGCGCCGCACCGCGATCCCATACGCCAGCGCGACCAGCATCCAGAACAGTCCGCAATAAGCCAGCGTCGTGTTCACCGTATCCACTCGCAGCGCGACCAGCCGCGGACCGCCGTTTCCCCACTCCACCGCGTTGTACGACAGCATCAGGAAGCGCAGCACGATATCCAGTCCGAAATCGAGCCACACAANNCCAGCCGGCGGCCGTGCCGGCCACGATGAGCCAGGTAAGGAAGTTGGTTTGCAAACCGGCGAACCCGGGCATGGCTCTTCCTAGTCGTAATAGGCACACCGGCCCCGACGAATGGTCATCGGGACTCTGTTGCCTGTTGCGGCCAGTTTCGATTCGCCAGTTTTCTCTTAGGCGACGGAAGGATCGGACTTGGCAGATTGACCCGGGTCAGGCGTTGTACCTGGAGGAGGTGCTTCCCCGCGTCCGGATAAGTTTACTGGCATGGTTCCGCCGGGTCAACGAAAGACTCGCATTGCGCCCGATTAATTCCAGGGCTGGATTTTGGGTGGCGCCGCGCTTCAGCGCTGCGGTAACTGGATTGCTT
>PMBA01000361.1:2466-3469 GCA_003152795.1 Acidobacteriaceae bacterium | reverse complement strand
GGCCGCTGCCTTCGCCTTTGGCGGTGGCGATAAGCAGATCGTTGCCGGCGATGGCTAAGGCGCTGGGATACCACTCGGTGGGAATGAAGCCGAGGGCATCGTCAATCGGAATCACCCTGGCAGTGCCGGTACCTGTGGTCAATTCCGGGAGATCCTTGACTTCGAACACGGCAACCGCGTCGAGCGCAGCACTGGCCGCGAACAGATGCTTGCCGTCGGGCGAAAGGGCTATGGCCTGGATGACGGACCCGGGATTCTTGAAACTGGTGCGATACAAGGGGTAAGCGATCCCGGCTTTGAGATCGACGGCAGCCACGGTGTCGGCGTTGGCGAGGGCCACGAAGAGCGTGTCCTCGTTTGGGCTCAGAAGCAACGCCGTAGGATGCGAACTGGGAGCATCGCGATCGTCAGTCTGAGTTAGTTCAGTCTTAGTGAGTTCAATCCAGCGCGCGATGATTCCCTTCTCCAGGTCCAATTCCGCGACGGCTGCGGTGTTCCACAGGCTCACCCACGCTTTGGTTCCGGCTTTGTTTGCGATCACCGTGTAGGGATAGGCGCTTGGAATGAAACGGCCGCGGCTCAAGTCAAACGACTGCAGGATCCTGCCATCGCTGGTGTCCAGGACCACGGCGTTGTCGGAAAGGTTATTGGCGATGAGCAGGCGGTCGCCCTTGGGGCNNATGGGTTGCGGCGCGATCTTGAGGAAGCGGTCCGGAGTGACTTGACCGTCGGCGAACTTGTACACCGCGATGCCGTTGCCTGTGCTGGTTGGCTTCTCGCCGGTTGGGTCGGTGACCGATCCCATCGACGCATAGAGATGCTTGCCGTCACTCGAAAACGCCAAGCCGATGAAATAGCTCTGGCGCGTCGAATAGTCGTCGCTCAAGCGGTTGTCGGGAAAATCGCGCAACTGATTATTGCTGAGATCGAGAATGGCGATCGATTGCCGCGCACCGCTTTCCTGCGTGCCGTAACCCTGATTGAGCAGCGCCGCGTAGCGGCC
>PMBA01000361.1:0-2461 GCA_003152795.1 Acidobacteriaceae bacterium | reverse complement strand
GCAACCACGAACACGACAAGCAGCGTGGAAACAGCGAAAAGAGCGAAAAGAGAGACAACGGCGATCTTTTTCACGAGCGGTGGCCTCGGGAGGTTTGTACCATTCGCGCCGTCAGTCAGGCAAACGGGCGAGCTTGCCGGTCGTGGGCTATTTTAAATCTATCTCCTCTGTGAACGGTCGGCAGGTTGTGGAATAATGAATTATTAATCAGAGAACGGCAGGAATGGCGGCATGAAACACCGAATTGTTATGTGGTCGAGTACTGGCTTTCTTGTTGCCGGCTTCTGGGCACTTTATTTCTTTCCAACGGCCCCGATTCCGATAACTTCAGCCGAACCGATGTGGACTCTTGCGCGTTTAACTTGCCCAATTGTGTTTGCCAGTTTTTATTTTCATTTCCCCGTTGGTGTCTACTGGGCTCTTCTTGCGAATGCTGCGACGTATGCTCTGGTCGGTCTGTTCATGGAAACCCTCAGGCGCCAACCAAATCACACGAAATAATTCAACCAGCCCAGTACCAGCCGGCCTATTCAGGGTTGTCCCTAGTGTCTGTCGTTGTACAATCAGTGTCCCCCATCTAACGAAGGCGACGATAAGGAGATCTCTTCGTCATGAATCGGCAAATCACAAACAGGCAAATCACAAATCGCAAAGTCATATTGTCGACTTTCTTCTGTGCGCTCGTCTTTTCCGCGGCAATGGCGCAGGAAGTGCCGGTGGTCAAGCCGGAAAGCGTCGGATTGTCTTCAGAACGGCTGGAGCGGATCGCCACCAGTGTTCAGCGCAGCATCGACGACAAGCGAATCGCGGGTGCGGTCACGCTGGTGTCCCGTCGCGGCCATGTGGCGTGGTTCAAGGCGCAGGGCATGGCGGACCGCGAAGCGGGCAAGGCGATGCGCCTCGACACCATGTTCCGCATCTGCTCCATGACCAAGCCCATCACCAGCCTGGCAGTTATGATGTTGTACGAAGAGGGCCACTTCCTGCTCGAGGACCCGGTCTCAAAATACCTGCCCGAGTTCAAGAACCAGAAAGTACTGGTGAAGCCCGCGTCCGGAGCACCGTACACGATCCCCGCCACCCGCGAGGTCACCATTCGCGACCTGTTGCGCCACACCTCTGGAATCACCTACCAGTGGAATGAGGACCTTGGCCCTATGTATAAGGACGCGAAGGTGGCTTCCGGCCTCCTGCCTTACGAGGGCACCATCGAAGACAGCACCAAACACCTCGCGGGGCTTCCACTTCTCTTCAACCCCGGCGAGAAGTTTGAATATAGCCTCGGCGTTGATGTGCTGGGACGGCTGGTGGAAGTTGTTTCCGGCAAACCGCTGGACGAATTCTTTCGCACCCGAATCTTCGAGCCGCTGGGCATGAAGGACAGTTACTTCTATCCACCCGACAGCAAAATCGACCGGCTGGCCACGGCCTACACCTATTACGATGACAAAGGCCTGAATCGCTTTCCCGATACTCCGATCACGGAAGGCGCCTTCACTTATTCGGCGGACTACCCGGTGCGTGGCCCCAGGAAGCTGTTCTCTGGCGGCGCCGGACTGGTGTCGACGGCGGCCGATTACGCGCGCTTCTGCCAGATGATGCTCGACGGCGGCAAGGTGGGAAACACTCGCTTGCTGAGCCGCAAGTCGGTTGAATTGATGACCCAGGACCAATTGGGAAAGATAGGTCCGGACCAGGGCTTCGGGCTCGGCTTCGGCGTCATTGGCGTGAAAGCGCCCCTCTCCGAACTTGGATCCGCGGGGGAATACAACTGGGGAGGCTTTTTTTACACCCAGTTTTCCGTCGACCCGAAGGAACAGATGATCGTGATTTTTATGGGGCAACTGCATCCGGAGGGCGATTTAACCCTCGACCGTCAAGTGCACGAACTGGCGTATCAGGCGATTATTGACTGAAGCTGGGGACTCCGGTGGGAACGACTAGTGTCACCGAAGCGCGAGCAGAACCGCGACATACTGGCGCACTTTGCCGACTAAGGCGGGCTCGGCCTTGGAGTGGAATTTCGCCTTGCGTCCGGCCCAATCCATGCTTTTCAACTGATCGGCGAGAACCGCTCCCTCTACCTGGTCAACTGCGATAGGCAGAGCGAAGGGATAGGCTTTGCGCTTACTTGTGAGCGGACAAACAATCGCGAGGCCGCTGGCGCGGTTGTAGCGCCGATCCGTAAGCACCAATGCGGGGCGGCGTTTGGCCTGTTCGCGGCCAACTTGCGGATCGAAATCCATCATCACGATGTCCCCGGCTTCCGGAACGTAGGGAGTCACCGTGTCACCATTCGACAACTTCCTTCCCCACTTCCGCGCCCGTCGAGATCTCGGTGTAGCAGTTCTCTGGGGTAATCTGGGAAACGAGTTGCGCGAGGGTGGGAATCTTGGTCGCCCGGCGCAGTTCGACGCGGCCTTCAGCGGCTTCGATCTCCAGCGAATCGCCTTCCTTCAGC
>PMBA01000067.1 GCA_003152795.1 Acidobacteriaceae bacterium | reverse complement strand
CTCTTCATGAAGGCCTCCTGAAACTGTACCAGCCGAGAGAATTGTAGCACCGCGTTCTCTTGAAACCGATCATAATCAGCCCCGAAAAATTCGCCGCCATGCCTGACGCCGCGCCAGGCTCGCGCGCTGGTTGATTTTACCTTCCTTTCCGACCTCACCGTCGATGCGCGCGAACTCGCTCGCCATGCGTTCATTGAGCTTGAAGCTTTCGTTAAGTGTATCGGCGAGTATTCCCGTCACCCCATTGGTCAACCGGCAATCGGGCTGAGAACCAACGTCCTTGAGCGCGAAGGGTGTCTTCAATAAGGTGCTTTGCCGTGTGAGTTCCGATTGTTGGGCGCACCTTGGGCAGGCCGTACAGTGATCGCTACACTCTCGTGCCTCGCGGGAATCGAGACTTCCCACCCAGAAGGGTTATGCTTCAGAAGTTCTGCAAAAGTGATCCGACATAAATCAGGTAAAGCAAAAACGGGTCATGATGTTCCGGAAGACCAAACAAGCTCCCTGGCCGGGGAGCGGAGGAACAAACATGACCCAGAAGAAGGATAACGCGAAAGAGAAAGAGCAGGACTGGAAGGCGATCTTCGTGGAAGCGCTCCAGGAGGAGGACGATGCGTTTCGGCGTCTGCTGGAGCGTATCGTTCAGGATGTGCTGCAGGGGGAGATGGACGAGACCTTGGGAGCGGAGAAGAGTGAGCGGACGGGGAATCGGCAAGGATATCGGAGCGGGTACTACCCGCGGACACTGATCACGCGCGTGGGAAAACTGGAGTTGCGGGTTCCGCAGGATCGGCAGGGGCGGTTCCGCACGGAGGTGTTCGAGCGCTACCAGCGGAGTGAGAAGGCGCTGGTGGGATCTCTGGCGGAGATGTACGTCCAGGGGGTGTCGACGCGCAAAGTGAAAGAGATCACCGAGCAGTTGTGCGGGCATGAGTTTTCGGCGGCGACGGTGAGCCGGATGAACCAAACCCTGGACGAGGAACTGGCCAAGTTTGCGAGTCGGCGGTTGGAGGAGGAGTATCCGTATGTGGTGCTGGATGCGCGCTACGAGAAGGTGCGGGAGGACGGNNCTGGCGGTGGAGCTGGCCAACCGGGAGAGCACGAGCAGTTGGCGCGAGTTTCTGGTGAAGCTGAAGCAGCGAGGATTGCGGGGCGTGGAGTTGGTAGTCACCGACGACCATGCAGGGTTGAAGCAGGCGGTTGTGGAGGTGCTGCCGGAAGCGGCCTGGCAGCGGTGCTATGTACACTTTCTGCGGAACGCGCTGGACTATCTGCCGCGCAAGGCCAACGACGACTGTCTGGTGGAATTGCGTTGGTTGTACGACCGTCACGATCTGGAGCAGGCGCGGCAGGATCTGGCAGCATGGCTGGTGAAGTGGCAGTCGAAGTACCCCAAGATGTGCTCCTGGGTGGAAGGCAACATCGAGGAAACCTTCACGTTCTACCGGTTGCCGGTGGAGCACCACAAGCACATGAAGTCCACCAACATGCTGGAGCGGATCAACGAGGAACTGAAACGGCGCACGCTGGTGGTGCGGATCTTTCCGAATGCGGCGAGCTGTCTGCGGTTGGTGCGGGCGCTGGCGGCGGAGATCCACGAGGATTGGATCGAAGCCACCCGCTACCTGAACATGGAGTTGCTGGAGGAGCACAAGCGTGAGCAACTGCGGAGGCGGGCTCCGCAGGCGGCCTGAACGCGATGGCGAATTGGATTGAGTTTGCGGCCATCAAGAGGGCAGTGCCGCTGGCAGCGGTGCTGGAACGGTACCGGATCAACGGGCTGCGGCGCAGCGGCCAAAATCAGCTGCGAGGCCGCTGCCCGCTACATGGGGGCGAGGGACGGGAGACCTTTCACGTCAACACGGCCGCGCAGGTTTTTCACTGTTTCTCGTGCGGCGCCGGAGGGTCGGTGTTGGACCTGGTAGCGGCGATCGAGGGCTGTGGCGTAAGGGCGGCGGCAGAAAAGCTGTCGGAGTGGAGGAGCCTGCTGGGCGATCTCGCGCCACCGCAGAAGCCAACGGTTACGAAAAAAACAAGGTCGGTTCCGCCGCTGAGGTTTCGGCTGCGGGGCGTGGATGTTCGGCATCCCTACCTGGCGTCGAGAGGGATCCGCGCGGCCACGGCGAGCGAGTTCGGAATCGGGTTTTACGCAGGACCTGGATTGATGAGTCAGCGCCTGGTGATCCCCATTGAGGACGAAGCCGGCCGGCTGGTGGGCTATGGTGGGCGATCCTTGGATGGCAGCGAGCCGCGGTACCGGTTCCCCGCTGGTTTCGGCAAATCGCGGGTGTTGTTCAACCTGCATCGCGCCGCCGCGACCGGGCAGGCAACGGTGATTGTGGTGGAAGGTTTCTTCGACTGCCTGAAGGTATATCAGGCGGGTTTTGGCTCGGTGGTGGCGCTGATGGGGTCGGCCTTGTACGAGCCGCAGCGCCGGTTGCTGGTGCAGCGTTTTCGGCAGATCGTCCTCATGCTGGATGGAGACGCACCTGGACGCCGGGCGGCCGCGGTGGTCGCGGCGCGGCTGTCGGCGGACTGCTCGGTACGCATCGTGCCACTCGCCGCAAACAGCCAGCCGGACCAACTCTCCGAGCAGGCGCTGCAAGAGGTGTTGGAGCGGAAAGGAGGCCAACCAGAGACCCAGTGATCGTCGACAAGCCGACGCGAAAATAGACGGCGAGGCGATAACGCCG
>PMBA01000234.1:6377-19561 GCA_003152795.1 Acidobacteriaceae bacterium | reverse complement strand
TATGTGGAGTCGCTGTCGGCCTATGCCCGGCAGTTTCTGGAGCGGATTGAGAAGCCCGATGTCGATCTGATCGACGGGATCGCGCCCGCCGTCGCCATCAAGCAGAAGAACTCCACGCGCAATCCGCGGTCTACCGTCGCTACCGCTACCGAGATTTTCGATTACCTGAGGCTGCTCTTTGCCCGGGTTGGACGCACTTACTGCCTGCTCTGCGGGCAGGAAGTGAAGAAAGATACGGTGGACGAAGTTGCCGCGCGGTTGCTTGGGCTGGGCGAAGGCACGCGGCTGAATGTGTTCTTTCCCATTCACGTTCATGTGCCGGCAGCGCAAGAAAAGGGACCGAAGAAATCTCGCGCCATGAAGAAGTTGGACGAGTCTCGTCTGCCGAGCGATGCGATTAAAGCGCGCCTCTTCGATCTGCGCAAACGAGGCTTCAACCGGCTCTATCAGGATGGGCGGGTCTTTGAGTTCTCCACCCCGGAGTCGTTGCTCGACGTCAATTTTTCCGAACCCGTGTTTGGACTGGTGGATCGGCTGGTGGTCTCTGCCGACCAGCGCTCGCGCATTGTCGATGCGGTCGAGATCGGGTATCGCGAGGCGGGCGAAGTCATCTTCGAAACCGCGCTTCGAAGTGGGGAGGACGATGGCGAGACTCCCCTGCGACTGCGTTTTTCCCAGCGCTTCGAGTGCAAGAACGACGGCAGCCGCTACGACGAGCCGGAGCCGCGGCTATTTTCGTTCAACAATCCTTATGGCGCGTGCCCTCGTTGCCAGGGCTTTGGCAACACCATCGATTTCGATCTCGACCTGGTCATCCCCGACAAGGGCAAGACCCTGAACGAAGGCGCGATCGAGCCGTGGACCAAGCCTAAATACCGGCCGCTGTTCACCGAACTGAAGCGCTTCGCGCGCCAGGCTGGAATTCCGCTGGACGTGCCCTGGTACGAACTCGAAGCCGGGCAGCAGAAGTCGATCGTGGATGGCGACGGCGGCTTTGAAGGCGTGCGCGGATTTTTCCAGTATCTGGAGCGCAAGAAGTACAAGCTGCACGTGCGCGTTTTTCTGAGCCGCTACCGCGGATACTCACGGTGCTCCGCTTGTGGAGGGACCCGTTTGCGGGCGGAAGCGCGCCAGGTGAAGATCGACGGCAAGAACATCTGCCAGGTTTGCAGCATGACGGTGGAAGAGGCGGCTCGCTTCTTCGGCCAACTCACGCTCTCGACTGAACAAGCCGCGATTGCCGACAAGTTGCTGATCGAACTTCAGGAGCGGCTGCGTTTCCTCAACGAAGTCGGGCTCGAATACCTTACGCTTGACCGTCTCGCCTCCACGCTATCGGGTGGCGAGGCGCAGCGCATTCAACTGGCAACTTCACTCGGCTCACGTCTGGTGGGTACGCTNNCCATCGGGCTGCACAGCCGCGACACGCACCGGCTGATCAAGATTCTGCACGACCTGCGCGACCTGGGAAACACCATCCTTGTGGTGGAGCACGATCCCGACATCATGCGCGCCGCCGACCGAATTCTGGACCTCGGTCCGGGCGCGGGAGAAAATGGAGGGAAAGTGGTGGGCGCGGGCACCTACGCCGAGATCGTCAACATGCCGCACTCCCTCACCGGCCGCTATCTCGGTGGCGAGCTTCACATCCAGATTCCGGGGAAGCGCCGTCAACCCGGGCCGCACAGACTGCGCATCGCCGGCGCTCGCGCCCACAACCTTAAGCATATCGATCTCGAAATCCCGCTCGACATGCTGGTGGCGATCACGGGCGTCTCGGGCTCGGGCAAATCTTCGTTGCTCCATGACGTTCTCTATCAGGCGCTGGCCACGGCCAAGCGCCAGAGCAATGGCGCTTCCCCTGCTGTTTTGTGGGACAGCATTGCAGGTGAGGAGTATCTGGACGAGGTGGTGCTGGTCGATCAATCGCCCATCGGACGCACGCCGCGGTCGAATCCGGTGACTTATATCAAGGCTTTCGACATCATCCGCGAGCTATTCGCCTCGCTGCCGGAAGCGAAGAAGCGGGGCTTCCCTGCCGGGCATTTCTCTTTTAACGTTCCCGGCGGGCGCTGCGAAAATTGCCAGGGCGATGGCACGGTCACGGTCGAAATGCAGTTTCTCGCCGACGTGGAACTGATCTGCGACGAATGCAAGGGGACGCGCTACAAGCCGCAAGTGCTCGAAATCCATTACAAAGGGAAAAACATTCATGAAGTGCTGAACCTGACCATTCGTGAGGCGCTGAAGTTCTTCGCCGAGGTTCCGCGGCTTACGGAAAAACTGCGCGTGCTCGATGAAGTTGGACTGGGCTACCTGCGTCTTGGCCAGTCGGCTACGACGCTCTCTGGAGGCGAGGCGCAACGCATGAAGTTGGCGGCCCACCTTCAGCCTGGGGCGCGCCCCGCCAGCCACACTGCGGAGGGCGGTGGCGGACCCAGACGCAAGCGCCGCGCGCTTTACATTTTCGATGAGCCGACGACCGGGCTGCACTTCGACGATGTCAGCAAACTACTTTCCGCTTTCCGGCGTCTCATCGATGCGGGAGGCTCGATCGTTGTGATCGAGCACAATCTTGAAGTCATCAAGACGGCGGACTGGGTGATCGACCTGGGCCCCGAAGGCGGCGATCGGGGTGGGAACCTCGTCGGATCGGGAACACCGGAAACGATCGCGGAGCTGACAGACTCATACACGGGACAGTACCTGAAGCGAGTCTTGAAAGGAAACGGCGCAACCCATGGGGACCAGTAAAATACGAGTGGTGCGCCGCCCGTACCGACGACCCTAGTATGAACCGCCCAGCCGGTAACGCGATCCTGATTGTCTTCGTCATGCTAACCGCCTGCCCAGGCGTCATCGCGCAAACCCACACTACCGTCCGCCATTACAGGGAGCGAATCGACGACACGCCGCCGGAAATCGCGCAGGCCGAAGACGCCATCCAGAAAAACGATTTCGCCGCCGCGGAAGGGTTGCTGAAAAAAGCGATTGATAAAGATCCCAAGAACTATCAGGCGTGGTTCGATCTCGGATTTGCGCTGAACCGCCTCGCCCGCACCGACGAATCCATCGCTGCGTATCGCAAGTCGGTCGCCCTCAAGCCCGATGTCTTCGAGTCGAACCTCAACCTGGGGCTAATGCTTGCCCGCGCCAACAATCCCGACGCCGAGCCCTTCCTGCGCGCCGCCACTATGCTCAAACCCACCGATCACATAGAAGAAGGTCAGGCGCGCGCGTGGCTCGGACTTGCGCATCTGACGGAAAATACCAAGCCGGAAGACGCGTTCCAGTCGTACCGCAAAGCCTCCGAGCTCACGCCGAAGGATCCCGAGCCCCATCTTTCGGCCGGTCTGCTGCACGAACGGCAAAAGGAATTCTCCCAAGCCGAAGCGGAATACAAGGAAGTTCTGAACCTCGATCCACACTCCTCGGAAGCCGCCATCGGGCTGACCAACCTGTACATGAAGTCCGGTCGCCTGGGCGAAGCCGAGCCCACGCTGCGCCGGCTCGCGTCTCAGCGGCCCGATGACGCCGGCATTCATCTGCAACTGGGGCGCGTACTGGCCGCGCAGGGGAAGAAGGACGATGCCATCGCGGAAATCCAGACCGCGCTGAAACTCGCCCCCGCGGACTCCGATGCGCAGCGCGATCTCGTCGGCCTGCTGATGCAATCCAACAGATTTTCGGAGGCGGAAACAATCTATCGCGACCTGATCACCGTACATACGAATGACGCCGAGATCCATGAGCTTCTGGGCGAGGTGTTGCTCAAGGAGCGCAAGTTTCCAGACGCGCAGCAGGAATTTGTGGCCGCCCTGAAGATCAAACCCGACCTTGGCATCGCCTACGGCAGCCTGGCCATCGCCGCCAACGAAAACCAGAACTACGCTCTCACCATCAAGGCGCTCGAAGCCCGCGCCAAGTTCTTACCTGAAAACCCGATCAGCTATTTCTTGCGCGCCACCGCGCTCGACCACCTGAAAGATTACAAACAGGCGGCCCAGTACTATCACCTCTTCCTCGATTCGGCCAATGGGAAGTATCCTGATGAAGAGTGGAAAGCTCGACATCGCCTGGTGTGGATCGATTTGAAGAAGCGTTGACAGCCATGCGCCGACTTGCCTTTATCGTGCTCTTGCTGCCACTAGCGTCGGGTTACGGCGCGGCCAGGGACGAAACCGTCAGCGACCTGAAATCGCGCTTCGAAAGCGCGCGGCCCGAAGACCGGCCGGAACTCGCGATCCGCGTGGCACAGCTGCAACTTCGCGAGGCGGACAGGCTCTACGCCGAGGGCAACGTCGACCAGGCCCGGGCCGCTGTCGACGACATTGTTGCCTACTCCGAGAAGTCCCGCGAAGCCGCAGTCGAAACCAGGAAGCATCTCAAGAATGTGGAGATCGATGTCCGAAAAATTGCGGAGAAGCTGCGCGACATCAAGCGCACGCTGGCCTTCGAGGACCAGCCTCCGGTCGAACAGGCAATCCGGCGCCTGGAAGAAGTTCGCACGACGCTGCTCAAAGAAATGTTCGCCAAGGAAAACAAGAGGGAGAAGAAATGAAGACGCATTGGCGCATCGCGTTCGGCCTGGCGCTGTTGCTCGCCATCCCGCTCGGTTCTTCCCTCTTCGCCCCGCTGTCGTTGAGCCCGCTGTCGGCCCAGCGCCGCCGCGACCCGCTCAATCCACTGGAGATCGACCAGCTCCGCGACGCCATGCTCGAGCCCGACCAGCGCTTAAAGCTTTACGTGAAGTTTTCGCGGGATCGCATGACAAAACTTGAGCAAATGCGCAGCGATCCGAAGACCACCGACCGCGGCCGCCAGACCCATGACATGCTCGAGGATTTCCTCGCCGTCTACGACGAACTCAACGACAACATCGAAATGTACATTGGCCGCAAGGATGACATTCGCAAGCCGCTGAAAGTTGTGATCGACGCCGACACCGAATTTCAGTCGAGACTGCGCGCCCTGAAAAACTCGGCCAACACCAATGCCGCCGAAGCAAACCAGTACGAATTCCTGCTGACCGACGCCCTCGACACCGTGGACTCCAGCGCCGACGACCACCGCAAAACCGTCGCCGAGGTCGAGGAATACATGAAGCGCAAGAAGAAGAAATAGGAGTCGCTTTGGCAGCCTTCAGCACTCAGAAAATCATCGGAGTCTGCTGAGTGCTGAATGCTGAGTGCTGACGGCTGCATCGTGCTACTCTTCCTTCAACGTGTCCCCAAATCTCGCCGAAATTTTTCACGAAGCCTATCGCGAACTCCGCCCTCGCACGCCCGCGCCGCCCCTGCACGTTCGTTTTTATCCGTTCGTCTCCATCAACAACACCATCCGCCTNNGCCCACATCCTGCTCGCCAAGCTCTACCGCCAGCCCGTCGAGCGCACCGAGAGCGCCCGCTACCGCCGTTACATTGCCAGCCATGATCTGACAGCCAAGGCGCGCTTAGTCCGCCAGATGCGCGGGCGCAAGCACATCCGCTCCGCCCGCGGACACCACTACCACCTGGAAGAACTTTTCGACGACCTCAACCGCCGCTTCTTNNCAACTCACCTGGAGCCAGAACCACGCCCGCAGCAGCCTCGGCCACTACGATCCCGCCCACAACGCCATCGTCATCAGCCGCGTCTTCGACCACCCCCGCGTCCCCCGCTACGCCGTCGAATACATCCTCTACCACGAGATGCTGCACCTGAAGCACCCGGTCAAGCTGCGAGGAAGTAGAAGGTGTGTGCATTCGCGGGAGTTTCTGGAGGAAGAAAGTCTCTTTCCCGAACTCGCCCACGCGAAGAACTTCTTGCGAATCATTTGAGGTTTCCGCTCGAATTCACTGCTTTCATTCGTGAATGGTCCCTGCCCGCGCAAACTTGCGATGTTGACCCATTATCATGCCGTTTGTCCCAGCATCTTCGAGAGGACTGTTCGAATCCCCTCGATCGTGGTGGTCGGGAGTGCTGGGCCATCGATGAAATAACGAAGAAAGGACACAACGCCAGCATGTTTATAGATTGCTTCTCCTGAACAGCGATTTCTCACAACAACCTCCTGATGGGATTTCGCGCGTCCACCCGAAAATCGCTCGGTGAAATCCCGAAACCTGACCGCAAGAATTGCGCCGCGAACATAGAGTGACTTCTAGAGATGGTATGCTGCTTTGCCCGAATAGCGCTCATCACTAGATAGTTCCGCTTTCATATGCTGTCGTAGCGGAGCTTCTTCGCTGGTTAACTAAATATTTTGACTTCAGGAATATTCATTGCTATTTAATACCGAACAACCGCCGAAACCACCCCTTCCGTTCTTGGGTATTGGACTCAAATTCAGGAACCAAGTTGGAGTGAGTAGTCGCGTTCGGCTTTTTCGCTTCAGGTTTCTTGCGCTTCCCCGTCGCGTGACTCATGGTTAACACTTCCACCCGAAGGCGAACGCCTAGATTCTTCGGCTTGTCCTCGAAGGCGTAAATTTCGTCTATTGTCACGCGGTATGTCCAACCAATCGCCAGATCGTGAGCCATGCGCCCGTCCGCCTGCCAATAGCCAATTTGCTGCCCGTTTTTGCGGCAGACTTTCACCGCATTGGCGTCGTAAGCATTTGTGGGTTCGGGAACTAAGACAAGTTCCTCACCTTGCTGGCACTGGCGGATGGCCTGCTGACGACTACCACCGTCAGCGTTCTTGTGCAGGATGCCGTGGACCTGAGTGTAGAACGTGCGATTGCTCGTATCAGACACTTTAGCTCCTCAGCCCATTGGATTGCCCGGTTTTGCATTCCCGGCCAAATCTACGATAGTGCACTGTTCGGGTTAACCCCATTCAATCCCCCGTTTCCCCGTGTGATGCATATCACAGCCATCCGTGATTCACTGCGTTGACCGCTCCCCAGTCGAACCCGTATCCTATTGATATTGAAATTGAATTTCATTTTCAACTAGAAGGCGGCACTTCTTAATGCTTCAGGCATTCATCATCACCCTCCGCGAAGGCGTCGAAGCGGCCCTCATCGTCGGCATTACCTTGGCATACTTGGCCAAAATCGGGCGTAACGATCTGCGCAAATCGGTCTACGCCGCCCTGGCAGCGGCTTTTGCGGGATCGATTGGCGTGGCCGTCGTGCTGTCGCGTTACAAATTGAACGAAGACATCTTCGAAGGCTGGGTCATGCTGGTCGCCGCCGTCTTCGTCGTCACCATGATCGTCTTCATGATGAAGACCGGCCGCAAGCTCAAAGGCGACATCGAAAGCAAGGTCGGATTGTTCGCCCGTGGCGACGCCTGGATCGGCCTCTTCCTCTTTGTCTTCCTCATGGTCATGCGTGAGGGCGTCGAAACCGTTCTCATCCTTTCCGCCGTAACGCTGAACTCGAGCGAACTGATGAGCTTCATCGGCACCCTCTCGGGCGTGATCGTCGCCGTCCTCTTCGGCGTGATGTTCGTCAAGGGCAGCGTCAAGATCAATCTGCAGAAGTTCTTCAAGGTCACCACCGCGATTCTTTTCCTGGTCGCTGGACAGCTTGTGATCTCCGGCCTGCACGAGCTTTCCGAGAACGGCGTGCTTCCCTCTTCGCGCCAGGAAATGGCCATCATCGGTCCTATCGTGCGCAACGATTTTTTCTTCTTCGTCACCATCCTGGTGCTGGCCGCGCTGATGGTGCTGTTTGAAATGAAAAGTCGCCAGCCGGTCGCACTCCCGCCCGCCGGCGCCGCCCGCCGCAAAGCCCTCTGGACCGCCCGCCGCGAGCGTCTCTGGATGGCCTCGGTTTACATCTGCTCGTTCGCCTTCATCGTGATGATCACCGCGGGCTTCATCTACGAGAAGAGCGCCAGCGCGCTTTCACCCGCCGCCGAAGTCACTTTCGTCGACGGCAAAGTCTCCATCCCGCTCAAGCAGATTTATGACGGCGAACTGCACCGCTACGAAGCGAAAGAAGGCGGCGTCGAAGTCCGTTTCTGGCTCTATCAGAAGCCTGACGGAAAAATCGCCACCCTCTTCGACGCCTGCGAAATCTGCGGCGCCGTGGGCTTCTATAAAGGAGCGCAGGGAGTAATCTGCAAGAACTGCGCCGCTCCCATCAACCCGCAGTCGGTCGGTATGCCCGGCGGCTGCAATCCGATCCCGCTGAAGGCGCAGGTCACCGACGACGCGGTCATCGTCTCCGAAGCCGACGTCGCCGCCGGCAGACACTACTTCGAGCAGAAATAAGAATGTTTCCGCGCATCGTCTACGAATCGTTTCGCCGCCAGGCACGCCGGAAGGCGTTGGCGGGCATTGCGATCACGCTGGGCGTTGCGGTCGCTACCGCCATGATCGCCGTCGCCACCGACATTGGTGACAAGATCAATCGCGAACTTCGCAGCTACGGCGCAAATCTGGTCGTCACTCCGCAGGAAGACACCCTCGACGTGGAGGTCGGCGGCGTCAACCTGAAGCCTCCGAGCGATGGCGCATTCCTCAACGAAGCAGACCTGCCGAAGATCCGCGGCACCTTCTGGCACCACAACATTGTCGGCTTCTCGCCCATGCTGCCCGTCACCGTGAAACTCGGCAGCGGTAGCGGCGCACAAGATGTAACGCTGGTCGGCACCTACTTCAATAAAGCGCTCAGCTTCGGCAAAGAAGACTTCACCACCGGCGTGCGCATCACACACCCGTGGTGGAAAGTCTCGTGTAGGGATGGGCGCCTCGCCCGTCCAAGCCGAGGCGAAGACTCGGCAGGCGCATGCAACTGGCCAAATGACGACTCACAAAATGTCCTGATAGGCGAGCGTCTAGCCGCCAAGCTATCCAAGAACTCAGGCGACAACCTGGAAATCAACGGCCGCCAGTTCCTCATCTCCGGCATCCTCTCCACTGGCGCTGCCGAAGACGACCAGATCGTCGCGCCGCTCGCCCTCGCGCAGCAGATTCTCGGCAAGCCCGGCGCCGTACGCCGCGTCTACGTCAGCGCTCTGACCAAGCCTCCGGATGCGCTCTCCGTTCGCGATCCCAAGACGATGACGCCCGAAGTTTACGATCGCTGGTACTGCTCGCCCTACGTGGAGTCGATTGCCTACCAGTTGCAGGAAGTTATTCCGCACTCGCACGCCGAGCAGATCCGCCAGGTCGCGCAAAACGAAGGCACCGTGCTCTCGCGCATCAAGGGACTCATGCTGCTGATCACGTTCGCCGCCCTTCTGGCCTCCGCTCTCGCCGTTTCCGCCGCTATGGCCACGGCCATCTACGAGCGCCGCGTCGAAGTAGGTCTTATGAAAGCGCTCGGCGCCGGCAATCTTGCGGTCTCTGCGATTTTCTTTGCCGAGGCATTGCTGCTCGCGCTCGTCGGCGGCATCGCCGGATTCTCCGCCGGGGCCCTGCTCGCCCGCCAGATCGGCCGGTCGATTTTCAACTCGCAGATTGCCATCGAGCCCGTGCTCTTCCCCATCATCATCGCCATCGCCGTCTTCGTGACCTTCGCCGGAAGCGCCGCCGCCATCCGCCGCGCGGTAAAGTTCGACCCCGTATTCGCTCTGCGAGGTGAAGGATGACGACAAGCACCACTCCCGGCACTCTCCTCACTCCGCGGCAAGTTGCCGATCGCCGCGCTCACTCGCCCCATATTTCCATGTTCGGGCGAATGCTGCTTCGCGCCGCTGTGCTTCGTCGCCGGCGCGCCGCCTCCGCCCTGCTGGCCATGATTGTTGCCGCCGCAGTCGCCACCGCCATGATGAATCTTTACGTGGACGTGCAAGCCAAGCTCCGCACCGAGTTTCGAAGTTATGGCGCGAATGTGGTGATCGTCGCGAAAGACGGACAATCACTGCCCGCCGACGCGCTGGCAAGGGTCGAATCCGTCCTCGGCGCAAAGACACTGGCCGTTCCCTTTTCCTATGCTGTCGCCCGCACCGCGAACGGACAATCAGTAGTCGTGGTCGGCATCGACTTCGCCCGCGCCCGCCAGTTGAATCACTGGTGGAAGGTGAGCCGCTGGCCCAGTGCTCCAAACGAAGCGCTCATCGGGATGCGCGCGGCCGCCGTAGTCAGTCCCGGCACCAGCCCCAATCACCAGCCCTTCGAACTCACGTTCCAGGGCAAAGGAATCCAACTCGCTCCCGCCGGAATGCTCCAGACCGGCGCCGGCGAAGACAGCCGTATCTATATCGATCAGGCTGAATTCCAGACCTGGACCGGCATCGCTCCCTCCACCATCGAAGTCGCGGCCAATGGTACCGCGGCGGAAGTTGGAACATCGATTCGCGAACTCGCGCAGCTTTTGCCGTCGTCTGACGTCCGCCCGGTTCGCCAGATCATGGAAGGCGAAGCCAACGTTCTGAATAAAACGCGCGCCACTCTTTACGCCTCCGCCACGCTGGTCGTTCTCACGTCCGCGCTATGCGTGCTCGCCACTCTCATCGGATGGGTGTTCGACCGCCGCCGCGATTTCGCCATCATGAAGGCCCTCGGCGCTTCCGAACGTCTGGTCAACGGATTCTTCGCCGCCGAAGCCGCGGCCCTGGGCGTGGTTGGCGCGATTTTCGGATTCTTCATCGGCATCGGCGTCGCGGTCTGGATCGGACGAGTGAATTTTCATGCGCCCGTTGTCCCCCGCTTCAGCGTCTTTCCGTACGTGCTTGCCGGCAGTGTTGCCGTGGCGCTGCTTTCGGCCATCCTGCCGATCGAACTGCTGCGCCGCGTGCAACCGGCGATTATTTTGAGGGGAGAGTAGCGGAACGCGATTGAGTCATTGAATCATTGAGGTATTGAGTCAATGTTTCAATGACTAAATGATTCAATGATTCAACGACTTTCTATCTAAGGGAAAGATTACGATGATTCAACTCAAGCACGTCACCAAGAGTTATCCCGCCCGGGCGGAAGAAAACAACGGCGGACACACCCTGATTAACGCGCTCGACGACATCTCTCTCTCGATCGCCTCCGGAGAGTGGGTCGCCATGATGGGTCCCTCCGGCTCCGGCAAGAGCACCATGGTCAATCTCATCGGATGCCTCGACCGCCCCACCAGCGGCGAAATCTGGCTTGATGGGCAAAACGTAGCCAGCCTCAGCGCCTCGGACCTGAACCATGTCCGCGCCGAAACCATCGGCTTCGTCTTCCAGCAATTTCACATGATCCCGTATCTCACCGCCGTTGAAAACGTCATGCTCGCCCAGTACTTTCACAGCATGACCGACGAGCAGGAAGCCCTCGAAGCGCTCGATCGCGTCGGCCTCAAAGACCGCGCCGGCCACCTGCCCTCGCAGCTTTCCGGAGGCGAGCAACAGCGTGTCTGCATTGCCCGCGCCCTCATCAACGATCCTAAAATCGTGCTTGCCGACGAGCCCACCGGCAACCTTGACGCCGTCAACGAAGAAATCGTCCTGCGCCTGCTCCGCGAGCTTCATCAGCAGGGACGCACCATCGTCATGGTGACCCACGATCCCGTGGTGGCGCGCCTGGCCGACCGCCGCATCGAATTGCATCACGGCAAAATTGCCGCGCAGGAAGTTTTTGCCATGGCCGACGACGAGCAGTTCGACGAAGTGCTGGAAGAACTATTTGCCCTGGAAGAGAACGGTGAAATCGCTGAGATTGGCCGGATGGAAGTTCACGGCGCTCTTCCGGTCTCCATCGCTGTGGAAAAGATGGCAGCCATGGGGCTGGTGACGACGCGCCCGCATCCGCCCGAAACGCACGATCACAAGCCGTTCGTGAACCCGTGTCACGACGCGCTGAAGCCGGCGGGATTTTCAACCGGGGACGGTCAAGCGATCGTCGAGCTCACGCCGCGCGGACACCAGCGCGCCGCCGACATCATCCGCCGCCACCGCCTCGCCGAACGTCTCTTCACCGATTCGCTCGCCATGGACAGCGAAACCGAAATCGAACAGCAGGCCTGTAAATTCGAGCACATACTCTCGCCCGAAGCCACCGACAAGATCTGTACCTTCCTCAACCACCCGCGAACCTGCCCGCACGGCGCCGCCATTCCGCCTGGGCCTTGCTGCGGACGCGGCGTTGCAGCCAGGCAAGTCTCGACCGCGTTATCCCATCGAGATTAGTTGTGTGGAGTCGGGGCTTCTCGAGTTTTTGCCGGGAACGCTCTCGCTACTTTTTCCCAAAGAACTTCCCAAAGCCCAACCGCACCTGCACCGTATTCACGCCCGGATTTGGCACGGTCAGGCCGGCATTGGAAATATGCATGTAGCGGGCATCCAGCGACCACGCGTGGTTCCCGAGAAAATGCAGTCCGAACGCCGCGCCCGACGTGAAATTTACGGTCGAAGTTCCCGCCGGCACTTCATGCGTCGTAAACAGCGTGCCTCCATTCAACTCCATGTACGGGGCAACGTGTCCGCGGGTAGCGAAAATCCACTTCAGGCCGACAGGATTCACTCCTGCTCCATAGGCAGTGTTAGCCGGTTGGAACACGACAAACGCGGGCACGGCTTCCACGGCGAGTTCGAAACGGCCGGCGAGGAAACCCGGGCCGTGCGGAGCCGTCAGGATCCACCCGTAGCGAACCCCTGCGTTCCACACGCTCGTATCTTTAGTCCCACCCGGAACCGAACGCCCGCCGCCCGTCCAAACCTGGAGCTCATGACCGCCCTCCTCGGGGCGATCCTGGGCGACAGCAAGAGAAGCTGCTAGAAGCAGCGTCAGAAAGAAGAGGCCCAAACGACGAATGGATCTTGTCATAAGTATGGTCAAAGTCAAAAACGAATGATACGCGAACCCACTACAGTCCCAGCCCGCCATCCACCGCCAGCACCTGCCCGGTAATAAACTGCGGAGCGGTAACGAAGAACATCACTGCCGCGGCGATGTCGGCTGCCGCCCCGTTACGGCGCATTGGCGTCTGTTTCGCCATCTTCTTCATGAACCCCGCCGCCGATTTCTCTCCCAAATCAATCACTCCCGGAGCCACCGCGTTCACCGCAATCTCCGGCGCCAGCGCCTTTGCCATCGCTTTGGTCAGCATGTGAACCGCCGCTTTTGAAGAACAATAGTGGGCATGGGTGGCCCATGGGCGCAGGCCGCCCAGCGAACCCATGGTGATGATGCGCCCTCTGCGCTTTCTCAAACACGGCAGCGCTTCACGCGACACCAGAAATGGTCCGCGCGCGTTCGAAGCAAAAATCGCATCCCACTGCGCTACGGTGATCTTCTCAAACTCGACGTCCTCATAATTCGCGGCGTTATT
>PMBA01000234.1:0-6367 GCA_003152795.1 Acidobacteriaceae bacterium | reverse complement strand
CCGTGCCGCGCGAGTTCTTCGACCACGGCCCGGGCGGCAGGGGCAGACTCGCGATAAGTAATTGCGACGTCAGCGCCGTTTTCGGCCGCAGCTAAAGCAATGGCGCGCCCCAGTCGTTTCGCCGCCCCAGTCACCAGCACCGTTTTTCCAGAAAGAACCCGGCCGTTCGCCGTCCCGCCCAGCGTCGTCATTTGGAGATTCTACGCCCGTCCTTCTACGTCCGTCGGTGTCTGGATAGCCCGCACCCGGACTGATAAACTGCCTGGCATGACACAGCCTCGGGAAGTCGTCATCTATTCTCGCAAGGGATGTCATCTCTGCGAAATCGTCAAGGAGAGCATCGTCAAGCTGCACAAGCGCGGCGGCTTCACTTGGCGTGAAATCGACGTAGACTCCGACGCCGAAGTGCGTCGCCTTTATAACGACGAGGTCCCGGTAGTCTTCATCAACGGACGCAAAGCGTTCAAGTACCGGATGGACGAGCAGGAATTTCTGCGCAAGCTGAGCGCTTAGGCTGGGAAGCGACGGCCCTCTCGTCCACCCGGCTTTTAACTTCCGCGAACTGGCATTACAATTCCTCCCGATGATTCGCACTCAGCTTTACGCCGATCCCACCGGCCGATTCGTTCACGAGGTTGTACTCGAGAGCTGCCGCCGGAACAACGGCAAAACCGCACTGCTGGACACTTCCTGCGATCGCCGTATCACTTATGCGGAATACGGCAGTCTGGTCGAATCCCTTGCCCGCGGCCTCATCTCCGCCGGACTCGCTCCCGGAGAAGTAGTGGCCATCTTTCTCCCGAACTCCTGGGAGTTCGCCATCACCTATCACGCCGCCACTCTGGCTGGGGGCATCCCCACTTTGCTGAACCCCGCCTACCGCGAACGCGAAATCCGCTATCAACTGGAAAACTCGGGCGCCGCGTTCCTGATCACCGATGGGCCGCTCCTGGAAAACGTGAACCTTGCGGGGCTGCCCGGCTTGCGCCGCATCTTCACCACGCGCAGCGAGCGCGCAGGTTGCGAGAAATTCGCCAGTTTGCTGCGCCCTTCAACGGCTGCGCTACCGAAGCCTGCGCAGGACTCCGCCCAAACCATCGCCGCTCTTCCCTACTCCAGCGGAACCACCGGATTGCCCAAGGGGGTCATGCTCTCGCATTACAACCTGGTCGCCAATGTCTACCAGGTCCTCGGCCCGAATGCCGCGCCCTTCGCGCCCGATGATGTGATGCTGTGCTTCCTTCCCCTCTACCACATCTACGGACTTACCGTTGCACTGACCCTACCCCTGACTCTGGGCGCCACAATCGTACTCATGCCGCGCTTCGACGTGCAAAAGCTCTGCGCTCTGCTGGTTCAGGAAGGCGTCACCATGATGCCCATGGTTCCGCCCGCCATCAACGCGCTCTGCCAGGCTGCGGAAGCCGGCATTTTCCCGAAAAACCACAAAATCCGATGGATCAAGTGCGGTGCAGCCCCACTCGCTCCCGAACTTGCCCGCCGTCTGTCCGACCTCACCGGCATCATCGTCAACCAGGGCTACGGCATGACCGAAGCTTCCCCGGTCACCCACGTCGGCTACATCGCTCCCCCTGAAATGAATCGTCCGGCGTCGGTCGGACAACCGCTGGCCCTCACCGAGTGCCGCATCGTCGATCTGGAGGGGAAAGAGGTGGCCGCGGGCGAGACCGGTGAACTCATCATGCGCGGCCCGCAGTTCATGCTGGGATACTGGAAGGAGCCGCAAGCGACTGCCGCCGTCGTTCGCCATGGCTGGTACTACTCCGGCGATATCGTGCGGGCGGACGCCGACGGCTTCTACTACGTTGTCGATCGCAGCAAAGAGATGATCAAGTACAAAGGATTTCCCGTCGCGCCCGCCGAAGTCGAATCGCTGCTGCTGGAACATCCCGCCGTCCGCGACTGCGGCGTCGTCGCCAAACCCGACCCCGACGCCGGAGAAATTCCCTGCGCCTTCGTCGTCCTCCGTGAAGGATTTGTACCTTCCGACGCTCTGGACAAAGAACTCCGCGACTTCGTCGCCGACCGGCTCGCTCACCACAAGCAGCCACGGGAAATTCACTTCGTGGACGTCGTTCCCCGAACGCCATCGGGGAAGATTCTGCGCCGGGAACTGCGAAAGACATTCTCCTGATCGGGGCGCGTGGCCCGGGACTGCGCGAAGTCATGCGTGCGACGGGCGGGGACGCCCAGCTCTACACCGGCGAGGTTTTGGCGCGGTGTAAAATCTCTTTGTCGCCATGACGCTCACCAGTTTCGTCGCCAAGTCCGCCTTTCGCAACAAGCGTCGCAGCCTGCTGACGGTCGCCAGCATCGCGTTCTCACTTCTCCTCCTCTGCATCATGCTCTGTGTCTGGCGCAGTTTTTATATCGACAAGGGAGCGCCTGACTCAGCGCTTCGTATCATGACCCGTCACAAGGTCTCGCTCGCCAACTTTCTTCCCATCTATTACCGCGACAAAATCCGCGCCGTTCCGGGCGTCGTGCATGTCGTTCCCATGACCTGGTTCGGTGGCACTTATAAAGACAACAAACCGGAAAATTACTTCGCCCAATTTGCCACCGACCCCGACGAATACTTCGACGTTGCCGCCGACAAGATCATGCCCGCCGACCAACTCGCCTCCTGGAAGCGCGATCGCGCAGGCTGTGTCGTCGATGTCGTGCTGGCCGAGAAACATCACTGGAAGATCGGCGACCACATCTTCCTCCAAGGCACCATCTTCCCCGCCAATCTCGACCTGACCTTGCGCGGCACCTACACCATCGATCCGCCGACCAGTGGCCTCTTCTTCCACGCCAAATACCTGGAAGAATCTGTCGACTGGTTCAAGGACACCGCCGGCTTTTACTTCACACGTGTGGATACTGCTGAAGACATGCCCCGCGCGGCTCGCGCCATCGACGAAATGTTCCACGCCACTCCCGTTCCCACCAAGAGCGAGAGCGAGCAGGCGTTCAAACTCGATTTCATCAACACTCTGGGCAGCGTCAAAGCATTCATCCTCGGCATCTGTGGAGCGGTTCTCTTTACCACGCTGCTGGTCTGCGCCAACACCATGGCCATGTCAATCCGCGAACGCACCCGCGAAGTCGCGGTTCTGCGCACCCTCGGCTTCACCCGCGGAAGCATCCTCAAATTGCTCCTAAGCGAATCAATCGCGATTTCCCTAATCGGAGGGTTGATCGGCGTGGGGCTGGCGACCGGGGCGATTGTCTTCATGGCGCGGCCCGGAATCGGAATGCCGGTTTCCATGCACATGACCGCCGCGACCGCGCTGGTCGTGATGCTGGTCGCAGCCTTCGTGGGACTGGTCAGCGGCCTCATTCCCTCCTACCGCGCCTCGCACCTCGGCATCGTCGACGCCCTGCGCTACATCGGCTGAGATGGCGCGTTGCGCCGCGCACGGCGTCGCCCACCGTATCCCCAAACGGGCAGAGCCCCGTCACCACACCGGCCCGATACTTCGGTAATTTGCCGATTTCCCCCATCCACCTCACAATCGTCGAGTTCTTAATGGGTCGGCCTCCCTTCCGCGCCCAACGGGGTAACGGGCGTTGTGAGCCCGCTTTCACACAGGAGAAAACCATGAACAACAAGTTTTTGATCGCCGCATCGGTCTGCCTGTCGCTCTTTGCCGCAGCTCAGTCGCAGACGGATCAGCAAAAAACCAAATCATCCACGACGCAGGTGCAGAGCCCGCGTGATGCCGCTACCGGGCAAGCCAGCGGCCGCCTGGAACAGAAAAACATCGTTCACCGGGACCTGGCTGCCCGCGATACTGCAAGTGGCCAGGCTTCGGGCAAGAAAATGGCCCAGGATGATTGGAGCCAGAAAAGTGCTGTTTCTGCTGGCGGGCAAGCCGGCGTGAAACCTGTCTCTTCCAGTTCCGACACGAAGGCTTCCCCGCGCGTCGCCGCCGGCGACGTAAATGGGGACGGCGTTGCGGACGCGGCGGCCAGCAGAAATTCCGCCCACGCCACTGAAAGTTTGAATGCCACCAGTCCTTCGAAAGTCGAAGCCCCGCGCGACATCGCCACCGGACATGCCAGTGGCAAGCGCCAGCATCAGCCCATCACCGTCATCAAGTCCGTCGACAAAAGTAGCCCCAACCAGTAAAGTCCGAGTACCAGCCAGCGTAGGGACGGGCGTTCGGTCCCGTCCCTTTTGTTTTCGCGGCTGTGGCTCGGAGTAGCGTCTCGACCCTCGATTTACGCAACGGCCGGCCCGCCGCATTCCGTTTTGTCCCCTCCAAAGTGCTAAACTCGCTTCGCATGCGGACGGACATCCTGCCCCTTTGCGACCAGCACTACCGCACCATGGAGCCCGTACTGGCTCCCTACAACGCCGACTTCTCGATCGAATTCTTCCGCTGCACGGATAAATTCTGCCATCGCTGTTTCGGCGAGCGGATCGGCTACAGCACGCCCAAGCGCGGAGAAGCGCCAGTGCTGACGCCGAACCAGCCAACCTGCGATCGCCACGGACGCCCCATGTTCATCATCAGCCTCGACCGCCAGCGCAATCACGTGACCTATGCCTGCGCCGAATCCGATTGCGCCGAGCGCGTGGTGCGGACGTAGACCGGGGGCGCGATCACTCCTGTCCGCAAAGACTGACTTGTGGACTCACTCCCCCACCAGCCACGCGTACTGCGCCGACGTCAGCGGCACCACGCTCAATCGGCCCTGCCGCACCAGCGGAGACTCCGCAAACGCCGCCCGGGCCTTGATTTCCCCGAGCGTTTTTGGCGTCGCAATGGCCTTCCCGACCTTGATCTTCACCTGCGGAGTCCTGGGATCGCTCGCATCCACCGCCACCACCGACGCCGTCCCCACCGCGCTTTTCTCGTCGCCGGTGTGGTAAATCACCAGCCGTTCGGCCGGCTTCATTTCGCGCAGGTGCTTTACCGCTGCCGGATTCGTCACCCCATCCCAAATCGTCGTCTTCTCGCGCTCCAGATCCGCGAAGGAATACACCGCCGGTTCAGTTTTCAGAAGATAGTCCATGGGCAGGTATTGTAAACACAAAACAAGGTGCTTTGCTGGATCAGTTTGTGCAACCGTTGACCACCAGATCCACGTACGGAACCGCCAAGGCGCAGCTTATTTGTTCTTCTTCGTGTACACCGCGCCGCCGGGCAAGGTCGAATGAATCGTCCCCGATTCCACCGAGAGGATGTAAGAAGCGCCCTCGCTGCTGGACCATTGCGCCAGGTTGAAGCGCTGGTCCGCACGCAGGCTCCGCACCGCTACTCCGCGAAAGGTCAGCGGAGTATTGGCCTTGCAGGCTTCCGGATTCTGGGTACCTTGCAGAAAATAGGCGGAGCCAACGCCCACGACCGTCGCCATTCCGTCCGCGTCCAGCAGGACTGCCGTCCGTTCATCGACCGCAATGTCCCGGATGTGAAGGGCCGTGCCGTCTTGCAGAATTCGAGCCATGAACACCAGCGTTCGTCCCATCCGATCGCGCGCTGAAAAGTGCGTATCGGTAATCACTTCCTTCAAGAGCGGAATGTTCAGGAACTGATGCACGAGGGTCACGCGTGCATCGAAGGGATTGGACAGCGTCTCGGGCGAGGTGAGGGCGGGTCCATCGGCAGCATCGCCCTGAGCCGAGTATACAAATTCGCCCAGAACGGCCAAGCCGGCGCTGGTTCCNNCCCATCCAGAAATTGATGTAGTTGGCCTGGTCGCCTCCGGCAATGAACACGGCTTCGGCATTGCGGATTGCCGCGGCGGCAAAGGGATCCTCCGCCGCCGCGCGATCGGGCAGGATCAGGGTCGCGACCGAGTTGACGTGGCATAGACCCTGAATATACGGGTTGTAGTCGTCGTCTCCGCGGGCGCGAAGGATGAGAAAGTCGCCGCCCCCGGAACGTTCGCACATCCACTTGAAGGCTCGATCAAGGTCTTTGCCGCCGCCCATCAGCGCGAAGCCGCCCTGGGTGTTCGTTTGTGCGTCCCTGGAACTCCCGGCGCGAAAGTACTTATAGTGAGGGCCGTCTGCAAACGAAGGCGACAGCCATAGCAAGACCTGGATCAACAGGCATGCGGGCACACAGCGAACACATCGGCGGAATCGGGGCGTGGGGCAACCTCAGCCGTACCGTAGTCGTTAGTCCATACTCCAGCAACGAAAACCTCTAGAACGTCATCCTTAACACCACCTGCCCGATGCGGGGAGTCTGTGCCCCACTCGGCCGTGTGATTGCACACCTCCCAAGGAGAGTTAGAACTTGATCTTCGCTGCTAGCTGGATGATGCGAGGATCGTAGGTATCGGTAATCTCTCCAAACCCGTCTACCTCAGGAGTTAACCCTGGCTTCCTGAACTCTGCGTGATT
>PMBA01000109.1 GCA_003152795.1 Acidobacteriaceae bacterium | reverse complement strand
ATGGGCGACACCGGCCCCTGCGGACCGTGCAGCGAGATTCACTACGACATGGGCGTGGCGGCGAGCGACCAGGGGCATACCGACTGCACGTTTGGCTGCGATTGCGGGCGGTATGTCGAACTGTGGAATCTGGTGTTCATGCAGTTCGACCGCGATGCTTCGGGGAAGTTGACGCCGTTGCCCAAGCCGTCGATCGATACAGGGGCGGGGCTGGAGCGGCTGGCGTCTGTGCTGCAGGGGGTGATTTCGAATTACGAGACGGATTTGTTTACGCCGCTGATAGCTACTGCCGCGAGGCTAACCTATTCCGACCCACGGGAGTCGAGAATTGTGCCTTCGCTCCGAATAATCGCAGACCATTCTCGTGCGGCTACATTCTTGATCTCCGATGGAATAAGCCCCTCGAATGAGGGGCGAGGGTACGTCCTGCGAAAAATCATTCGCCGAGCACTAAGACATAGCAGGCTTTTGAACTTCAGGAATCGGTTCCTCAGTGAAATGGTCTTTGCTGTGCGTGATTTGATGAGCGAGGCCTATCCAGAACTGAAAGAGACCGCCCCAAGTGTCGCCAAGGTTGTGGATGCCGAGGAAGCTAGGTTCGCGCACACGGTGGCGCTAGGACTCTCGAAGCTGGAAGATATCATCGACGAAGCTATCAAAACTCAAAAGGCGCAGGACGCTGCGGTATCGTTTGCTCCGCTCTCAAAGCCATGGTTTCCAGGCAAGGAAGCTTTCAAGCTCTACGATACTTTTGGACTTCCACTTGATTTCATGACGGATGCAGCGAGAGATCGCGGCCTACTGTTCGACCAGCCTGGTTTCGATCAGGCGATGCTCGCTCAGAGAGAACAAGCGAAGGCGTCGTGGAGAGCGGTTAGCAAGCAAAGCGCGAGTCCAGTCTACCGCGACCTTCCATCGACGAGCTTCGAAGGCTATCGCCAGACTCGCTCTGATAATTGCGAAGTGCTCGCCATCATCAAGGGCAATCAGGGCGCGCAGGAACTCAAGCCCGGCGAGTCCGGCGAGATCATTCTCGATCACACGCCCTTCTATGCTGAATCTGGCGGACAGGTTGGCGATCGCGGATGGCTTTACTCTGACGATCACAACACCGTCGTCGCCGAAGTTGCCGGATGCTATTACCCGGTACAGGGCGTGCGGGCGCATCAGGTTATTACCAAGCAGGCAATCCGCGTTGGGCAGAAAGTAGATGCCGTGGTTGACGCCTCGATTCGCGAATCGACGATGCGCAATCACACGGCCACGCATCTGCTTCAGGCGGGATTGCGAGAAGTGCTGGGGAAGCATGTGAAGCAGGCGGGGTCGCTGGTTGCTCCGAATCATCTGCGTTTTGATTTCTCGCACTTCACCGGCGTTGCCGACGAAGAGCTGCAGGATATTGAAGACATCATCAATAAAGAAGTTCTGCGCAACGAACGGGTCGAGATCATCGAGAACGTGCCGATTGACGTTGCCGTCAACGAGTATCACGCGATGGCGCTGTTTGGCGAAAAATATGGCGACAAAGTGCGCGTGATCAAGATCGGCGATTTTTCCACTGAACTATGTGGCGGCACGCACACGGGCGCTACGGGCGAGATCGGGCTGATCAAGATTTTGAAAGAGGGAAGCGTGTCCTCGGGCGTGCGGCGCATCGAGGCCGTGACCGGCGAAGGCTCGCTGCGCCACTTCCGAAGGGATCACGAACTGGAAGGCGTGGTGGCGAGCCTGGTCGGACCCACCCTTTCGCAAAAAACGCGGAAGGATGGGGCACCCGGCGGGAAGGAACCGGAGTCTCCCGCCGAAGCGTTGCGCGCGGAACTGGAAAAGCGCGATTCGGAAATCAAGCGGCTGACGCGCGAGCTTGATCAGGCGCGCATGAAGTCGGCGTCGTCTTCGGCGGCTTCGGCGACCGACAAGGTCAAGGAAGTTCGTGGCGTCAAAGTGCTCGCCCATCGCGAGGACAATCTGGAACGCGCGCAGTTGCGGACTCTGGTCGATCAACTGCGCGACAAACTCGGCTCGGGCGTGGTGGTGGTCGGTTCGGCCGCGGATGGAAATGTTTCGCTGATTGCCGGCGTCACCAGGGATTTGACGGCGCGCATTCAGGCGGGGAAAATTGTGGGCGCGGTTGCCGAGAAGGTTGGCGGCAAAGGCGGGGGNNGTCGTGGGGTCGTTGTTAAAGTAAATTCCCCGGTGCTCCTTCGCCACCCGTGGTAAAGATTTTTTCACCACAGGGGACACAGGGACCACAGGGAAAAACCTTCGGGGTCCGCAATGGACGATCGCATACGATTCATCGAGCACGAGGGCAAGAAGATTCTACTGCTGGACTTTTCCGACGCCAGCGCGTACGAGATGCAGCTTCTGCTGGAGTATGTGCGCGTCACAGTGGCGCAGCACGCGCACGAGTCGCTGGTCACACTCGCCGACTTCACCGGCTCCACCGTGGATCATGCGGTTTCGACCAAGCTTAAAGAAGTACTGACGCTCGACCGGCCGTTTGTGAAAAAGACGGCGTGGGTTGGTGCTGAGAGTATCCCGCACGCCTTCATGGAAAACATCCACAACTTTTCCCAGCGCGAGATTGCGACGTTCAAGACGCGGGAAGAAGCGATGAGCTGGCTGGTGGGGGAGTAGTTCGCAGTGGGCCCTAGTCCGCAGGGGTCTATTTACATAGCTATCTCAGATAGCTATAATAAGAACATGCAAGTCAGCGTGGCCGACGCCAAGAACAAACTGCCGGAGTTGATTAAGGCGGTCGAGGATGGACGGCCGGTCACCATCTGCCGTCGGGGTGTGCCGGTAGTGGACATCGTGCGTACCAAGAAGCCTACTCGCAAGAAGCGCGTGCTGGGGACGCTGAAAGGCAAAATCCAGGTTTTCGATCCGGACTGGTGGAAGCCGATGACAGCGGATGAGGTGGAAGATTTCCTGGCGGGGCGCGGGTAAGGTACGCCGTGCGCCTGCTTCTCGACACCGCCATTCTGATTTACGCCGTCGAGGCACCGGAGCGACTGAGCAAGCGCGCGGCGGCGGCATTGCAGAACGCGCAAAACGTCCTGGAGTTGAGCGCCATTTCGATCACCGAGATCGCCATCAAAACATCCCTGGGTAAGCTGAAAGTCACAGCCGCAATGGCGCGCCAGGCGACTCAGGATCTGGATATTCGCATACTGCCTTACACCGGCGAGCATGCCATCCGGTTATTCGAGCTGCCGCCTCATCACAGCGATCCCTTCGATCGCCAGATCATCGCGCAGGCATTGTCCGAGAAGATTCCCGTGGTTACGCCTGACGAGAAATTCAGGCTGTACAGCGGACTTAGGGTTATCTGGTAGATGGAGCAGCGGGAGTGCTGCCAGCGTGGCCGGGCGGGACGCCTCGCGCCACTTCGATACTGAGAGCTGACAACTGCCTTTCAGCTTCTCCACTTCAGCGTCACCGGCCCGCCCATCGGATGCCTAAACTCGCCGCCGTTCTTCTTCATTTCCAGCATCGCGTTCTTCAAACCGAAATACCACTTGGCGGG
>PMBA01000056.1 GCA_003152795.1 Acidobacteriaceae bacterium | reverse complement strand
TCGCAAACCGGCTTCCCGCTGACCGGGTCCCATACCGTCCCACCCCGGGCTTGCTCAGATTGCCACGTCAACAATAACTACAATCTGACCAGCAACCTGTGCATTACGTGCCACCTCACCGACTATAACGGCACGACCAACCCGGGACACGCGGCGCAGCCGCAGTTCTTCCCGACGACTTGCCAGAACTGCCATAACACCACGAACTGGTTGAATGCAACGTTCAATCACGCGCAATACACGCCGTTCCCGATCAACCATGGCAACGCGAATGGCGTGTGTTCGACGTGCCATACGAATTCGAACGACTACTCGATTTTCCAGTGCACCAATTGCCATGCCAAGGCCCAAACCGACTCGAACCACGACGGCGTCAAGGGGTATGTGTACAACAGCGTGAACTGCTACCAGTGCCATCAGAGCGGTCACGGCGGAGGATAGAACTAAAGACCCTCGAAACGCCCGCCGCGGATCGCCATGATTTGGCTGGTTACGTGCTAGGCAATTGACATCGGGCAAGCAGCAGCGCGGAACTCGATCGGAGCGCTAGCGAGTGCTGAAAAATTATGCAGGCAATTCGCAAACATCTCGCAATCTGGATGCTCCTGGTGTCTGTCGCTGCGGCACAGAGCACAACCGGGACCGCGACCGTGCAGAATGTCACGGTCGCGCGAGATGGCAGTGGCTTGCGCGTGGAAGTGACACTTAGTTCTCCGGTGCAGCCGTCCATTGAGATGGCCGTCAATCCGGACCGGATTCTGCTCGACCTTCCCGGCACCATCACGAACGGCAACACGCAAAAAGAGGTCAACGCGGATGGCGTGCGCAGGGTGCGCATGGGCCAGCACAGCACCGCTCCCCCGGTCACGCGCGTCGTTCTCGATCTGGATCGGGCACATCCTTACACGATGAAGGCNNTGCCACCGCGCCCGCGTCTCCGGTCTCATTGGGACTGAGCGGCATTTTCCGGCGTAAGCCGGCCGCACCCCAGTCCACAACGGCAGATCAGACTCCCTCCGTTCCTCTGCCCGATTCGGCTCCTGCCACCGCTTCCGTTTCAATTTCCCCTCCCGTCGATGCCAAGGATGCTCCGGCATCGCCAACTCCCCCGTTTTCCGCGACGCAAGCCGCCGCAGAATCTAAACCGCGGGATGGCTCGGTTGCAACGGGAGGCTTTCCCTCAGCCTCTGCCGATGGAACGAGCACGACTGCCTCGGCGGCCGTGAGTGGCCCAGAGGTTGACGCAACGACTGACACCAAAGCTGCTGAAGTCAAGAGCGGCAGCGGCGAAGCAGTAGCTTCCGCGGAACCTGCCGCAGCCAAACCCGCTACCGCGACTGGGGGCGCGGCGATGATGATCGTCCGCAGCGACGATCCCAGTCTGCACACTGTGTTCCGAGTGAAGTATGTCGCCGAGGGAGTTGCCTACCTCGAAGGCGGGCGCGCCCAGGGTCTGGCCGAAGGCATGAAGCTGGAAGTGAAAGACACGAACTTGCCCGCGCGGCAAGGGGACAGCGCCAGCGCTGCCGATCCGCAGGTGGTGGCGGAACTGGAAGTCAGTGGCGTCGCAGAAACTTCAGCAGTAACCGATATTCACACTCCCAGGCGTCCAGTGAAGGCCGGAGACTTGGCCTATCTTTCGAGCGCAGATGCCGAGGCCCTGGTGGCGCATCGCGCATTGAGTTCGACGCGGCAATACCCGGCGGTGGTTTCCTTCAGCGAAGGCGACACCCTGGATGAAGAAGCGCGCGAAGAAGTGCCGCGTCCTCCGCTGCCCTCGGTGAATCGCGCGCGCGGACGAATCGGACTCGATTACATCACCACCATGAGCCAGGGAACTTCCAGCATGACCAGTACGAATCTGGGGTTCGCGTTTCGCGGCGACATCACCCGCATCGGGGGCACCTACTGGAATCTGAGCGGATACTACCGCGGCCGCTTCACTTCGCAAAACGCGACTGGCATCCAAACCATACAGGACCTGATCAACCACACCTATCACCTGAGCTTGACCTACGACAATCCGAATTCCAGCCTGGTAGCGGGGGTTGGACGCCTGTACCTGCCGTGGGCTTCAAGCCTGGATACGATCGATGGCGGATATTTTGGAAAGCGACTGTCGAAGGGCACGACCGTGGGAATTTTTGGCGGCTCCACGCCCGATCCGACTTCGTGGGATTACAGCCCGAATCGTGTAATCGGCGGCGGTTTCGTTAATTTTGACGGTGGTGAGTACAACGCCTGGCATTACAGCAGCACGTCCGGTGCGGGCATCAACCTGGTCAACTGGACGATGAACCGTCCCTTTGTGTTTTTTGAAGACACCGTCTCCTACAGCCGCCGGTTTGCCGTGTATGAGGCGGCGCAAATTGATAGTCCAGCTGGCAATACGCAAACCGCGGCGCCCGGACTGGGGCTGGGCCGCAGCTTTTTCACGGTACGCGTGCAACCTGTCAGACGGCTGGAAATCGATCTTAACCATAATTATTATCGCGATGTTCCGACCTTTAATACGGCATGCATTGGCGCCACCAGTTTGTGCGACAAGTTCCTGTTCCAGGGCTTCAGCGTGGGCGCACGGGTAGAGGTGGCAAGGCAGGTATTCCTGTCTACAACTCTCGGGAAAAGCAGTCGCACCGGGGACACGAGTTCATCGCTCAACAAGATGTTCGGCATGACGTTCAATCAGCTGCCAGTGTTGCACCTCCGCGCCTCGGCGAACTATGCGCGTTTTAACAGTTCGTTCGGCAGTGGATCTTATGAATCAATTTCGCTCTCCCGCCAGATGAGCGAAAACCTGCGTCTGGAATTCCTGGCGGGGCAGCAGGATTTCACTTCCGCGGTAACCACGGCCAGCCGCTCGCGCTTTCTCACCAGCACCTGGGAAACGAATCTGGGGCCGCACTATTACATCCAGGGAAATTTCACTGTCAACCGCGGCCAGATGAACTATGAACAATGGCTGTTCTCGATCGGCTACCGGTTTGATTCGAAGAACAAGGCTCGCCAATGATCAAACGGAAAATGACCAGACAAACAATGATCGGACAAACCCAAATCGCGAAGCGGTTCGTGCGCACGGCGCTCATCATACTCACCTGCGCCAGGTTCTGCCTGGGAAGCGATGCCCCGGCTCCTTCTGGCACCGGCAAACTTCAGGACCTGCTACAGCGTACCGGTGAGCAAATGTCGGACTATCTCGACCGATTCTCCGACGTACGGTGCTCCGAAAAAGTGCTCCAGGAAAAATTCAAGAATAACGGCAAAGACAAGATCGATCTCAAAGAAGAATCCACCTACGACTATCTGGTGATGCTGAGCAACTCGGGCGGCGAGTTGAACCTGTCGGAGTCGCGGCTGCCAGTACATCAAGCCAAGGCCGACAAGAAAAATCGTTCCATGCTGGTGAGCAACGGCTTTGCCACGCTGTTTCTCGTGTTCCATCCGCTCTACGCCAACAGTTTCGAATTCAACACAACCGGGGAGGAAGTAGTGAATGGCCACCGGCTGACCAAAATTGCCTTCCGGCATATTCGCGGCACGCGCACGCCGGCGGCGCTGGCGCTGCGCGGGCGGGAATATCCGCTGGAACTTTCCGGCACCGCCTGGATCGACACGGACACTGCTGTCATCGCCAGAATTTCCGCTGGGATCGACAACACCATGGCGGACGTAGGACTGAACACGCTCCAAACGGATGTGGAGTTTGCCCCTGTTCTCTTTCATGACCCTGAGAAAACGTATTGGTTTCCGTCGCGGGCTATCGTCGAAGTGGAAACGCCCCGTCAACATTGGCGGAACACGCATGAATTCACGAACTACAAGAGGTTCGAAGTCAGCACCGAGGAGCAGGTCGCCACAAAATGAGCACTAACGCCGCAGCCGCAGCCAACGCTCGTCTAGCCACCGCCACGGCAAAGCCTGTGGCCGATGTCGAAAAAGGTCATCGCACCCGTTTGTTCCTGGGATACCTGATTGCCATCGCGCTCGTCGCCGGGATTTTCGCATACGGCTTCAACTACTACGCGCTCAGTTCTACCGAGCGGCCGTTTTCCCCCAAACACGTCTTGCTGAAGCCCAGCGGAGTGATCGGAGTCAAACTCGGCATGTTGGGGCTGGCGATGTTCCTCTGTATCTTTCTCTATCCCCTGCGCAAGCGCTGGGCCTGGCTGGCGCGGCAGGGGAGTTCGCGGCACTGGATGGACAACCACGTGCTGTTGGGACTTGCGGCGCCGTTCGTCATTGCTTTGCACGCGGCCTTCAAGTTTCGCGGCTTTGCCGGCATCGCGTTTTGGATCATGCTCGCCGTTTCCCTCAGCGGAGTCGTCGGACGCTATCTCTACGGGCAGATTCCAAGAAGCTTGAATGCGGCCGAGCTTTCGCTGAAAGAAGTGCAGGACATCCAGGCCCAGTTGGGAGAACAACTGGCGGAGCAGAAGATTCTTCCTCAGTCCGATTTGAGAGCGTTGCTCAGTCTGCCTTCTGCGGAGCGCGTACAGAATTTGCCGACCGTCGTCGCGCTCGTCTACATGATGCTGCTCGATCTAAGCCGCATCTTCAAGATCGCCACCTTGAGAAGGCGGCACCTCGGCTTCGTCGAGCAGCTTTTCACGCTGGGCGGTTTGCGAAAGACAAGTCATCCCGATCTGGAGCGGGCGGTTGCGGTTGCGCGCGAAGAGGCGGCCATCGCCAAGCGCGTGCTGTTTCTTTCCTGCTCCCAAAAGGTGTTCCATCTCTGGCACGTCGTACACCGACCGTTCAGCTACACATTTGCGCTGCTGGCGATCGTCCACATCGTGCTGGTTGTGATGATGGGATATTTCTGATGCGCCACCTTGGCATGGAGCGCTTTTAATGGATACGCTCGTCGCATTGGCAATCGCCGCCATCGTGGGAATCTTTTTCGTGCGCGGCTATTTAAAGAGTCTCAAGAAACAGGAGGAACAGGCGCGCGCCTCTGCCGCCAAGGGAGCCCTGTTTTCCGACGGGCCCAAATCGCAACATCCTCATATTGACACCGCATGGTGCCTGGGTTGCGGCGGATGCACCTCCGTCTGTCCAGAGGGCGACGTGCTTGCCATGATTGGAGGCAAGGCCGCGATCGTTAACGGTCACAAATGTATCGGCCATGCGCTCTGCGCCGACGCCTGTCCCGTAGGTGCGATCACGATGGTCCTGGCCAGCCCGGCCATGGCCGCGGACATGCCACGCTTAACGCCCGAGTATGAAACGAGTATCGAGAATCTTTTTATTGTTGGCGAACTGGGCGGTCTGGCTCTGATCAAGAACGCCGTCAACCAGGGCCGCGATTGCGTGGATACGATCGTCGCTCGGATTACCGCCCGTGGAACCGCCCAAACCCCTTCCGATGTCTTCGATGTGTTGATCGTCGGGGCCGGACCGGCGGGGATCAGTGCCTCGCTCCGGGCCATCGAGCACAAACTCAACTATGTCACGTTGGAGCGAGACGAAATTGGTGGCACCGTAGCAAAGTATCCNNGGAAAGTTCAAGAAAACCGAACTCTCCAAGGAGGCTCTGCTTGCTTTCTGGGATGTGGTTCTCAACCGCGCGGATTTTAACGTGCGCACCGACGAAAAGGTCGAAGACATCAGGAAAGGCGCGGACGGCGTGTTTACCGTTGTGACCATAAACAACCAATTCCGTGCCCGCGCCGTGGTTCTGGCGCTGGGACGCACAGGCACTCCGCGAAAACTGGGGGTGAACGGCGAAGAACTGCCCAAAGTGATGTACCGCCTGATCGAAGCGGATCATTACGTCAATAAGCAAATCCTGATAGTTGGAGGCGGCGACAGCGCGGTTGAGGCGGCCATGGGACTGGCCAGTCAGGCTGGAAACAAGGTGACACTCTCCTACCGCCAAGCCGCTTTCGCCCGCATCAAGGAACGCAATTCTCAACGTATCGAGGACTTCATACGCAAACGGAAAGTGAACGTACTGTTCAACTCAAAACCGGTGGAATTCACGGAAACTTCTGTGGTGTTGGATGTGGACGGCATGCGGCAGGAAATTGAGAATGATTTTGTGTGGATTTTTGCCGGCGGCACCCCTCCGAACGATTTTCTGAAGAAGATCGACGTTGGATTTGGAGCACGGGACATGGCTCTGGAAGCGAGCGCCGAAGCCAAAGAGAATGAGGCTTCTCGAAAACGGCTCACTCAGGCTGCGGTGACGGCGCACTAGAGCACGCTCATTCACGTAGCCGCTCCACGACGCTCGCTTGGCGAGGCGAGGGGCACCGAGCTTACACCGCCCTGCCCCTGAAACCGGCCCCCGGCCTTTTTTTCATCACATATTTCCTGTACCCCCATCACAGACCTGCACCGTAATCGGTGCCAATATCCACCAAGTGCAGCATCGAAAACTGCGCCCGTCTCCAGAGACGGACCCATATCCCGCCAACCCATTTTCGGCGGCTCTTTGACAAACCGTAGAAGTCAAGCAGCAGAAGCGGTGGGGTATCTCAGTTTGACGAAACCTTAACC
>PMBA01000021.1 GCA_003152795.1 Acidobacteriaceae bacterium | reverse complement strand
TTGCTGGTATAGATCGCCGAGAAATCAGGAGTGATACCGATGTTCGAAACGATCATGTCCAGATCTCGCGGCGCAACCACCTCGCGAATGTCGGCTTCTACGTGCTTGATGTACTGGTTGGTCAATTCCAGGCGCGTGCCGGTGGGAGCCTTGAGGTTGATCACAAACTGGCCTGGGTCGGTGCGGGGGAAAAAGCCCAGCCCCATGAACGGAAATAGCGCGAAACTGAACAGACAAATACCAAGAATTCCGACCACAGTCCCCAAAGGGCGAAGCAGACTGCGCCTCACGGCGATGTCGTAACGCATAAGCATCCGGTCATAGCGGCGATTAAACCGCCGCACAAAACGTTCGAACACGGTATTTCCGGGATGGTGCGCCGCCTCGCCGTGTGCCGATTTGATGAAACGAGCGCAAAACAGCGGCACCACCGTCATGGCTACCGCGTAAGAAGCAAACAAGGAAAAGACGACGGCAACGGCAAGGGCTGTGAACAGAAATCGGCTCACTCCATAAAGGAAAACAACCGGGAAGAAGACAATAGCCGTGGTGAAGGTTGCGGCCAACACCGGCATCGCGACCTCACTGCCTCCCTTCTCGGCTGCAACTTCAGGCGTTTCTCCCATTTCCAGATGGCGGAAGATGTTTTCGAGCACCACCACTGAGTTGTCGATCAGTCGCGAGAAAGCGAGTGCCAGTCCTCCCAGAACCATGGTGTTGATCGATCCCCCGCTGGCATTGATGGCGAGGAACGCAGCCAGCGCGGAGAGTGGAATCGAAAGCATCACGGCAAGAGTTGCGCGCACATTGCCGAGAAATATCAGGATCATGAGGGCGGTCAACACCAAACCAATGCCGCCTTCGCTGCCCAGGTTAGAGATCGCTGTCTTCACGAAAACCGACTGATCGAACACGACCTTCGTCACCAGCGATTTCGGTACGTCGACCAGGTTGCCCACCGACGTCTTGATCCCGTTCACGATGGCAATGGTGTTGCTGTTTCCACCCTGTTTGAGAATCGGAAGATAAACCGATCTTTGCCCGTCCACGCGAACGATGTTGGTCTGAATGGCAGCCCCATCGACCGCGTGACCGACATCGGCCACCATCAATTCGGCGTTGCCTTCGGACTTCAGGGGCAGCCGGTTAATTTCCTCCGTGGTCGGGAGTTGGCTATTGGTGTAAATGTTGTAGTCTTTCGGTCCGATGCGCACATCGCCGGCCGGTAGTATCGTATTCGCGTCATTCACCGTGCGCACAACGTCCATCAAACTCAGTTGATGGGCCTGCAACTTTACGGGATCGACATAGACCTGAATCTGGCGGTACTTGCCGCCGAAGGGCTGCGGTACCGATGCTCCGGGCACATTCGCAATCTGATTGCGAACCGTGAACTGGGCGACCGCGTTTATCCTTGCGAAGAGCCACCTGCCGACCCGGCGCTGTGCAACGGCGGCATCTCTTCGACGCAAGGCGCCTACAACAGCTCGAAGAATGGCGGGGGAATCGGTGCTAACGCCCGTTTCACAGTTGCGAAGCACCTGGATTTCGGCCTGCATGCCCTGACCGGAAATGGCGTGGGCCGCTACGGCACTGCGAGTCTGCCGGATGCCACGGTGAATGCCGATGGCACACTAGCACCTCTGCGCAGCTATCAGGGTCTGGTCACGCTGGAATATCACATGCCCAGATTTGACATCTACCTCAACGGGGGCGAGGAATACGTGAAACGGCATTGGCAGCTTGACCCTGTCTCCGGCAAGCCAGTTGGGTATGGATCTCCGCTCTTCAATACGTCGGGCTGTTATTCCGAAACCTTGCCGGGGTCGGGCACGGGGTTCGGTTTCGGCGGCTTGGCGAATTGCAGTGCCGACACGCAGAGCCTGATCGAGGGCAGCATGGGCTTCTGGCTTCGCTTGTATAACGGTCCCAAAGGAAGGCTGCAACTCGGCCCGCAGTATTCCTACTTGACCCGTGGCGCATGGTCAGGCACAGTCGGTGCGCCGCACGGGGTCGAGAATATGTTCTTCACTTCATTCCGCTACTACTTGCCGTAGGGTATGCGAGCCCTCGCCCCTGAATTTCTCCTGTTGCCAAGGGGGCGAGGGATTATTCTCGAAGCCAAGAACGGTCTCTGACGCTCTGGTGTAGGCCCCCCTGCATCAGAGCGGTGCGGTTTTACCTCCAATGGGCAGAGTTGAATGGGCAACTCAACCTTGCAACCTGCCTGATCACACTCTTCGCTCCAGCGACCAACGGGTATCAGAGTGTGGTGAAGAGACGAACAGTTTGCCCACTCGGTCTTCAATCATCTTTAGGCTCCTGCCGATTGAACTTGTGGCACGAGACCCCCATCAGACGCCACCACGGCGGCAGCGGTGTTCCCGTTGGACTCTCTCATCAAACGGCACACAGTTGCCCGGCTGACGGAGTGCGATGCGAAGGCGACTGGAGGAGTTGAACTGGCGGAGCCAGCCGCATTCGCTCAACCATGGGGAAGTAGGTTCCGAGCCAAGCGAAGTTGTAACAACACCTATTTCAGTTGAAGCTTCGTCGAATATGACTCCGAACCACGAATAGCACTTGTCCCACCGCAACTTCGAGTGTACGGTAGCGAACAGTGAGCCGGACCAGCATCCGGTGCGCCATACCGTCACTTACAAAGTCAAAAAGACGGCGCATTGGGTCCCTTCCGTACCCACGGGCCCAAGACTCTAAGACCTATCTACTGATTTCCATCCTGTGTCCAAGGTCACGGAGGCGCGGCCCTTTTTAAGCGGGAGTCGGGCATGAGCAGCNNCAGCGACCGCGCCATTGCGGGTACCGATCAACCTGTTGATCCGTGAACTCGACAACCATCTGGAAGTCGTCCTCGCGGCCAGCGAGCTTGGCTACTACGAAAGTGCCCTCGAAGCCCAGTTGTTAGCCAAGGAAGTGCTCGACGCGATCCGCGAGGAGTTGCTGAGCCCCCATGACCCGGTGCAACACCCATGCCGCGACCTCGACAGCTAGGCGGTTCGTCCCCTACATGGGTCGCCAGACTGGCCACAAAGGCTGCCAGCACCTCTGATACGCCGGAGCCGACCCAAACGTCCTCCGGGCAGCCACGCGCCCGCAGCAGCGGCTTCCTGAGGCTTCGCTGTTATGCGATGCGTAGTCATCGAGTATGGGATCGTCCGAAAGTGGATTCCCTCGCCTCAGCTTCCCTGTACGGATTGGTTCGTCTTCTGCAACTTCCCCTGCTCGTACCCTAGCGTCTCAACCAGCCTCAGAACCTCCTGATACGTGGTTTCCTCCATGATGGGTGCGCGGCTCAAGATCCACAGGTACTTCCGGCTAGGTTCACCCACAATCGCGTATTGGTAGTCTGGGCTCAACCCAACAACCCAGTAGTCGCCGTAGAACGGCCAGAAGAATGTCACTTTCAGCTTGGCATTGGTCTTCTTGTCCACGACCTTGGCCGTGCCCCGAGCGGTTGTTATGTTCCCATTCTTCTCACGGCAGGCATTCACGACTTGGACCCTTCCGTCATCCCGCAGCGTGTAGGTAGCAGTCGTGTCGGATTGACAGTTGCGCTGGAAGCGATTCGGATAACGAGCAATTTCGTACCATTTGCCGGCGTAGCGGCGGAGGTCAACATGATCCACTGCGGTCAACGGAGAAGTAGAGGTGGCTTGCGCAGAGCTGTGCTGTGCCCCCAGCAAGGAACCTGCAAGAAATACGAATGCTCCAAACACGTTCACAGTTGTACCCTCCGATTGTGACGACTCATTAGTGCTTCTGATGATCGATATCGAAGAAAAGAATCATGCATCCGAGCGGTTGACGGGGGCCTTGAGGTTGAGTTTCAACTGGGTCGGCCCTTCATTACCGCCGCATAGCGGAACGAAGACCGCAGCGAATCGATGGTGGTATCGTAATCCGTCGCCAAGAATTTTCGCTATGCCCATGAGAACCTTCACCCAGAACAAGCCGCTGACCGACGCCGAGCTTGACCGCCTCGGAGACTTCCTCAAAAGCTGCAAGGGAGGCAGGGCGATGAACGTCGAGGAACTGGACGGATTCTTCGCCGCCCTCATCGCGGGGCCAGAGGTCGTGATGCCGAGCGAGTACTACCCGGAGGTCTTCGGTGGACTGATGTCGGACGCCTGCGAGTTCACAAGCCTCGACGAAGCCAATGAGATTCTGGGACTGATGATGCGGCACTGGAACACCATCGCCGCAGCACTGAACAAGGGCGTGGTCTACCTGCCGATCCTGCTGGAGGACGAGAATGGCATTGCGCGGGGCAACGACTGGGCTCACGGCTTCATGCGGGGCATGCACATGCGGCACGACGGCTGGGCTGAGCTTGTCAACGACGAGGAGNNAGCGTGAAGAAGTAATCGCCTACATGGCGGCGGGGCTGTTGGGGGCGTATCGCTATTTCAGGGAGCATCGGTAGGTCAGTGCGAGTGCCCACACGATTGAACCACGGCGCGGCACTCCTACGGTCGGGCGGAACGACCCGTGTCCCTGCGGCTCCGGCAAGAAGCACAAGCGGTGCTGCTGCGGTGAATTGAACCTGCGGCTGGAACCCGCGCTTTGAAATTTCAGGATTCCCGTTTCGAACACTAACTGTCTGTTGGTTCCCGTTGGCGAAGTGTCCCCAAGCTGATGAATCTGATCTTCCTTTTCCCCTTCGTCAGGATGATCTTTCCCGTGAACGGAATCTTCCTGAGAATTCCCGGCCTGTGCCGGATGGAGAATTTGCCGAAGCTATTTAGCTTTAGTGTGAACCCGTCTGTGGCGAGGTGGTTCAGCAACGTGCATTCAAGGCACGAGACCACCGCATTAACGATATGCTCTGCCTCTTTCTTGGTAGCCAGACAGAGCGCAGCCTGAACTCTCCCAGCCAACTCATCCCGACCCTTCCTTACGCTTGCTCGCATGAATTCATTTCCTTTCGAAAGAGGTGTCTCCATGTTGAGCAATACCGCAACCGCTGAAAACCAACCTGTTGTTTTCACCGATTTTCCTGTGGAAAAAAAGCAAACCGAACCGTTCACGATCACCGATGGCCGCTACGTCGGGCACGACGGATTCGTCATTCCGAAAGACTTCGATGAGTTCGACCAACGGTTCCCGCATTACATCCGCAACTGGGTCAGGAAGCACTCAGACGAGTCGGCGCAGCCGGAGGATTTGGAGGATTGGACGCAAGACCTGCTGATTCACATGAGGTATCTACCGCCCACGTCGAAGTACCGGACGGCTGGCAAGCAGGACATCGTTCAGACTTTCGATCCTTCCAAGCATTACGGCGCGAACGTTCGTCGGTTCCTGAACTACATCAACCTGTGTCTCATGAACAAATTCCGGACTATGTATTTGGCCAGTAAGAAGAATCCGCTGTGCCGCACAGGGAACTTGTCGTTATCCGGGCAAATGGATGTCGAGAACCGAGATCAGGTAAACGACGAGTACTGCCATGAGCACTCGAAGCGCCTCAGGAAATCCTCTGAACAAGCGGAGAAGAGGGCGCAGGATCGCCACAGGATTACGGAATTCACGGATTTCGTATCCCGTGAGGACTCCGATGTGTTGCCAGCGATAGGAGCGACCCTCGCGACTGGCACACAGACTGACGCCGCTCGATTCCTTCGGACAACCCACGCCAGATTTGCTCGAATGAACAATCGCCTACGTCAGTTGGGCAAATGTTTCAAGAGTGGGGAGCCCGTGCCGATGCAGCGCAAGCCGTACAACAACCGAGTGAAGCGCCGAACCGCTCCAAAAACTCTTGCTGCGTGAACTCTGACGTGAACGCCTGAGCACCGGATCGGCAACGATTCGGTGCTTCCTTCTGCGAGGTCGGGAGGCGGTGCACAAGGAGAAGAAATGTGATGCCGAAACTCAAGACCAGCCGATCTGAAATCGGCTAGTCAAGTTGCTGTACAAAACGCTGTACAAACGGTGCTCAGGGACACCCTAAAACCCCCAAAAACCACCCTGAACCCACCATACTCCACAACAACATACGCAAGGCTGAGTGCGTTACGAATCGGCTGCTCTACCAACT
>PMBA01000267.1:1269-16022 GCA_003152795.1 Acidobacteriaceae bacterium | reverse complement strand
CGCGCCGGATCGTCCACGCCCGGCAACTGCACCAGAATCTGATACTGCCCGAGGCCGTGTTCCTGGATCACTGGTTCGCTCACGCCCAGTTGATCAATCCGATTGCGGATGGTCTCGATCGCCTGCGAAACCGCGCGGTTCTTCAGGTCCGCGAGGTTCTGCGCTTTCATCGCAACTGTCCACGAATTTTCCGCCCCCGAAGTGGCGTCGTACTCCGGCAGCCGGTCGGAAATAATGCTCTTGAAAGCGCTCGTCTGATCGGGTGGCACGCCCTTGACCACGATCGTTTCCGGATGGTTCACCGCATCCGGCTTGGCAATGTCGGCGTAATCGATCTTGCGCGTCCGCAGGTCTTCCTTGAGCCGCGCCAGCGCGTTGTCCGAGTCGACATTCACCGCATCGTTGACCTGCACCTGCAGGATCAGGTGCGTCCCACCACGAAGGTCAAGGCCCAGGTGAATGCGGTCCGTGACCGATGCCAGCACACCTTTGCCCGACCATTCCTTCGGAATGCCGAAGATCCCCGCCAGAAACACCAGCAGGATCCCGACGATGACCGCCAACTTCCAACTCAGGTTCTTATTCATGAAAAACCGTGTGCAAGCAGAAGGCTTCGAGCTCGTGGCTCGCAGCTCTCTACGACTTTCCCTCTTCCGCCGTCGTCACCGATACCACCGATGCGCGGCTGATTTCAAGCTTCACATTATCGGGCGGCACGCGCAATGTCAGCGCGTCGTCCTTGAGGCTGATGATCGTTCCGCGCAAGCCGCCGCTGGTTACGATCCTGTCCCCGTTTTTCAACTCGCTCAGCATGAGTTGCCACTTCTTCTGCTTCCGCTGCTGCGGCAGGATCAGCAGAAAGTAAAAAATCGCAAAAATGAACAGCAGGGGCGCTAGCCCAAGCAGACTGGTGCCTCCTGGCAATTGCAACCACAACGCCAATCCGCCGGGAATGCCGGACAAAATCATTTCCACCGCCAAGTTGATCCTCTGTAACGAAATAGCCGACTAAAAGCGAGCTAGCCGAATGCCCCCTCAAGGGCCGGGCCGAGCGGACCTCGGCACAAGTTTGCTTCTTTCGCCGCTCAACTTTCTCTGCTTGAAACTCGCCGCTGAACTCTTTTCGCGTAACCGCGGGATTTTTTCCTCTATGGCCGGAGAAGCACAGCTTGCTGGCTGGAACCCGGCGATGCCGACGCCCCGGTTTCGCCCGGACCGGCACAGAAAGAAACGCACCTTATCCCCAAGTTAAATAGAATGCCGGACGGCTCGCTGGGTGTCAAGGACGGTTCGCCGAATTTGTGGAGGCCGCCCCGTGGCCGCAGAGTTAGCGTGGCTTCGCGATCCAGAATTGCAGCCTCACATCCCAAGGGCGAGCGCCTTCCCCGTCCTCAACCGCAACCTTAGTAGTTATGGCTGCAACGCCGTCTGCCCCGACCGAATCCATGCCCGGACAGTCCGCATCGTTGCCAGATAAAAGTGCAGGTTGTGGACGGTATTCAAAACCTGGGCCAGCAGTTCGTTCGCAGCATAAAGATGGCGCAGGTAGGCCCGAGAATAACGCTGGCAAACACGGCAGTCGCAGGCGGGATCGAGCGCGCTTTCGTCCTGCGCGTACCGCGCCTGCTTGATCGAAACTTTGCCTTCCGAAGTGAACAGCAGCCCGTGGCGCGCAGCGCGCGTGGGAAGCACGCAATCCATCATGTCCACGCCCGACTGTGCGTACTGCGCAATTTCTTCGGGAGTGCCCACCCCCATGAGATAACGCGGCTGGCCGGAGGGAAGATGCTCAAGGGTGGACAGGACAATATCGCGAGTAAGCTCGCGCGGTTCGCCAACGCTAAGCCCGCCAATGGCGTATCCCGGGAAGCCGATGTCGATGGTTCGCGCCGCAGATTCGCGCCGCAGTTCAGCGTCCATCCCGCCCTGCACAATGCCAAACAAAGCCTGGGTGGCCTCTGTGCTTGGACGCGGCTGTTTTCGATGGGAATTGCCGACCCACGGCACTTCCCGCTTGTGCTCTTCAAAATAATTCTTGCAGCGCGCCGCCCAGCGCAGAGTCAGTTCCATCGAGGCCCGCGCCCGCGCCGCATCCGCCGGATACTCGGTGCATTCGTCAAAAGCCATGATGATGTCAGCCCCCAGCCCGATCTGCACCTCCATAGCTTTTTCCGGACTCAAGAAATGAGACGACCCGTCCAGGTGCGACCGGAACGCTACGCCTTCTTCGCTCACCTTGCGCAGATCGTTCAGACTGAAAACCTGAAATCCGCCTGAATCCGTAAGAATGGCCCGATCCCACGCCATGAACCGATGCAGCCCGCCCATCCGGCGAACAGTTTCAACTCCAGGCCGCAGAAACAGATGGTAGGTGTTCGCCAGCAGAATCTGGACCCCGAGTTCTTCCAGCACATCCTGCGAGACGCCCTTGACCGAAGCCAGCGTCCCGACCGGCATGAACACCGGCGTCTCCACTTCTCCATGGGGAGTGATGAGCTTGCCGGCGCGCGCGGCGCCGCGGGTCGCTTCAATCTGCAGCCGAATGGACACGGGGGGATTCTAACGGAAGTCTTCAGTTGGCAGTCGGATTCGGCAGCGCTCGCTTTCCCCGGTTGCAGCGCAGCCCCTCGCGATACCATCTATCCATGCCGAAGCCACGCGCCCTTCCCGCCCAGCACGCCGAGCCCTCCGTAAAGCTCTCCATCCGAGGAGTCGCCCGCCTTCAGGGCCGGCACCCGTGGGTCTATCGCTCCGACATTACCGAAGAAAAAAACGTGCCGCCCGGTGCCGTCGTCCGCGTCCTCGATCCGCGCGGTAAATTCCTTGGCACCGCGCTCTACAGTTCGTCGTCGCAGATCGCAATCCGCATGATCTCGCACGGTTCCGTTGCCGATCTCCCCGCTTTGGTCGCCGAGCGCATTCGCGCCGCCATTGCCTACCGCAAGGAAAACGACTTGGTCTCGAATACTGACGCCTACCGCATCGTCTTCAGCGAAGCCGATTTTCTTCCCGGCCTCATCGTCGATCGCTATAACGACGTGGTCTCGGTACAAATTCTGACTCAGGCCATTGATGCTGCACCTGTGCGCGAAGCCATCGTGAAAGCTCTGCGCGAAGATTTGCAACCGGCGGGAATCCTATCGGGAATTGTGGAGCGCGTTGATGGCCGCATACGGGAACTTGAACAACTCCCCCCTCGGCAGTCCGGACTGCTTTGGGGAGAGAAGACTTCGACCGAATTCAACATGAACGGCGTTCGCTTCCACTACGACGGCCTCGAAGGTCAAAAAACCGGAGCTTTTCTCGATCAGCGGGAAAACTACGCCGCCGCCGCCCGATACGCGCACGGCGAAGCCCTCGACGCATTCTGCTACCAGGGCGGGTTTGCCCTGCACCTTTCTCTGCACCCCGCAGCAAGGTGTTCGAGCGTCACCGGAGTCGACAGCTCGCGTCCCGCGCTCGAGATGGCGGAGAAGAACGCGGCTCTCAACGGGCGCGAACTGGAGTGGATCGAGGCCAACGCCTTCGACCTCTTAAGGGAGTACTCCGCGGCGAACCGCCGCTACGACACCATCGTTCTCGATCCGCCCGCCTTCGCCAAGACCAAGCGCGACCTCGAAAAAGCCCTGGGCGGCTACAAGGAACTCAACCTGCGCGCCATGAAAATGCTACGTCCCGGAGGCATTCTCGTCACCTGCTCCTGCTCCTTCCACGTCAGTTCGCCCGAGTTCCTCAAAGTCGTGGCCGCCGCCGCCCAGGACGCCCACAAATCGCTGCGAATCGTCGAGCACCGCGGGGCGGCAAAAGACCATCCAATCTTGTTGAATGTGCCTGAAACCAGCTACCTCCAGTGCCTGATACTGACTGTAAGTAATTGAAAAATAAGAATAATTTAATAGTTGACAACAACACACTAAGATTTTATGATCTATTGACACTGATTACAACCCGGGAGCTTCCGATAGCTCCCCGAATCAACAAGTAGGAGGATTTAAGTCATGACCATGATTACCCGTTGGGACCCTTTCCGTGAGTTCGTCACTCTCCAGGACCGCATGAACCGTTTGTTCCGCGACCCACGTGGGCCGGAAGGGCAGGATGAATCTCTGACCACGACCGCATTTGCGCCTCCGGTGGACGTTTACGAAGACGAGCACAGCGTTACGCTCAAGATCGAGGTGCCGGGAATCGATGAGAAAGATATCGACGTCCGCATCGAGAACAACACGCTGACCGTGCACGGCGAGCGCAAGTTCGAGAAGGAAGAGAAAGAAGAGAACTACCGCCGAGTGGAGCGCCAGTACGGCAGCTTTACCCGCACTTTCACACTGCCGAACACCGTCGACCAGGAAAGCGTCCAGGCTGACTATGACAAGGGCGTGCTGAAGGTCAAGCTGGCGAAGAAAGCCGAAGCCAAGCCGAAGCAGATCAGAGTAAACGTAGGCAGCCAGAAGACGCTGGAAAGCAAAGAGCCGAAGAACGCCAAAGTGGCGGCCTGATAGCTCGTATTGTGACGGGCTATGCCCCGTCCGCTGGGCGAAGCCCGGCAGCTGTAAACTCAGCGGGAGGCGAGAGACAGCGCCTCCCGTTTCATTTTGTCACTTGGTAATCGGGTAGTCTTGTAATTGGAGAGGTAAGCGGCGGACGCCAGATTGCCAAATTGCTCGATTACAAAATTGCAAAACCAGGGAGTTAATCCATGCCAATCCGTTGGGAAAAATTCACCGTTAAAGCGCAGGAAGCGATCCAGCGCGCGAACGAGCTTGCTTCCGAGCACGGCAATCCGGAGATGGCGCCGCTGCACCTGCTGGCCGCATTAATCGAAGACAAAGAAGGCATCGTCACGCCCGTGCTGGAAAAAATCGGCATCGGGCCGCAGGCCGTGCTCAGCGACCTCTATAAAGAAATTGAAAAGCTGCCGAAGGTCTCGGGCAGCAGCGGCGCGAACCAGCCGGCCATGTCGTCGCAGGTCAACCAGGTGCTCGAGAAGTCGTTCAAGGAAGCCGACACCTTCAAGGACGAATACGTTTCGACCGAGCACATACTGCTGGCGTTGACCGACCTGAAGCGCGATTCGGCACAGGAACTGATGGCGCGTCACGGCGCGACCCACGACGCCATCCTGAAGGCGCTCACCGCGGTGCGCGGATCGCAGCGCATCACCGACCCGAATCCCGAAGCGAAGTACCAGGCGCTGGAGCGTTATGCCCGCGATCTGAACGAGCAGGCGCGGCGCGGCAAACTCGATCCCGTGATCGGCCGCGACGAAGAAATTCGCCGCGTGGTGCAGGTACTTTCGCGGCGCACCAAAAATAATCCCGTGCTGATCGGCGAGCCCGGAGTGGGCAAGACGGCCATCGTCGAAGGCCTCGCCCAGCGCATCATTTCCGGTGATGTGCCCGAAGTCCTGAAAAATAAGCGCGTGGTATCGCTCGATCTGGGAGCCATGCTCGCGGGCGCGAAATATCGCGGCGAATTCGAAGACCGGCTGAAGGCTGTGCTCAAGGAAATCGAAGACTCGCAGGGCAAGATCATCCTTTTCATCGACGAGCTGCACACGCTGGTCGGAGCCGGCGCCTCCGAAGGCGCCATCGACGCCTCCAACATGCTGAAGCCGGCGCTCGCTCGCGGAGAGCTGCGCGCCATCGGCGCCACCACGCTCAACGAATATCGCAAGTACATCGAAAAAGACGCGGCGCTCGAACGCCGCTTCCAGATCGTGTTCGTGGGCGAGCCCAACGTCGAAGATACGATTGCGATTCTTCGCGGCCTGAAGGAAAAGTACGAAGTGCACCACGGCGTCCGCATCAAGGATTCGGCCATCGTCGCGGCGGCGACGCTTTCGCATCGCTACATTTCCGACCGCTTCCTGCCCGACAAAGCCATCGACCTGATCGACGAGGCCGCCGCCTCGCTGCGCATCCAGATCGATTCCATGCCCACCGAAATCGACCAGCTCGAACGCCGCGCCACGCAGCTCGAAATCGAAAAGCAGGCGCTGAAAAAGGAAGACGACGCGAATTCCAAAGAGCGCCTCGCCCACGTCGAGAAAGAGCTGGCCGGCATTCGTGAAAAATCGAACGCGCTCAAGGCGAAGTGGAAGCAGGAGAAAGACGTCATCGCGAAAGCCCGCGCCCTGAAAGAAAAGCTCGAGCAGCTCAAGATCGAAGAGGCGGCGGAAGAACGCAAGGGAAATCTGGAGCGCGTGGCGCAGATCCGTTACGGACTCATCCGCAACACCGAAGAAGAGTTGAATAAAGTCACCGCGCAGATCGACAGCAAGACCGGGCACCGCATGTTGAAAGAGGAAGTTGACGAGGAAGATGTCGCCGGCATCGTCTCCAAGTGGACGGGCATTCCGGTTTCCAAGATGCTCGAGGGCGAGGTCAAGAAGCTCATCAACATGGAAGACCGCTTGCGGCTGCGCGTCATCGGACAGGACGCGGCGCTCGAACGCGTGGCCAACGCCATCCGCCGTTCGCGCGCCGGGCTCAGCGATCCGAAACGGCCGATCGGGTCTTTTATTTTCCTGGGGCCGACCGGCGTCGGCAAAACTGAACTCGCCCGCGCTCTCGCCGAATTCCTTTTCGACGACGAGCGCGCCATGATCCGCATCGACATGTCCGAATACATGGAGAAGCATGCCGTGTCGCGGCTGATCGGCGCGCCTCCCGGATACGTCGGCTACGANNGAGGGCGGACAGCTCACCGAGCAGGTACGCCGCCATCCTTACGCCGTCGTGCTCTTCGACGAAATCGAAAAAGCGCATCCCGACGTATTCAACATCCTGCTGCAGATCATGGACGACGGCCGCCTCACCGACGGCAAGGGCCGCAAAGTGGATTTCAAGAACACGGTCATCATCATGACCTCGAACCTGGGCTCGGCGTACCTGCAGTCGGAGAACATTCGCGACGCCGATGGCTTCGAACAGGCCTCGAAGCAGGTGATGGAAGCGCTGCACGGGCATTTCAAACCCGAGTTTCTGAATCGCGTGGACGACATCATCATCTTCCATCCGCTCGGCAAGGAGCAGTTGGTAAAGATCGTCGAGCTGCGTCTCGAAGACCTGCGCCGCCTGCTCGCCGACCGCAAAATTTCGCTGGAACTGACCGACGCCGCCAAAGAACTTCTCTTCACCGAAGGCTACGATCCAAACTTCGGAGCGCGTCCCCTGAAGCGCGCCATTCAGAAGCTGGTGCAGGATCCGCTGGCCCTGAAAATCCTGGACGGCGCCGTGCTGCATGGCGACCACGTGATCGTGGACGCCGATACGAAAGCGGGGAAGATGACGTTCAAGGTCAGCGAGCGGGTGGGGCAGAAAGAGCCAGTGAAGGCGAAGAAATAATGCCGCGGAGACGGCTGTTCTCTAACCTGCGCTCTGGCGTTACCTTGTTTCTGGTGGAACTTTGAACTGCTCGACGATTTCTCCGCGCGACAGATACCACGCGACCATCACGCGCACGATGATCCCCAGGCCGCCGATTGCCAGCGCTTTTGGTTGAGCCATCGCGGTTGCTGCTGAGACTGACGGCACCAGCATTACGATTCCTGCGATGGCAATCAGCAGCGCGGCGTGCCGGACGATGTTATTGAATTCCACCAGACCCCAGGCGATTGCGCCTCCTGCGATGGCCGCGACCAGGAACATGTACGGGCCCGAAAGTTCCAGTCCGAATAGCAGCGGCGCGCCGGCCGACATCGATATCGTGCCGGGGCGAACCAGCATCAAGCCGCCCGCGATGCTCAGGTAAATTCCGCACACAGCGAACAACGCGGCGATGGCTCTTACGCCGTTCGGGATTGGGTTGGCGGGGTTATCGGTCACAGGCTGTCAGATTGCTTCCCTGAGCGAAGCGTCCGCGCTAGCGTGCGCGACCTTTCGTGGTCTTTTTCGGTGCCTTCGCCCGCCGCGAGGGTTTCGCTGCCTTGGCTCTCGATGCCGGAGCGCGGCGTGCGCCCGGTACCTTTCCGATTCTGGGATCCCTGGCGAGAACAAGTTCGCAGGCGCGCAGCGCCGATTCCTCGAAATCCTGCGCATCGGCCGGAAGCACCTGCCAGCCCGTCACTTCTTTCCCCAGTACCCGGATGGATCGCATGTTCGGGAAATCCCGCCGCAGACTCCGGTGATGCTCTTCGGTGGTGGCGAGCCACACTCCGTTGTCTGCCGTCTGGTCGGGTTTGTCGCGCAGGATGAGGACTATTTTCTCCTGAACCTCGTCGTGAACGTAAATCGCAAGACAGCCGAACATCGGGCGAGTCCGGGGCGACAGCGGAGCGATCGCGTCGAGCACGAATCCATGCGGGACTGGCTTGCGCTGTTTGACGGCAAACGCCGCGTCGTCCAGCGAGAGGAGGGTCGTTTTGCGCCGGGACTTCGACATACAAGCGACGAATCGCGTTCGGTTCCGCTTCCAGCAGATACTGACTGTATAGCACGGACCCGTCGGGTGGCGAACCGTTCTTAAACCAAAGACTGATCCACGATCGGTGTCCGATTTGCGGTCTCCCTCCCGGAGGTTGTAAGGTTCTCGCCCAGGACTCAATTCTCATTGGGGGATGGAATGAAGCTCGACCGTTTTCTTTATTTGTTTGTGCTTTCGCTTTCTTGTATCGGCGTGTGCCGGGCGCAAGCGGCGCCTGCTCCTGCTCCGAAGACAATCGTCGTCCACGCCGGACACCTGCTCGACGTGAAGACCGGCAAGACGCTCGCCAACCAGACCATCGTGATTCAGGGCGACAAGATCGCGAGTGTTGGTCCGGACACGCAAGTTCCCGCCGGAGCGCAGGTGGTCGATCTCACCAATGCCACAGTGCTCCCCGGATTGATCGACGCGCACACCCACGTTACCATGACTACCAACTTCGGCTATTCGCGCCTGGCGATTTCCGTGCCCCGCGAGGCCCTGAACGGAGCGCGCAACGCCCGCGTCACGCTCGACGCCGGTTTTACCACCATCCGCAACGTGGGCGCGAGTGGCTTTACCGACGTCGCCTTGCGCGATGCCATCAACGCCGGCGACGTTCCCGGCCCACGCATGCTGGTCAGCGGTCCTGCTCTGAGCATTACGGGCGGACACTGCGATAACAACCTGCTGCCGTTTGAGGATCACGTCCAAGCCGAGGGCGTGGCCGACGGCGTCGAGGCCGTTCAGCACAAGACGCGCGAAATCATCAAGTACGGCGCCGACCTGATCAAAGTCTGCGCCACCGGCGGTGTTCTCTCGCATGGCGACAATCCCCAGGCCTCGCAATACACGCTCGAAGAGATGAAGGCCATCGTGGCCGACGCGCACCGGCTTGGCCGCAAGGTTGCGGCGCATGCGCATGGCGCCGAGGGCATCCGCTGGGCTTCGGAGGCGGGCGTGGATTCGATCGAGCACGGTTCCTACATCGACGACGCGGCCATCGCCACCATGAAGAAGAACGGCACTTATCTTGTGCCGACGCTCTTCCTGGCCGACTGGTTTATGGAGAACGCCGAGAAAATCGGCACTCCGGCCGAATTGATTGCCAAGGCACGCGAAGTGCTGCCCGCCGCGCGAAAAAACGTGGCGCGCGCGTTTGCCGCAGGCGTAAAAATTGGCTTCGGCACCGATGCCGCCGTGTATCCGCACGGCCTCAACGCGCATGAATTCGCGGTCATGGTGAAGCTTGGACTCACGCCGCTGCAGGCGATTCAGGCCGCGACCGTCAATGACGCCGATCTGCTGGGATGGTCCGACAAAGTCGGAACCATTGAGCCGGGTAAGTGGGCCGACATCGTCGCTGTCGATGGCGATCCGCTGGCCGACGTGACAACTCTGGAGCGCGTGAAGTTTGTGATGAAGGGCGGCGAAGTGGTAAAGAATTTATATGCGAAGTGATCTCCAGAGGTGACTCTGGTAGCGACGCGGCTTGCCGCGTCTCTAGCGGCCGCAGGCATCCTGCATGTGGAAGACGAGGCCAGCCCGGTCTTCACCTGCGGAAAAGCTTGCCCGCGCCCGTCAACTGCGGATCACCAGCCCGTCCAGATCCTGTTTCCGCTGGCATGGTTTTCCCGAACCCGGCATCGCGCCGACACTCGCGGTCACCGCGCCTGACATCACCTTCTGCCATGCGGTCTGGAATTGTTCCATCTCCGGCGCCGTCCCAATCGTGATGCGCGTGCAGGTCGGCCAGGCTGGCCAGATGCGTCCGATAAATACATTTTGCCTGGCCATGGCGTCGATCGCCACCTTGGCCGGCCGTTTCGCATCGAGCATGAAGAAGTTTGCTTCCGAGGGCACGTAGGAATATCCGTTGTGGTCGAGCCAGGCAAACACTTGGGCGCGGACCGTGGCATTGATGCGTTTGCGCTCGGACACCAGTTTTGCGTCTCTCAGACTGGCGCTGGCGGCGGCGACCCCGGTGATCGGCATGGCATTCCAGCCCGAGTATTTCTCGATTTGCTCCAGCAGGTCGGGTCGCGCGAATACCGCGCCGCAGCGCAGACCCGCCATACCGTAGATCTTCGAAAAAGTGCGCAGCAGAATCACGTCCTTGCCGGCTTTCACCAGATCCATCGTCGAAGTGGCGTCGGCAAAATGAATGTAAGCTTCGTCGACCAGCACGACGGAACCCTTCGGCTTTTTCTCGACCAGATATTCGATATCGGAATGGCTGGTGAGCGTGCCCGTCGGATTGTTCGGGGTGCAGACATAGAACACGCCCGCATCGGGAGCGGCTGCCAGCATCGCCTTCACGTCGTGGGCATAATTTTTCGTCAGCGGGACTTTGACGACCCTAACGCCCATGGCCTTGGCGGCCATCATTCCGGCTTCATATCCCGGATCTGCGGTTACATAGCTGCGCTGTGGCGAGGCGAAGGCGGCAACTGTGTGATGCAGTGGTTCGCTCGATCCGGGATACACGCGAAGATGGTCCGGTTCCAGCCCTTCCTTTTCCGCAAGCGTGCTCACCAGACTGTCGGTGAGCCAGGTGGAATAACGACCGCCGTGAGAAACTGCCTCCACTGCCGCCTCGCGCGCCGAAGCACAGGGTCCGAGCGGGTTTTCGTTGGCGTCGATCCGGACGCCATCCATCGGCAAGCCGTTCCTCGCGGCGCGAGCCAGCATCGGTTCGGTCACGATGCGAAAGGCCAGCGCGGCCGATGCGGCAGCGGACAGGCTGAGAAACGATCGGCGGGTTGCGGAAGGAAGTCTGAAAGCGTGGTCGTGGGGGGCCATTGCTCACCTCGTGCGGGCAATCTTACCGCAGAATGACCACGGCCCCTCTGTGAATCTCTGCGCCGGCTGTGGTTGAGTTTCCCCTGTGCTCGTCTGTGTCCCGGTGGTTAAGACTCTGGAAAAGCCAGGGGCAACCGCCGCGTTTTTGTGTTAACCTTCGGCCTCGATTGATTGCCAGGAAACTGACCGGCAGAAAGTCGATTCCCCGTTTTTCCCAGGAGGCCCCACGTGAAACGTCCACTCATCGCACTGATGACGATGATTTGTATTGCGCTCGCAATTGCGGTTTTTCTTCCCGCCGCCCGTCCCGTCCAAGCCGGGAGCGCCAGGCTTGCGAACTCGGAGGATGGCGCCGACCTCAGCAAAGCTGCGAATTATTGCGTCAAGAAGGGCGGCGAAGTCGATGTTCGAGCACCTTACTTCAACACCAACGACGACCCGCAGAACTGGTTCCGTCTTTCCGGGGAGCGCCAGTTTTGCAAGTTCACGTCGAAGAAAGATGGATCGCGAATTCACGTGCTGCTTTCGACGCTCTACACCGATCAGCCCACCCTGGCAGCGCTGGCCTACTACGCGGAGGTTCCGTTTAGCGGCAGTTGCAACGGCAATCCGGCATCCTGCTACTGCTCCCAACTTGGCGGCACTGACCTGTTCGGCGGAATCAATTTGAACGGCGGTGGGTGGGTGCAGAAGTCGGATCCGGTCGATACTGCTCTCGAGGCTTGCATCTTCCCCGATATGTCAACCATCGATTCCTGGGGACTGGCCTATCACCAGGCCGGTATTATTCGCGGCAAGAATCTGGAGAAGGTGCTCCGGTATCCGAACCCGTATGGCACCAAGTAAGAGTTGAACTGGCGCTGCCGGAACTTCAGGTCTAGCGGGCCGCCGGTTGTTCCGCCGCAGGGGCGGAATGCTTGTGGCCCGCCTTGTGCTCGCGCCGTATGGCGAGCAAGTCCTTCTGCAGAAGATCGAGCGCATTCGAGGGAATTTCAGAACCCCACTCGTCGATTTCTTTTTCGTCCCAATGGCCGTTGAGCCGGAGGGTGGCGTCGGTCAGGTCCTCGGGAAACGCCTGCCGGTAGTTTCCTTCGCGCACCAGCACGTCGCCGAACTGCCGTCCAGTGTGCAATTCGTAGATGCGACGCGTCGAATTGCCGCCGCTGTTGGTAAACGCCAGCAGCACTTCGCCTTCTTCACCGTAATCCGGACGNNTTTGCGGGATTGAAGTAATAAACTCTGGAACATGATTCGCAGACCATGACCTTCTCGCCATTCCGCACTTCGTTGTAGGTCTGCGGCCGCAGCATCACCTGGCAGCCCATGCATTTCTGGTCGCGCACTTCGGCCAGTCCGCTGCCGCGAAACTTCGCCACGCGCTCATACTGACGGAGAATATCCTCGGAAATCTCCTGGCGCAGCGCGTCCCGCCTGGCGTTCCATTCCGCGAGCTTCTTCTGATCTTCCGCCGTGACTTTGCGGGCTTCTTCTTTTTCTTTTTCGATCTCGGCCGTCTCCGCCTTGAGTTCGGCCTCGGCCGCCTTGACTTCCTTTTCGCGCGCGTCGACGTTGACCATCACCTCCAGAATCCGGTCTTCGTTGAGGCGGATCTCCTGCTCGGCAAACTGGATCTCGTGCAGCAGCGCTTTGTACTGGTCGTTGGTCTTAACGTCGAGCGATTGGTCGCGATACTTGGATATCTTGCCTTGCAGNNTTCGGCAGCGCCGCCACTTCGTCCCGCAGTTTGCGGATTTCTTTGTCCGCCACCTGCAGCTCCAGCAATTTGTCAATATCAGGAAGCATCGGCCCCAAGCATCACAATAACGATTCTAGCATGTGTCGGCATGCCGCTTCGCCCGTCTCTGCCGGGCATTCACCCGTCACTGCGCGCAGATGGAATGTGGGGGTGTGTCCACCACGTCACCTTTGACCTTGGCCGCCGGGTCCCGGTGCGGCTGGCCCGTTTGTGATAGCCTGCGAGGTTTGGTCCGGACCGGACCGAATCGTACGGAGGCCATCTTGAAGCTCATTAATTCCGGATTTTGTCTTTTGGCGTTCGCCATCGCCACCCCGGCGCTGTGCCAGCTGGCCAACCCCACCACCGTCCTCGTCGAGCGCGTTGGCGACACGGCCTTCATTCAACTGCGCGCCCCCAGTTTCCAGGCTCTTACTCCCCGCCAGCAGGCCTTGGCATACTGGCTGACGCAGGCTTCGATCGCCATCGACCCGATTGCTTACGATCAGTTGTCCGCCTATGGTCTGCAACAGAAACGTCTGCTTGAGGAAATCATGGCGCACCCCAAGGGGATCGACCCATCGGCGCTGGCCAAGATTGCCGAATTCGCAAAACTCTTCTGGGCCAACCGCGGCAATCATAACGATCTGACCTCGCAGAAATTTCTCCCCTCCTTCACGTTTGAGGAAATGGAAAGAGCCGCTCTGATCGCGCACAAGAACGGAGCTTTCCGGACGGCGTATGCCGATCTTCCGCCCTTGCAGAAACCAGCCGATGTAAAGCGGGAATTGGAGTCTTTACGGGCTTCGCTTTTTGACCCCGCGTTTGAGCCCATGACGACCGCCAAGAGTCCGGTTGGCGGAAAAGATACGATCCAGGCCAGTTCCAACACTTTTTACCCGGGCCTGAGTCTGGACGATCTGAAGGGACTTCAAGAAAAATATCCGCTGAATTCGCGCGTAGTGAAAGGAGCGAACGGCAAACTCACCGAGTTCGTCTACCGTGCCGGCACGCCCGACGGCAAGATTGCTCCCGGACTGTATGCGACTTTCTTGAAGAAAGCTAACGACTGCTTCCAGAAAGCCCGCGCCTATGCCGAGCCCGCACAGGCCGAGGCCATTGACCATCTCATCCGTTTTTACCAGACGGGCGACTACGCGGAGTGGGTGGCGTTCGGCACCGCCTGGGTGCAGAACGATGCCACCGTGGACTTTGACAACGGCTTCATCGAGGTCTATCGCGACGCGCGCGGCGCCAAAGGAAGCTCGCAGAGTTTTGTCACTATCACCGATAAGCCAGTGACCACCGCCATGAAAAAACTAGGGGAGAATGCCGGATATTTCGAAGAAAAAGCTCCCTGGGACGCGAAGTACAGGCGCGAGTCGTTCAAACTTCCGGTGGTGAAGGCGGTCGAAACCCTCGTCGAAACCGGCGATTTCAGTGTAACTACGATCGGCGACAATCTGCCCAACGAAAACGAAATCCACGAGAAATACGGCTCGAAGAATTTTCTGTTCATGGGGAGCAAGCGCGCCCTGGAGGAAGCCTCCGGCAAGGCAGCCACGGCCGAGTTCGCCGCCGGCGCCGACGAGGCCGAGCGCGCCACGAAGTACGGCACGGAAGCCAGCGATCTGCTGGTCGCCATGCACGAAGTCATCGGCCACGGTTCCGGCAAACTGAGTGATCGCGTCAGCGGCGGAGCCCAGTCTTTCCTGAAGGAATATTTTTCCACCCTCGAGGAAGGCCGCGCCGACTTGATGGCGCTGTGGAACGTCTGGGATCCCAAACTCAAGGAACTTGGCCTCATCTC
>PMBA01000267.1:0-1254 GCA_003152795.1 Acidobacteriaceae bacterium | reverse complement strand
GGTTCCGGGCTCGATCGAGCAATTCACGCGTGACGGTAAAACCTACGTTCGCGTGGCCGACTATCAGAAGATGCGCCAGGGCGTCGGCATGCTGCTCGCCGAACTCATGCGCATCAAGGCGGAAGGCGACTACGACGCGATCAAGGCTCTGGTCGATAAATACGGTGTCCACTTTGATCCGGNNGTCGAAAAAGTCGAGATTCGTTATTTGGACGATCCCGTCGCACAGTATCTGGATTACGGCGCGATGTACGACAAGGGCCTGGCACGAGCGACGAATTAGGAGAAATGCGCGGGCTCCATCCTTCTGCGCGCTTTGCGGAAGGGTGGGGTTCCGCCCTGCCCGGGCACTGCTTCTCGCTCCCAGCGGCTTGGCCGTGATACATCTTGTACTTGGGCCTCGAAACCGCAATCTTCCTCTTCTTCGCCGGCGCTCTCGGCGGCGCGCTCAACGCCGTCGCTGGAGGCGGCAGCTTCATTGCCTTCCCGGCTCTCATGTTCAGCGGCGTCGCTCCCATTGCCGCCAACGCCACCAATACCGTGGCGCTCTGGGTGGGAGTGACGGCCAGCACCGGAGCCTATCGCAAGCACCTCGACATTTCGCGCCGCGTCATGATTCCCCTCGCCGTCAGCAGCGTGATCGGAGGAATCGCGGGCGCCTATCTCCTACTGCACACGCCCGCGCATACCTTTCTGCGCGTCCTGCCCTGGCTCATGCTGGGAGCGACCCTGTTGTTTATGTTCGGCGGCCGGCTGGCGCGCGGCTCACGGGGCTCCATTGCCGCCGACGCTTCCACCTCGGCTCTGGCTGTTGCGACAATCTTTGAGCTCGTCGTTGCGGTTTATGGAGGTTACTTCGGGGGCGGAGTTGGGATCGTCAATCTCGCCATGCTCGCCGCTCTTGGCATGACCGACATTCACGCCATGAACGCCTTGAAGGTCGTGCTCGGCGGGATCATCAACGGAATAGCCGTCATCACCTTCATCGTGGCCGGAGCCGTGGTCTGGAAGCAAGGCAGCGTCATGATCGTGGGTGCGCTCTTCGGGGGATACCTCGGCGCCCACTATGCGCAGAAGCTTCCGGCGGCGTGGATTCGCGGCTTTGTCATCGCCGTGGGGATCGGGATGACAGCCTACTTTTTCTGGAAGGGCTACCACTGACTTACCACTTACCAATCTTGCCAGTAATCGATAGCGCCGACAGAGATGGATCGCCGGGCGTCCCTACAGCCGAACTGCGCTCGGCTTGGACGG
>PMBA01000350.1:14642-24037 GCA_003152795.1 Acidobacteriaceae bacterium | reverse complement strand
TGGGAGTGGAAGAAGCACTACGGCGGCGCGATTCTGGCCCAGATGAAGCGATTGGGCGCGTCGGTGGACTGGTCGCGCGAGTTCTTCACCATGAGCGACGAACTATCGCACGCGGTACGCGAGGCTTTCGTCCGGCTGCATGAAGAGGGGCTGATTTATCGCGGGAAGTACATCGTGAACTGGTGTCCGCGGTGCATTACGGCTGTGTCAGACCTCGAGGTGATTCACGAGGAGACGCCGGGAAAGATCTACGAGCTTCGTTATCCGGTGGTGGGCAGCCCGGGCGAGTTTATTGTGGTGGCGACGACGCGGCCGGAGACNNGAGACGATGCTGGGCGATACGGCGGTGGCGGTGAATCCTGCCGACGAGCGGTATAAGCACCTGCACGGCAAGAAGGTCTTGCTGCCGCTGATGAATCGTGAGATCCCGATCATTACGGACGACATACTTGCCAACCCGGAGTTTGGGACCGGCGCGGTGAAGGTGACGCCGTCGCACGATCCCAACGATTTTGAAGCTGGACTGCGTAACGTACTGCCGCAGATCGACGTGATGAACGAAGTGGCGCAGATGAACGCGAACGCCGGCCCGTACGCCGGGCTCGACCGCTTCGAGGCACGGCAAAAGGTGCTGGAAGACCTGGAAAAGGGCGGCTTCCTGGTGGGCGCGAAGGATTACGTTGTGCCGCTGGGCAAATGCGACCGCTGCAAGACGATTATCGAGCCGAGGCTTTCGACGCAGTGGTTTGTGAAGATTCAGCCGCTGGCGGACCGTGCGATTGAAGTGGTGGAGAAGGGCGAGATCAAGTTCGTCCCGGAAAACTACTCGAAGACGTACTTCGAATGGATGCGCAATATTCACGACTGGTGTATCTCGCGGCAGTTGTGGTGGGGACACCGGATTCCGGCGTGGTATTGCGGCGAGTGCAAGAATGTGGTGGTGGCGCGCGAGGCTCCGGTGGCGTGCAAATGCGGCAGCACGAAGCTCGAGCAGGACACGGACGTGCTCGACACGTGGTTTTCGTCGGGACTGCTTCCGTTCACCACGCTGGGCTGGCCTGCAGCAACGCGCGACGAGGAAATTTTCTATCCCAATTCGCTGATGATTACCGGCTTCGACATCCTGTTTTTCTGGGTGTCGCGGATGATCATGCTCGGGTGCTGGTTCATGATGCCGCCGCATAAACCGGGCAAGAGCCTGGGCTCGGATGAAGATAATCTGCGCGCTAGCGTCCCCTTTCGCGAGGTCTACATCCACGCCTTGGTGAGGGATGCCGACCGCCAGAAGATGTCGAAGACAAAGGGGAATGTGCTCGATCCGATCGAGGTGATCGGGCATTACGGGACGGACGCGACGCGCTTCACCCTGGCAGCGATGGCGGCGCCGGGGACCGATATCGCGTTCAGCGAGAGCCGTACGGCGGGCTACCGGAACTTTGCCAACAAGATATGGAATGCGGCGCGCTTCATGTTCATGAACGTGGATAGGATCGAGCCGGGCCTGCGGCCCGCGGGTGGGTGGGATACCCGTCTCTCCACAAGCGGCGGTATTGCCGGGTTTCAGGCTTCCTCGCTCGAAGACCGCTGGATTCTTTCGCGTTTCAATCGAGCTGCGAGGGATGTGAACGAGTCTCTGGCTTCGTATCGTTTCGATGAGGCCGCGAATCGCATCTACGATTTTTTCTGGGCCGAGTTCTGCGACTGGTATATCGAGCTGATCAAGCCGCGGCTGAATTTCGAGGAAGGCGCGGACACGGGACCGGCGCGCGTCGCATGTGCAAATCTGATAAATCTGTTCGAAGCGTCGTTGCGGTTGCTGCATCCCGTCATGCCGTTCATCACGGAAGAAATCTGGCACGCGATCTACGATGGCACGCCTCCGCTGAAATCGATCGCGCTGGCGGCGTATCCGGCGGCGGATGAAAAGCAGATCGATCTATGTGCGGAGACGGAAATCGCGGTGCTGCAGGATCTGATCGTCAGCGTGCGCAACTTGCGGGCGGAATTGAAGGTCGAGCCTAAGGTCAAAGTGCCGATTGAGGTATTTGCGCATGAGCCGGAGATTCGCGCGATGCTGGAAAAGAATCTTGGTGCGGTTCTGCTCGATCGTCCGGCGAATGTGGAGAAGATCGCGTTTGTGGAAAGCTCGCTGGCAAACTTGCCGGGTGCGCGCAGCACGTCGCGGTTTGATGTGCATGCGATCTACGAAAAGAAAATTGACGTTGCTGCCGAGCGCGAGCGTCTAAGGAAAGAGCTGGAGAAAATTGAAAAGCAGCTGGCGAGCGCGCAAGCCAGACTGGGCGACGAGCAGTTTTTGAAGAAGGCTCCGGCGCAGGTGGTGGAAGGGCTGCGCAAGCAGGCAGAAGAAGGGGCGATGCTGAAAGAGAAGACGGTGGCGAAGTTGAAAGAGTTGGGGTAGTAAGGAACCAGGTAGGGACAGCCGCCCTCGGCTGTCTCGACAGCGTCCCGCGAAACTGCGGCTCTTCGAGCCGCTGGACGGGCGAGGGCGCCCGTCCCCACACGAACATGGACTGGAATTCACGACGGATCACCGCGATTCTGGAGAACGCGCTGAACGAGGACAAGGCGACGCGCGATGCGACGAGCTACGCCTGCATCGATCCGAACCAGCGGGCTTCGGCGACGATAATCGCGAAGCAGGAGTGCATTCTGGCGGGCTTGGGATGCGTGCCGCGGATTCTTGATGTCTACGCGGCGCTGGACGGGGCGGTTACTTCACATTATGAGGTGACGAGCCATCCTTCGATGTTTGACGGGATTCGGGTGCATGCGGGGCAGCAGATCGCGGTGATCCAGCATAACGCGCGGGTGATTCTGTCGTGCGAGCGGGTGATTCTGAATTTTCTGCAGCGCATGGCGGGAATCGCGACCACGACGCGAAAGTTTGTGGAGGCGGTGGAGGGTACGGGCGTGCGGATTCTGGATACGCGGAAGACGGCGCCGGGACTGCGGGTGATTGACAAGTACGCGGTGCGCTGCGGCGGCGGGCAGAATCACCGGCTGGATCTTTCGGACGGAGTGTTGATCAAGGGCAATCACATCGCGCTGGCCGGGGGAGCGATGGCGGCGCTGGAGCGGGCCATCCGCAACCGGCGGGGCCGGCAACCGATCGAGATTGAAGTGCGGTCGCTGGAAGAACTGCAGCAGGCGCTGGAGCACGGGGCGGAGGCGATCCTGCTCGACAACGTGAAAGTTGAGACGGTGCGGCAGGCGGTGGCGATCTGTTCGGGGCAGCCGCGGCGGATTCCGCTGGAGTGCGCGGGCGGAATCAATCTGGAAAATGTGCGGTCGTATGCGGAGACGGGAGTGGATTTCATCTCGGTGGGAGCGCTGACGCATTCATCGACGGCGGTAGATATGAGTATGCGGGTGACACCGGCGTAGGGTCGCTGGCTGTTTCGCTGTTGGTCGTTCGCGGTTTGCAAAACCAAGGCCGGCGGTACAACAGCGAATCGCGAACGACGAATCGCGCACAGCGGACGACGCGACTGTTTATAATCCCAGCATCTCCGCTTCCACAAAAACTCGCAGCCTGGAGTCGGTGCACAAGGCGACGGATGTACGCCAGGGGCGCATCGTGCGCCTGCTGATGAGCCACGCCATGGTTGTCGTCAGCGGCACCAAGATTGCGGAAGAGATCGGGACCAGCCGGTCCGAGGTCTGGCGGCTGATTCAGCAACTGCGGGCGCTGGGCGTGGATGTTGCGGGGCATCCGGCGACGGGCTACCAGCTGCGGGCGGTGCCAGACTTGCTGTTGCCGGAGATGCTGGCGGCGTCATTGAAGGGCACGATTTTTGGCGCGGGGAAGCAGATCCATCACTATTACAAGATCGGGTCGACGAACGCGGAGGCGATGCGCTGGGCGGGGGAGGGAGCGGCAGAGGGCAGCGTATTTCTTGCGGAAGAGCAAGTGGCGGGGCGTGGACGCGGGGCGCACAGCTGGCATTCGGCGCGGTCGATGGGGATCTACTGCTCGGTGATTCTGCGTCCGGCGATGGCGCCTTCGGATGCGCTGATTTTTTCGCTGGCAGCGGGACTGGCGGTGCGCGGGGCGGTGGCGGAGATAGCGCCGCAGTTTGTCGCGGATCTGAAATGGCCAAACGATCTGCTGCTGGGGGGTAAGAAGTTCTGCGGCATTCTGACGGAGATGAATGCGGAGGCGACGCGGGTGCGGCATCTGGTGGTGGGGGTGGGGATCAACGTAAACCAGGTGAAGTTTCCGGCGGAGCTGCGGGAGATTGCGACCTCGCTGCGGATGGAAACCGGGACGGAGTGGTCGCGGGTGGAACTGTGCGCGGGCTTGCTGAAATCGCTCGACCGGGAGTATCGCAGCCTGGTTGAGGATGGGGAAGCGAGGGCGGTGATCGTGCGCCGGTTCGAGGAGAGCTCTTCGTCGGTGCGCGGGCGGAAAGTGACGATCGAGGAGAACGGCGGACTGGCGGGTGTTACAGAGGGGCTGGATGAACGCGGATTCCTGCTGGTGAGAACGGCGGAGGGGCTGCGGACGGTGGTGAGCGGGACGGTGNNCTAGTGATTGATGTCGGGAATACGAACACGGTACTGGGCGTCTTTGAGCGGGTAGCGCCTCGTCCAGGCGAAGATGTGACCATGGAAGCGGTGCGCTACGAGCGGCTGGTGGCGAACTGGCGGGTGGGATCGCATCTGACGCGCACGGTCGACGAGTACGGAGTGATCTTCCGCAACCTGTTCTCGATGGAGAACCTGGAAGTCAGTGGGGTGCACGGGATCGTGATTTCATCGGTGGTGCCGCCGCTGGATGCGGTGCTGCGGCAGGTTTGCGAGCGCTATTTCAACACCAAGCCGCTGTTCATCGAGCCGGGCGTGAAGACGGGCATGCAGGTGCTGTACGACAATCCGGCGGAAGTGGGGGCGGACCGGATCGTGAACGCGGTGGCGGCGTTTGAGAAATATGGGGGGCCGTGCGTGATCGTGGACTTCGGCACGGCNNGGATCGAATACGGTGAGCAGTTTGCAGTCGGGGCTCTACTACGGCTACCTGGGTCTGGTGGACGGCATCCTGGAGCGACTGGTGGATGAACAGGGTCCGGAAACTCGGGTTATTGCGACGGGCGGCTTGGGAGCGCTGATTGGCACGGCTTCTCATTTCATTAAGGAAGTGGACGAATTTCTGACCCTGGAGGGGCTGCGCATCATATGGGACCGGAACCAAGCTTTCCGCCGGGAGGCCGCGGCGAAAGGGGCAAAGACGACGGCGGCAAAGGCTTTGGATGTGGATGCGAAACCGTGGCCCTCGCAGAAGGCTCCTAAAACGAAGTGAGAGGGCAGAGATCAGATTGAAGAGGTTAGAAGCAAAGGTCTCACCTCTGCAATCTGACCTCTGCAATCTGACCTCTGACCTTTGACCTCTCTAGAAACCTGTCGTGGAAAATTACTTCAATTACTTCACGGAAGTCGAAGAACACTATCTGCGGCGACGCGGGACTCACCTGCTGCTATCAACGCTGGATTGGGCTCTGATTGAGACGTGGAAAGGCGCGGGAGTGCCGCTGGAGGCAGTGCTGCGCGGCGTGGATGCAGCGTTTGACAAGTACGATCAGCGTCCGTCGAAATCGAAGAAGGTGAACAGCCTGGCATACTGCTCGCAGGCGGTGCTGGCGGCGGCGGAAGATATGAAAGAGGCGGCGGTGGGCGCGACCAGCGGAGAAAAATCACAGCGGGAGCCGGGATTTGAAGTCGCGCAGATCGCGGCGTTTTTGCGGGAGAATGCCGAGAAGCTGGAGAGAGCGAAGTTGCCGGAGCGCGCGGGATTCGCGACTGGAGGGCTGGCGCGGGAAGAAGCCGCGTCGCTGCGCGAGTTGGCCGAGAGCATCGAGAGCAGCGGGAAGCTTCCGCGGCTGGAGGATTTAGAGCGGCGGTTGACGGTGCTGGAGGAAAAGTTGTTTGCGGTGATGATGGCGGCGACTCGGGATGAAGATCTGGAGAATGTCCGGGCGGAAGCGGATCGGGATATTGCGCCCTACCGGCGGAACATGACGGCGGGGCAGGTTGAGCAGCTCCACAAACAGTATGTGCACAAGCGGCTGCTGGAGCGGTGCGGCGTGCCGCGGCTGAGTTTGTTCTATATGCACTAATGCAGTGCGTTGAAAATAGCGGCCGTTATGTACCGCGCCGATCCGGTATGAATTTTGGCGTTATAGGTAGTTTCCAAGAACAGAACGACCATGCTGCTTTCCATCGAAAAACTGATTTATGGCGGTGACGGGCTGGGTCGCGCTCCGGCTGGCGCGGACGGGCGCAGCATGGCGGTGTTTGTGCCGTTCGTGCTGCCGGGGGAGCGGGTTGAGACGGAGATCCGGCAAGAGAAGGCGGGGTTCGCGCGGGGCTCGATGACGCAGTTGGTCGAAGCGTCACCCGATCGCGTGGAGGCTNNATTGCAAAGATCGAGTTGAAATCGGAGATTCGCCTGCATGCTTCTCCGCCCTGGAACTATCGCAACCGGACGCGGCTGCAGGTGCAGACTACACCGGAGTTTCCACCCCAGACCGGCAAAACCGGCCGTTCCGGGGGCCACGGAATTGCGCTGGGGTATTACCGGTTTGGCTCGCACGAATTTCTTGCGGTGCGCGAGTGCCCGATCAACTCGCCGCTGCTTAATCGGGTGATGGCGGGACTGCTTGAGCTCGGCGGATTAAACTGCCCGGCGGGAGTGGAAGAGATCGAACTGTTCGCGGACGCTGCGGATGAGCGTTTGCTGGTGTGGGCATTCTGTGGGCGCGAGAGTGACAAGAGGGATCTACTGAGGTGGGCGGAGGCGATTGAGGGGGAGCTGCCGGAAGTCAGCGGGGTGACGTTTTTCTCATCGCGGCGGCGATCCGCCGATCATGAAGATGACGCGCCGATGGAACTAAAATCGCTGGGGCAATCGGGGGCCAAGGCAATCCGGTATCGGACGAAAGAACGCGAGTACCAGGTAAGCGCGGGAGCGTTTTTCCAGGTGAACCGGCATCTGATTGATGAACTGGTATCGGTGGTGACGGGCAATGCGAGCGGGGAGGTTGCACTGGACCTGTATGCCGGGGTGGGATTGTTTTCGGCGGCGCTGGCGAGAAACTTTCATCACATATTTGGTGTAGAGGCGTCACAGACATCGCAGGGGGACTTTGTGCAGAATGTGCCTGCGAACGTGAAAGCGGTCGGCGCGCGAACCGAGGACTACCTGAGGAGCCGACCGGCGCGAAAAAGTCCCGACTTGGTCGTCCTGGACCCTCCCCGCGCCGGTGCCGGCAAGATGGTGACTCGTTCTCTGGTGGAACTCGGAGCGCGCCGTGTCCGATATGTTTCGTGCGATCCGGCAACGCTGGCGAGAGATATTGCCCCCCTCATAGCGGCCGGATATCACGTTGAAGAAGCACACTTATTCGATCTTTTTCCGGAGACGTTTCACGTCGAATCGGTGCTGCTGCTGGCGCGATGACCGCTTTCACGTCGCCCAGTTCCTCCTGGAAGGCGGGTGGGTAGGCCGAGGGCCCTGGCGCAAGAACCCGTGCCCCAGGGCCCCGCTCGTCCGTGCGCTCCGGGTCTGAAGCTGGGAGTGTGGCCGGCAGCGGCTGAAGACGGAGTCCTTATTTTTCGGATGCATGGCTTAGCGGCACGACTGAGGTCGTGCCCTTCGCGTTTTAGAGGGCGACTTCGAGACTTTTGGGTGGTGGGGCAGAAGCGACGGGAATGAGTTAGAGGATGACACGCGATTACAAGCCGCCGCGGCAGCCGATGTTCTGGGCAGGGTTGGCATTTTCGGTTGGCCTGTGGACGGGGGCGCGCGCCTGGCGGCCGCCATCGTGGTGGGTGATGGCGGTGGTGGTATTTGTTCTGGCGGCATCGTATTTTCTTCGGAAGCGCGCGTGGCTGGCGAAGGCGCTGTCTCTGGGGGTGTGGTTTCTTCTAGGCGCACTTCTGATTGAGATACGGGGGCTGCGGCGGGACGCAGTTGAGCAGGATGAGGCTCGGATTTCCGCGCTGGCGGATGGCCGTGAGGTCACAGTGACGGGGCGGGTGATGCGAGAGGGATATGCACGGGCGGCGGGGCCGAAGTCGGTTCGGGAGTCCATTGATGTGGAGACGGAAGAAATCGCAAGCGGCGGCGAAAGTTGGCCGGTGCGGGCGGGGGTGCGGCTGACGGTTTACGAGAAAGTGGAAGATCGGGCCATCGGGCCATCGGGTGATCGGGTGATCTTAGATGACCCGATGAACCGATCACCCGATCACCCGATCCCACTTGCTTACGGGACGCGGCTGCGCATGATCGCCAAGCTGCATCCGGCGCGAAATTACCGCAACCCGGGAGCGTTCGATTATGAAGGCTATCTGCGCGAGAACGGCATCAGCGTGCTGGGGTCGGCGGAGGCAAAAGACATGGCCCGGTTACCGGGATTTTCCGGCAGCCGGATTGAACTCTGGCGGACGCGGGTTCATGCCAGCATGGTGGCAAAGATTCATGAGCTGTGGCCCGCGCGGCAGGCCTCGCTGATGGACGCCATGGTTCTGGGGGAAGAATCGTTTCTGCAGAACGCGACGCGCAGCGAGTATCAGCGCTCGGGCACATATCACGTGCTGGTGGTTTCCGGAATGAATCTGAGCATTCTGTCGTTCGCCATTTTCTGGACGCTGCGGCAGTTTCGCGTGGATCCGGCGGTGGCGGCCATCACCACCGTCGTAGTCTCGTTCGCGTATGCGTTCGTGGTGGGGGTGGGCCCGCCGGTGTGGCGCGCCGCTTTGATGCTGGCGACGTACCTGGGGGCGCGGCTGCTGTATCGCGAGCGCAACATGATGAACGCCATTGGAGCGGCGGCGCTGGGAATTCTGATTGTCGATCCGCGCGCCCTGTTTGGGGCCAGTTTCCAGCTGACGTTTCTTGCGGTGTTCATCATCGCGGGCATCGGTGCGCCGATTCTGGAACGGACAACGATGCCCTACGGGGCGGGGCTACGGCTGTTGGAAGCTGCGAGCTACGACTTGCACGTGGCACCCGGGGTGGCGCAGTTTCGCCTGGATCTACGGCTGATCGGAGGGCGGCTGAAGCGATTTATCGGCGGGCGGCTCGGCCTGACACTGCCGGCGCTCTTCATGCGGGTGACAATTGGCGTGGGCGAATTGGTTTTCATTTCGGCGCTGATGCAGGCGGGACTGGCGCTGCTGATGGCGTATCACTTTCATCGGGCGACGACGATGGGAATACCGGCGAACCTGGCAGTGATCCCGCTGACGCAGGTGCTGATGCCGGCCGCCGGCGCCGCGGTTGGTTTGGGATACATGTCCAGTGCGGTGGCCCGGCCCGCGGTTTGGATTTCGGGGCTGGCGCTGGAGGGAATCGCGGGAACGGTGCACTGGCTGGG
>PMBA01000350.1:0-14635 GCA_003152795.1 Acidobacteriaceae bacterium | reverse complement strand
GGGCTGGCGATGCTGGCGGCGCGGATCCGAGGCACGCGAGCGGCGGCTTTCGCTGCGGTGGGGTTGCTGTTTGGGGTTGCGGCGTGGATCGCGTTTGTGCCCTCGCGGCCGCGGCTGCGCGCCGGGGCAATGGAGATGACGACCATCGACGTCGGACAAGGCGATGCCATTCTGCTGGTGACGCCCGAGGGCCGCACCCTGCTGGTGGATGCGGGAGGCCTGCCGCAGTGGATGAATTCCGACTTCGATATCGGCGAACAGGTGGTGTCATCTTATCTATGGAATCGGGGGATCGATCGGCTGGACGTGGTGGCGATCACGCATCCTCATGCGGATCACCTGGGCGGAATGCCGGCGGTGATGGCGAATTTCCATCCGCGAGAACTCTGGCTGAGTATCGACAAGCCGGTGGGGCAATTGGAACCGATTGTTGCGCAAGCCCAGAGGGCGGGGATGAAGGTCTCGGTAAAAAAAGAAGGCGATCAATTCGATTACGGTGGAGCGCATTTCCATGTGCTCGCTCCGGGACGCGACCAAGTTACCGGGTCGATGCGCGCGAACGACGATTGCCTGGTGTTTACGGCCACTCTTGGCGGGACGACCGCTTTGCTGGAGGGAGACGCGGAGCGTCCAGTGGAGCGGCGGGTGGTGGAAGAGCATCCGGAGGCGATGCTGCTGAAGGTAGCGCATCACGGCAGCGCGAGCGGAACGTCCGCCGATCTGCTGGCGACGGTTCATCCGCGGTATGCGGTTATTTCGGTTGGCGCGCGGAATGGGTACGGGCATCCCCGGCGTGAAGTGCTGGAACGGTTGCAGCGGGCCGGGGTGAAAACCTATCGCACCGACGAAGAGGGAGCGGTCAGCTTTTTTATGGATGGCAAGTCGGTGATTCCGGACGTTGCGCTCCTGCACTGAGACCAGTCCGCATGGGGGCCCGCATTGTTTGGCGCGGCAGGAGTGAAGAGGTTGCGGGAAAACTAATTCCCGCGTGGGAAGTGCGACCTCAGCGGCTGAAGCCAAATTCAAAACAAAGCAGTTATCGCAGCGCTAAAGCGCTGCGCCACCCAAAATCAGGTGCCACGTCGAGTTTTTCCGCAGGCTGTGAAATCGTGCGCTTGCCAAAACCGCGCTTGCCCAAGTCGGGCGCTTGCCAAAAGCGAATCGCGTCCGGTGGTGGTCTCAGCCACTGATATCGGCAGTCTCGTCGTCGAGGGGGGGCAACTTGCGATAGGCGTCGATAATCTTCGAGGCTTCGGGCGCGTCATCTTCGCGGACGAGAATGACGGTTCCGCCGACCCCGGGGAAGGCGTCCTGAACGGCGTCAATGGATTTCAAATCCGATTCGATGCCGGCAGACTGGAGCAAGCCCTGGACGACGATGGCTTCGTTTTCCTGCTCCGTGTCGAAAACCTTGAGGAGCTTCTCGTTAGGCTGGGGCTGAGTTGAGGGGTTTGGCATGTCGTCCTCCGTAAGACTGACTGTTAACAGATTACGGCAGTTGCCATGCCGCTGTCTTGCCGGGCACAGAAGTGCAGGGCCAGGAGGGGATTGAATCGTGGGCGGAAGGTGGCACAATGGCGGCTGGGCGCACCGTCGGGGACGGGGTCAACATCCAACAAAAGGAAAAAGACGGGGGGGGCAGCATGGCAGCGCAACGGGCCGAACCACCAGGCGGAGAACGCGGTGAGCAGGTGGACATGGAAGAGGCCCGCAGACTGCGGCGCCTGCAGGTAATGATGAGCATGGTGATGTCGGTGATCAGCCAGGATCCGGACCTGACGGTGGAAGAAGCGGCGGAGATGGCCGCGAATGCGCGCCGCGCGGCTCTGAGCATGTTTCCGGACAAGGAACTTACCTACGACATTCTCTACCGGCCGCGGCTGCAGCGGCTGATCCATGAACGCTTCGGGCTGCAGTAGAAGTCGCGGAAGGCGGCGATCCACGCTCCGGCGAGCTGGCGCGGCGAGGATAGGGCGAGGCGATTTATTTTTCGACGCGCTGGAGGCGAAACAGGAGCGTGCCCCATCCCAGCTTGGCGCGCATTTGGACGGGGGTGTGGGATGGGTCCTCCGAATACCAGACCCATACTTTACCTTTGGACTGAAGCGGGCCGGAGGTGGCTTCGGCGGTGACGAGCACGGTGGGGAAGGTTCCGGCGGGTACTTTGATGGGCTCACGCTTCTCAACGTTGGCGTGGACGATGGTTGTTTTGCCGTCGCTGATGGGGAACTCGTAGCTGGAGCCCGGCTGCAGGGGGAGGGATTGCAGGTAGTAGAAGCCGGTTATGACGTCGGTGGCGCAAGCGGCAAGATTGTTTTCGACGTGCTTGGTCTCGCGCGTCTTCAGGTTGATTTCATCGAGCGTGCTTTTCTTGTGGGCGTAATCGAAGTGGATGGAAGTTTCGCGTTTGTGGGCGCCTTCCTCGCTGTGCTTGAAGATGGAGAGGGAGCAGAAGGTGCGGGGATCGAAGCGCGATTCGAAGCGGTCGTGGACCGGGAAGATGACGTTGACGGCTCCGGAGGACTCGGCGGAGGCGGTGACTTTGCGGTCCTTGCCGGCGACGTCCATCCTAATGACGGCATTGCCGGCGGTGATCAAGTGCCACTCCGCGGAATAGACGAAGGTCCTGCCATCGGGAAAAGCATAGTTGGGACGCGGAGGGGCGATCTGAACGGGAGCGGGGCCGATGGTTGCAATCGAGTTGGGCGGGGCCTGCTGTGCGGTCAACGCGGCCGTTATCAGCAGCGTGATCACGATCCGAGCATGGCGGCGGAAGTTGAGCATTGTTTCCTGCGGTTCGCTTGCGAAGAAACCCCACGGCAGACTACCACACCAGCTTGAGCATCAGCTTAGCGACAAGGATGGCGAAGACGACGACGCAGCCGATGGNNGATGCGGGGGACGTTACGGGCATAGTCGTCGTATGCGGGGAACGTCTGACGGAGGAAGCGCTCCTCGCCGGCAATGACCGGGACATAAATCACGGCGAACATGAGGAGCATGATGGCGACGACCCACCAACTGCGGGCGGCGATGGCGAAGCCGGCGGCCAGCAGGAGGGAGCCGAGGTAGAGAGGGTTGCGGGTGTAGGCGTAGGGGCCGGTGGTGGTGAGTTGCTTGTCTTTTTGCACGTGGCCGGAAGCGAGTGCGCGCAAGACCAGTCCGGGAAGGAGCACCAGCGCGCCGACTATGAGCGACGTTCTGGTTGGCTGGGCCAGCAGGACGAAGACGACGGCAAAGATAAATCCCAGGGGCACGCGGATGCGACGGGCGACACGCGACCACGTGTAAGCGGTGGGTTGCGAACCGGGTTTTGAGAGTTCACTCACTGGGTTCAATCGAACGAGGTTCGGGAATATGAGGTTCCGGGACCTGCTGCAACAACTTCCGAGCTGCGGCGACGACATCGGCGACGGTGATTTCGAGCAAACCCTGTTCCGGTTCGCGATGGCGGGTGTGATCGGTCATACTGCTGGGGCTGCGCAGCACAATCGATCTTGTCCCGAAGGGGCCGTTGCGCGCCGGATTTGTCGGACCAAAAATTGCGACCACTGGGATTTTCAAAGCGGCGGCCAGGTGCATCGGTCCGGTATCGCCGCCGATGAGGAGGCGAGCCCGGCGGGTGAGCGCGATCAACTCAGAAACCGAGCAGGAGACTTTTCGCGCCGCTCCGGCGCTGGCGGCTTCGACAGCGGTGGCCAGTTCTTCTTCACCCGGACCGTAGTTTACGAGCGAAGACAATCCATCTTTTGCGAGTTGCCGGGCAACCTGTCCATAACGCTCGGGAGGCCAGCGCTTGGCTCCCCAGCCCGCGCCGGGATTGAGGATGGCAAACTTGTTGGCGTCAAGCGCGAGGCTGGCAATCTTGTTCTCGGCATCGGGGTCGGCGGGGAATTCAACCTGAGGTTGGGCCAATGGTGTTGGGGCGGTCGAACTTGAAATGACGGCTGCGGCCAGCGCCAGCGCCTGTTCGACGACGTGAGCGCCGTCGGTCTTGAGACGCACCTGCCGTGTGTAGAACATGCTGGCGGCATTCTCGCGGGGTTGCGCGCTCCCAAAAACGATGGGCGCGCCCGACCAGCGGGCGAGCAATGCGGAACGGACAGCGCCCTGAAAATCAATGGCGGCGTGGTATCGAATTCCGCGGAACTGGCTCAAGGCGACGGCCATCTGCTGCCAGGTATTGAAGGAAAACGGGGCGCGGCGCCATTCCGCGGTGTTGACGGAATGGACGCGGTCGACCAGCGGGCGCTGAGGGGAGCGTTGTCCGGAACGGGGATAGCGCAGCGTGCAGAGCAATTCGGCCCAGCGTTCCTCGACCAGCCATCCCAGGGTGGCGTGGGGAAAAGCACGGCGCAGCGCGGCAACGGCTGGCAAAGTGTGAATGATGTCGCCCATGGCGCTGAGGCGCACGATGAGGAGGCTCTCGAATTGCGGAGCGGCCGCGGTAAGAGAGCCGGTCATCCCTGTCGCCACCCGTAGCGCCTCACGATTGTCGGGGCCTCAGGCGCGAGCTTAAACGAATGATGTCGGTGGCGGAGTGGTCCTTGGGATCGCCGACGATGACGACCTGTCCGCCACAGGCTTCGACCTCATCGCGCTCGGGGACGCTCTCCACGGAATAGTCGGTACCCTTGGCGTGGAAGTCGGGGCGGATATCGCGGATGAGGGCGCGAACATCCATTTCCGAAAAAATCACAACGGCGTCGACATCGCTTAGTGACGCGAGGATTTCCGCGCGTTCTTCGGCTGGCATGACGGGGCGCCCTTCGCCTTTCAATGCGCGGACGGATGCATCGGCGTTTACGGCGACCACCAGTTTGCCGCCAAGTTCTCTGGCGGCGCGGAGGTAGCGGACGTGGCCGACATGCAACACATCGAAACAGCCGTTGGCGAGCGTGATGCGATCGCCGGCGCGGCGCCAGTCCGCCACCCGGTGCCGAAGCTCATCGCGCGAAACTATTTTCGGATGAAGTGATGTGCTCAATGAATCTCGATTTCTGCCTGGATTCCTGTGTGGAAGCGGGGCTCAGCACCGCCTGGGACGGGGCAGAGCCCCGTCTCCACACGTCCACAATCTAATGTTCGCGAGCCACCGGCGGCGTTTTTTCGAGGGCCTCCAGTAATTCCTGCTGGCTGACGGTGGCGGTGCCGCGCTTCATGACGACGATGCCACCGGCGAAATTTGCGAGATGGGCGGCCTCTTCGGCGGTTGCGCCGGCAGCCAGGGCGGCGGTAAAGGTCGCGATGACGGTATCGCCGGCGCCGGTAACGTCGGCAACGTCGTCACTGCCGAAGATGGGGATATCGACCGGCTTGTGGCGGCGGGGGAATACGACCATGCCATCCTTGCCGCGGGTGATCAGGAGCGATTCCAAATTCATCTCGCCGGTAATCTGGTCTCCGGCGGCCAAGAGGCGGTCCCAGTCGTTGCCGATGCGGATACCGAGAACTTCTTCCACCTCAGACTCATTGGGGGTTGCGGCGGTGACGCCGGAAAATTCGAGCATGCGATGACGGGAGTCGAGGGTAACGGGAACCTTGTCGACGCCGCGCTTTTCGCGAATCACGTTCAGCAGAGTCGGGGTTGCGGCGCCGTATCCGTAATCGGAAACGAGGAGGGCATCGGAGGCGCGGGTGTATTCGCGGGCGGCGAGCACGAGCTCGCGGCGCAAATGGGAATTAGGGCCGGCGGAGGGCTCGCGGTCAAGGCGCACGACCTGCTGACCGGCGGTGTGGGCGAATCCGGCGAGGATGCGCGTTTTGGTGACGGTGGGGTAACTCTTGTCCTTCAAAACACCGCTGACCGGGATGCGTTTGTGGCGGAAAGCGCGGAGCAGGAGCTTGCCGGGTTCGTCGTCGCCGACGAGGCCAACGGGCAGCACGTTGACTCCAAGATCGGCGAGATTGCAGATGGCATTGGCGCCGCCGCCGGGAACCACCTTGCGATCGCGGTGCCTGAGAATCAGGACGGGAGCTTCGCGGGAGACGCGAGAAATCTCACCGAACACGAACTCGTCGGCGACCAGATCGGCGAGGACGGTTACCGTGAGCTTGGGAAAGGACTCGACGATCTTTCGCAGGCGGTCGTTTTCTTTAATATGTTTTGTCATCAATCGGCTGGGCGGGTAGCCCAAAACAAGATTTTCTCACGAGCGGGGCTTTGGTTCCGTGATTCTTGCGAAAATGGTTTTCGCCAGGATGGCATCGACAATGTCATTGGGATTGTCGAGCTTCAAGCTGAGGGCGGCGACCGCGAAGGGCTGGAGATCGGGCTGGAACGACCCGAGGTTGAGGGCATCTTTTTCGGTGGTCAGGAAGCCGCCGGCGCCAAGCTTAACGCGCATGGCGAGCAAGCGCTCGACGTCGCGCCTGCGATAGGGGTGATGGTCGCGAAACGCGACTTCCGCGGCAGGCGCGATTCCAGCGGCGCGTACCTGGGCGAAGAACTGGTCTGGTCTGGCGATACCGCAGAACACAATCGGAGCGAGGGGAGGATCGGGGATGACGATTTCCCGCCGCATTCGCCAGATGAGTTTCCCCTGGCGAGCAAATTTATCGAGCAGCGGGTGGTGGGCAGAAAACTCCTGGGGTAACACGATCGCATCGGCGCGACGGAGCGAGGACAGGGGCTCGCGCAGTCGCCCCGAGGGGAGGAGCCGGTCGTCGAAATCGCGCTCGGTCATGAGGACGATGTCGAAGTCACGCGCCAGGGAACGGTGCTGAAAGCCGTCGTCGAGGATGTGCAATTGCGGGTGGAATCTGGGCTCGGCGACGCGGCCCGCGCGATAGCGGCTTTCACCGACGATCACGGGAACGCCGAGGCGTCGGGCGATCAGAAGCGGCTCATCGCCGAAGTCGGCGGCGTTGCCCTTGACATCGACGACCAGGATGCCGCGAGTTTTGCGGCGATATCCGCGGGAGAGGACGGCGAAGCGGATGTGGCGGCCCTGCAAGAGTTCACCAAGAGCGATCACGAACGGGGTCTTGCCGGAACCACCCGCGGACAAATTGCCAATGCTGACGACCGGTTGCTCGAGGCGCCGGGAAGCGAGGACGGCGCGATTGTAAAGCGTGTTGCGCAGCGCGGTGGCGGCGGCATAAAGCCCGGTGAGCGGATTCACGAAGGCACTTCCATCAGTTGGAGCAGGGCGGCGATTGTCCTGTCGGTGGCGCCGCGCTGGGATTCGAGGGCGGCCAGCGCGTTCCGGCCAAGGGTCGATCGCTCGTCGCCGTTGTCGATCAGCTCCAGGAAGATGAGGGGGAGTTCGGCCAGTCCAACGATGCGGACGGCATTGCGACTGGCAAAGAAATTGACGACGTCGCGAAAATTTTCGTAGTGGTTGCCGGTGACGATGGGAACGCCATACAGTGCGGGCTCAAGAATGTTGTGGCCGCCGCGGGGCACCAGGCTGCCGCCGACGAAGGCGACGGTGGCCAGGGAATAGAGCGCCGCCAACTCTCCGATGGTATCGACCAGAAAGACGCCGCCAGCGAGGGATTCGCCGCTCCACAGAGAACGCCGAGAGATGCGAAAGCCAAGTTTCTCGACGAGTTCGGCGACCTCGGGAAAGCGCTCGGGATGGCGTGGGGCAAGAATCAACACGGCCCTGGGATGATTGGCCAGAATATTGCGAAAGGCCGAAAGCAGAGAGCCTTCCTCGTCTTCGAGGGTGCTGCCACACACCAGGACGGGTCCCGCTTCTGAGTCGCGGAAGCTCTCACGAAGAGTCGCGACAAGCGGCGGCAATGGAGGCGGGGTCACATCGAATTTCAGATTGCCAGTCACTCTGACCTTGCTTTCAATCGCGCCAATTTCGATGAGGCGCCGGCGGTCTTCTTCTGTCTGGGCGAGGAAGAGATCGACGTTGTGAAGCGTCTTCTCCAGCAATTTCGGAAGCCAGAAGCGAAAGCGCTTGTAGCCGGGAAAGGAGCGGTCGGAAATGCGGCAGTTGATGACGGCGATGCGAGCGCCGCTTGATTTGGCAAGGCGAAGAAAAGCCGGCCAGAATTCCGTTTCGGCGACAACCACAAGATCCGGCCGGAGAGAATCGAGGTAGGGCCGGATGGCGAAGGCGAAGTCGAGGGGAAAATAAAACACGTTGTCGGCGCCGAAGCGTTGGGCAGCGAGTTTCTGCCCGGTGCTGGTGGTGGTTGAAAGCAGGACTTGATGAGAGGGGAACTTCTGTTGCAGTGCGGTAACGAGGGCGCTTGAAGCCACCACCTCGCCAACGGAAACGGCATGCACCCAGATCACAGGTTTCCGGCCGCGACCGGCGAGAGCGGGGGGAACGGCGCCAAACCTCTGGCGAAAGCCGGCGCGATACTTGCCATGGCGGAGCATCTGGAGCAGCCAGTAAGGCAGCGTCAGGAGCAGGAAGAAGGCGAGCAGCGCACTGTAGAGCGCGTACATGAAGGAAGTCCCATTCTAAACGGGAATCGAGAACCGAACTTGGATTGGGGAGGGGCGGCACAGCCGGGGCCGAGGGCATCCTATAATCCAGCTATGGAAAATGCAGGTGGGCAAGAATCATCTGGCGCGCCGATGCGGCGAGGCAGGGGTTCCGCGACAGTGTGCGCTTTTGTGCTGCTCTGCTGTCTGGGCGCGATTGCAGGGAAGGAGTTTTCGATGCCGGCGGCGCAACCGGCCCGCACCTATCCGGCGCACGACGAGCACCCAACGGAAAAAGTTGCGGTGGCAGTCGATCCGTACGACGTAGAGGACAAAGCTTCGATCTTCAGCGTCAACTATCGCAACTACGGTTATGTGCCGGTGTTGCTGATCATCACGAATGATGGAGATCAGCCGGTGTCTCTGGTCGGCATGAAGGCGCAGCTGAATACCAAAGATCGCAGCAAGCTGTACCCGGCGACTACGGACGATCTGCTGCGGCGCATGTCGCATCCTTCACGGAATGACCGGCCGAATCCATTGCCGATTCCGCTGCCCCGGAAAGAAGTCAAGGGAGGTGTGAGCCGCAAGACATGGGACGAATTCGAGCAGGCTCAGTTTGCCGCCAAGGCGGTGGAACCGCACTCGACGGCGCGCGGCTTTTTGTTTTTCGACATTTCCGGGATATCGAATCCACTGGCCGGGGCGAACTTCTACCTGACCGGAGTGAACGATGCGAAAGGCAATGAGCTGATGTATTTCGAAATCGCGATGGAGAAATACCTGAGCGCGCCGGAAGCAAAGAGGCCGTAGTTTCGCGATGGAACGGTTTTCGAGCAGCGCATCTCACGCCATGCCGGCCGTCATGCTCTTCGGCTGCACACGCGTGAGGCGGCTCATCTCTTCCACCAGCCACGCGGCTTCATGCTGGTCGCGCAGGGTGTGCCCCAGGGTGAGCTTCTTTCCGCTACGCAAAGTGAGTTCGATATCGTAATAAGGAGTGCCGGACGCGCCACCTTGCTGCGCTGTGATGCGGTCGCCAATCGAGACAATCTCCGAGAGGGCGACCGGTTGCACCTTGCCGCCGCCGAGCAACCCCGCCTGCAACGTCATGCCGCCGCTGCCAATCACGACGCGCGTAGTCCCCAGCCACAATTGAAGCGTGAGGTAAAGCAGAAGGGACGAGAAGAAGCCGAACACCAGGGGAAAGATGAACGGCGCATGGTGGATGAGAAAGAAAGCGACTGCACTGAAAATCAGCAGAAACGACGTTGCCGATGCGGCGAAGCTAGGGTTGCGAGCGGCGGGAAAATAAAATTCCGTGCCCTCCGCAATCTGACTTACTTCGACCGTCATTGTTTCGGGACGGGTTACTGATTGCGCCGAGGCGGGCGGCGCGAACTTTTCCGTTTCGGATTGTGTCGGAGTCTGCGCGGTGCGGAACACCGGCACCTCGAAAGTGTCGTGGTAATCGACGCCGGGCACATCGGCGAGCGCCTCCAGCACCCAGACGAATTCATCGCTCGGGGTGCGTGTTTCGGTGGGCTGGGCGTCCAGCGGGATGCGGAAATCGACCGGAATCGTGGTGCCGGCGGGTCCGGGATACAACTGGGCGGGAGACAGATCCGCCTCGTCGCGCCACACGATGGTCTCCCATGTAGACCTTGAGTTGCCGGAACCACTCGTGACCCGATGCACACACGAAAGCCGCAGATGAACGCCATGGTCGGGCGAATGCGGGAAGCGCGCCTGGATGTTGCCTTTCAGTTCACGCCCCACCACGCCGGGCAGGGAGGACATCTCGAAACTGGTGTTGCCGAATTCGTAAAGCGCGATGGTCTGGCGGATGGTGTGGATCAGCAGAAAAATTCCCGCAACCGGGAAGATCAGCATGATGTACGCGATTGCGCCCTTTTGTTGGGCCGCCTTGGGCAGGACGAGAAAGGCAACCGGCATCGAGATGAGATTCCAGAAAATCGTGAAAACCCAGCCCGCGATCGTGTTGGTGCGAGTTTTACTGTGGGCGCGGCCCTGGGCCCAGTCTTCGCGCCAAAGCCATGGTTCCGCGGGATGTTCGGCTTGGCGCCTTTGCTGACGCTGCAATTGTCTGGCGCCGTAGAGGGCGACGAAAATTAATCCGAAACCCACGCCGCTGAAAACCACGCCGAAGAGCAACAGCAGTGGAAGGGGCGAATTGCCGGAGCCCGTGAGCGCCAGGCGGACGGCTTGCGAAATTGCGAACATCCCAAACAGCGCGAAAGGCAGAGCGAAGAGGCACAGCAGGAGAACGCCGAGTTTGGTGGAACGATTCATGGCGATGGTTGCCGGGATTGCAGCCCGCGAGAACCATTGTCTGCGAGAAGGAGAGGGGCGGTAAGAGCCGGAAAGTGTGGCGACCAAGGTAATGGTGAAAGCGACGATCGGGGGCGCCGAATGGCAGGCAATCGAGAGGAAGGGTGGGCGAAAAAACAAAAGGCCGGGCGATTATGCCCGGCGTTTCGTACTGAGAAACTGTCGATCGCTGAGTTGAGCTAGATCAGTTTCCCGTTAACGTCGTTTCAAACGTGCAGCAAACTCACATGACGAGCGCGAGGCCTTCCAGTTCACGCTCGAGCACGGGCAGAGAACAGCCCGCCATTTCCACGCGCCCGGCGGCATCGATGGCGGCGGTCTGAGAGACGCCATAGCCGCGCCCCGCCAGGAAAACCTGGAGCAGTTCGGCTGCTTCGCGGGAATCGACCATGCCGCCCTGGATCAAGTCGTTTCGCAGGGCGCACAGTTCGGTCACCGTAAACCGCTCTTTCATCGCCATTCTCACCCTCGACCCCCCACTGTTGCCCTATTGGATTCATCGGCAACCTGATTTGTTTCATGCAATCGAATTGCCGTAACTTCGGTACCCCGTCGGGGCCGATCCCTGGGTGCCTCAAGTCCTTAGAACCCAAGATTTTGCAAAAGGTTGCGAGGATTTGAGGGGAAGGGGTGGTAGCAGGGATGACAGCAGGACTTGTTGCCAGAATGACACTAAATGTCGTTCTGCGACGGGAGGAAACCGAACTTTGCCGGGTTCGGCGCGGGCGGCGGTTCAGGCCGCGTCGATCGTAGCCGCGTCCACCAGCATGATCGGGATGTCGTCCTGAATGGGGTAGACACGGCGGCATTCGGCGCATTTCAGGCCTTGGCCGTTCGCATTCAGGACCACCGGCTTACGGCAAACCGGGCAGACCAGCATCTGCAGCAGTTCCTGAGAAATCATAGAGACACCATTGTAATGGAATGCAGCACGAGGTAAAGGCAACTTCTTTACGCAAGGGCACAGGGGAACAAGGGAGTCCGATGCGATAGAATCGGTTTTCAATTGACGGCAAGGAGCAGCGAGGTGCGATGGCAGCCAGGGTCCTCGACGGTACCAAGATAGCCGCTGAAATCCGCGCTGAAGTGACCGGGCAGGCGAAAGCGCTGGCATTGTCGGGCCTGCGTCCTGGGCTCGCGGTGGTGCTGGTGGGGCACAATCCCGCATCGGAGGTATACGTTCGCGGCAAGGTGAAGAGCTCGGAGGAAGTCGGCCTCTACAGCGAACAACACACGCCCGGCGAAAGCGCTACCACGGAAGAACTGCTGGAGCTGATTGCCGATCTGAACCGGCGGGATGAAATCGACGGGATTCTGGTGCAGTTGCCGCTGCCGGCGCATGTCGATGCCAAGAAAATTCTGCTGGCCGTCGATCCCGCCAAGGATGTGGACGGTTTCCACCCCATGAACGTGGGCTATCTTTCGACGCAGCGTCCAGGGCTGGTGCCGTGCACCCCGGCCGGAGTCATGGAGATTCTGAAACGCAGCGCGATTCCGGTGGCGGGGCAGGAAGCGGTGGTTATCGGGCGCAGCGATATTGTCGGCAAGCCGGTTGCGATGCTGCTGCTCAACCAGAACGCCACAGTCACGGTCTGCCATTCGAAGACGCGCGATCTGCCGGAAGTTTGCCGCCGCGCCGATATTCTGGTGGCGGCGATAGGGCGCGCCGGCATGGTCACGCGCGACTACGTGAAGTCCGGAGCCACGGTGATCGACGTTGGTATCAACCGGATCACCGACCGGAAGGAATTTGAGCGCTTCTTTCCCGGGAACCAGGCGGGAAACAAGAAGCGCGAAGAAACGTTTCTGGCCAGGGGCTCAACTTTGGTGGGGGATGTGCATCCCGAGGTCGCCGAAATCGCGGGCGCGATCACGCCCGTGCCGGGAGGGGTTGGCCCGCTAACCATCGCCATGCTGATGGCGAACACGGTAAAAGCGGCGATGCTGCGGCGTGGACTGAAACAGCCCGAGTTGAGCCAGGTTTAGGGCGAACAGCGAGCGACGAATAGCGAGCGACCAACGGCGGATTTACCGTGAGGATCCATTGCTAAAACTCGGCCTTACGGGCGGCATCGCCAGCGGCAAATCCGTAGTGGGCGAGATGTTTGTCAAACTGGGAGCGCATCTGATCAAGTCGGATGCGGTGGCGCACTGGCTCATGGAGCCGGGCCGCCCGGTGTATGAGGAAGTGGTCCGCCGCTTTGGCCGCGAAATTCTGAATGCGGACGGAAGCATCAACCGCGCGCGGCTGGCCGAAGCCGCGTTCGGAGCGCCGGGCGGTGCGTCCCCGCGGGTCGCGGAACTCAACGAAATTGTGCATCCCGCTGTGATCAGGCACGAAAACGAGTGGATGGAGGAAATCGGCCAGCGCGATGGGAACGCCATCGCGATCGTGGAAGCCGCGCTGATCCTGGAAGCAAACGCGGCAGGGCGGTTCGACCGTTTGATGGTCGTGACCTGCCATCCCGAACAACGCATTGTGCGTTACGCGCGGCGGCTGGGAATTTCAGAAGACGCCGCCCGGGCCGAGGTAACTCGGCGGATGGCGGCGCAGATCCCCGACGAAGAAAAAATCAGGGCCGCCGATTTTGTAATCGACAACTCCGAATCGCTGGCATCTACCGAGCAGCAGGTGCAGCGCGTGTTCGCGGCGCTGCGCTTGCAATGATGATGATGATGATGAACAGGTTCGCGGGACTCGGCGGGAGACGGGCGGGGCGCCCGCCGCTCCACATCGGCGAAAACGTCAGCTGGTCTTGCGGCTCGGCATGACCAGCCATTGCAACACCGAACTCACCAGGCTCAGCATGACGGCGCCGATCAGGGCCGGAATGAAGCCGCGCACGTAGAATCCGTTTACCAGCCAGGCCGCCAGTTCCAGCATGAGCGCGTTGATCACAAACCAGAACAGGCCGAGGGTAAGAATCGTCAGGGGAAAGGTGATGATCTTGAGCAGCAATCCAAGAGTTGCGTTGACCAGGCCTATGACCAGGGCGGCAATCAGCGCCGCCACCGGGCCGCTAACGGCAATGCCCGGAACGATGTGGGCAACGATCCACACCGCAACCGCGCTAAGAATCCAATGGAGCAGAAGACGCACGATAAGCCTCCTTCAAAATGATTGAGCAGGTAATGATTGGACACTATACAACGTGAAGCCGGCTCAAAAAACAAATGCGGCCCGGCTGCTGGAGCAGATGGGGATCCGTTACGAACTGCGCGCGTACGAGGTGGATCCCAACGACCTGGCCGCGGAAACGGTTGCGGCGAAGATCGGATTGCCGGCGGAGCAGGTTTTCAAGACGCTGGTGGCGCGCGGCGAGCGCAATGGGATCTGCATGGCGGTGATTCCTGGAAATCAGGAACTCAACCTGAAGGCGCTGGCGGCGTCCGCGGGCGAGAGGAAGATTCAACTGGTTCCGGTGAAGGAACTGCAAGCGCTGACCGGCTACATACGTGGGGGAGTGACGGCGCTCGCGGCCAAGCGCGAGTTTCCCGTTTATGTGGACGAAACTATCGAACTGTTCGACGTCGTGTCCATCTCGGCGGGCCTGCGAGGGCTGCAGATTCTGATTGCGCCAGGCGACTATCTGCGCGCTACTAAGGGAACGGTCGCGGCGCTGGCGGAACCTAAAACAAGCGCTCGGTGACGAACTTTGGGGTGCGGCGTTCGCCTGGAAAATTCTTTACCACGGGGAGCACGGGGGAACCGACGGGAAACCCAGGTTTCGATGCCATGGGCGAAACCCGGGTTCCCATGCCATCACCGTCAGTATTAGACTGATCAGCATCCGAGGAGATTCATGCCGACTGCCACGCGCATCAATCCGCTTTCGTTTCTGACCGACCAACTCGACGAACTCAGGGCCAAGGGCACGCACTTCAAGCTGC
>PMBA01000439.1 GCA_003152795.1 Acidobacteriaceae bacterium | reverse complement strand
TTAGCGACTACAAGAAATGGGTCATGGAGAACAAAAGCGATTGGGCGATGATTGAAGAGGGCACTCGTCAGCTAATCGATTCTCTACCATTAAAGTCTGGACCGATGGCATACGTTCGTTGTGCAGAAGACCTGATTGACAACGCATACGACCTTACCGACTTGGTTGTGACCTGGGACAACGTGCAGCAACTCGNNCAGTTTCTCGAAGTAGTGCGCCGAAACGGGGAACGCATGAAGGCGCTCGTGGAGAGAATTCAGCAGATACAGGTGCAGTTGAACACGACGCCTGACCGGCCACCGGACGCCTCGCCGTGCCGCGAAACACAGGCAACAACGAAAACCCAGTAGATATTCGCGATCGGCGAAACTAATCCGTTCTGGCGAGTGTTGCGATTACTGCGGATTGCCGACCACATGCCTGGAATCGCGCTAGTGGCAAGTCGGTAATATCAAGTGGATGCTCCTAACGAATTCCGACTTGCCCTCGCACGTTATCAATCAATCTCTTGGAATCGTAGCCGATGCCGGCCTTAAACACCGTCTCGACGTTCTTGATTTCGTCAATTCGTTTTGAGGGATCGCCTTTAATCAAAACGAGGTCTGCCTGTTTGCCAGGCGCGAGGGTTCCAATTCGATCTTGTTGGCCGAGATATAGGGCGCCATTCTCCGTGGCGATCTGGATGGCTCCCACTGGAGTGAAACCCGCTTCCACGAGCAGCTCTATTTCGCGCTGATCGCCGAAACCCGGCAGCACACCACCGTTTCCAGTTGGATCGGGACCGGCGAGCAGCAAGCCCCCCGCCTTGACGAAGGCAATCTCAAAATCCATCTCCTTGCGCAGCAGCGCCGTGGTGGGAGAATCCAACGCCACTCTTGCACGATCGGTGAGGTAACTTTGCGCCGATTCTCCGGACATCGCATCCAACGTGCGCGGTTGCAACGCCGGGCGCCCTGGCGCATGGGCTTCAAACACCGGCAGCGTCGAGGTCACCGCGACATGATGCGACACGAGATCGCGGATCATCTCCTGCACCTGCGCACCGTTCACGTCCTGTTTGGCCCAGCTGCTTCTGCCACCACCTGCTGGGCACACGTCGGGCTTCTTGTCCGCGACGAATTCGGTGTCGGTAAAAATGGGTCCGTGCTCCAAATCATCGATCCCGAGAGCTACCGCTTCCGGCCAGCTCACCGAGCACAGATGACCCGTCAGTTTCAGCTTGTGCGCGTGTGCCTGCTGGATCGCCACCCCCAGCTCTTCGCGAGTGATGTTCATGTACGCTTTGTACGATGTCATGCCTTCCGCCGCCCAGTAGTCCACCATGCGTTTCGCATCGTCCGGTCCGGTAAGTTCATGCATCTGCGCAAATCGCGTCGGCGCACCTTCCAAGTAGGGCGCCGTCGCGTCAATGCTGGGTCCCGGCATCAGGTTCGCGTCAATCCGGCTCTTAACTTTCAAGTCGGTGTAAGGCTCCAGACTTCCGGTCGTACGCATTGTGGTCACCCCAGCCGCCAGATAGAGTCGCGGCGCGGTGTAGGGGATCTCGGCGATGAACAACCCAGGTTCGCCCACCTTTCCGTCGACAACTTGCAAGGAGTAGGAGTCCGTGTAGTACAGATGGTCGTGCATTCCAACCAGACCAGGGATGACAGTGTAGCCAGAGCGCCCCATTCGTTGCGCACCCGGCGGGATTTGGGCGGACTCCTCCGGGCCGATGAATTGTATTTTGCCGTTCGCGATCACGACTGCCTGGTCCTCCTTCGCCGGCGTACCCGTACCATCGATGACTCGGACATGCTCAAGAACGAAGACTGGAGCATCGATGCTGATGAAGTCCGCTACGCCACTCGCCTTCTGTGTTTGCGCAACGGCGATCGCGGCAAGGAGCAATGAAGCAATTAGAAACAGGAGACGCATCGCAGACCTCGCAAGATTCCGCCATTGAGAATTTGGCAGGAAGGCGCAATTTTACACCAAGCGTTTCTCTAACGTGATTGACCGGGATTGGCAGGAGGGCGTGGCCTTCAGTTTTGGATTACTTCCTGTTGGCCGACCATACGGCCGGAATCGTCGTGTCGTATGTAACGTGTTTGTGCGGGCTATAATGGCTCGCACGGATGGCTCTTACCCTAGGCACGAAACTCGGCCCGTACGAAGTTCTGTCTCCGCTGGGTGCCGGCGGTATGGGCGAGGTGTATCGCGCTCGTGACACGCGGCTTGCGCGAACGGTCGCCGTCAAAATCCTCCCTGCCTCGGTTTCCAGCGACCCTGACCGGCTTCTCCGTTTTCAGCACGAAGCTCGTATCCTGAGCACTCTCAATCACCCCAATGTTCTCGCCATCTTTGACGTTGGCGAGCAAGCGGGTGTTCAGTATTTGGTTTCAGAGTTTCTGGAAGGGCAGTCGCTGGGCGACTTACTGGCAGCGGGACTGCTCTCGCGCCGCGCACTAACGGCGTACGCCCTCGAAATTGCAAAAGGGCTTGCGGCCGCGCACGAAAAAGGCATCGTGCATCGCGACCTGAAGCCCGACAACATCTTTATAACGCGCGACGATCGGGTGAAGATCCTCGATTTCGGCCTGGCCAAACAGGCCCAGGAGAAGCCTTCCGCGCAAGCGTCACAGACTATGACGGTTCCCGCCCCGACGACGCCGGGCACAGTCATGGGTACGGTCGGATACATGTCTCCCGAACAAGTGCGCGGCGAGGCCGTCGATCATCGCTCCGACCTTTTCAGTTTTGGCGCCGTGTTCTACGAAATGGTCTCGGGCAAGCGGGCCTTCCGCGGCGACTCGTCCGTCGAGACGATGAATGCCATCCTGAAAGAAGACGTGCCGGATTTGTCGGGGTCGGGCGTGCAGGTGTCTCCGGGGCTCGACCGCATCATCCGCCGTTGTCTCGAGAAAAAACCGGAGCGCCGCTTCCAGACGGCGAGTGATCTCGCTTTCGCCATTGAGGCGCTGAGCGGGGCATCGTCAGGAACGGCAAGTTCGGTGGCAAAGGCCGTGGAGCCACCAAAGGCCAGGCGAACGTGGCTGACTTGGGCCGCAGCGGGTCTGGCCGGATTGGCGCTAATCGCCGCCGCGTGGATGGTCGGCCGGCGCTCCACAACAAAGCCGCAGCCAAAATTCACCCGCGTGACCTATCAGCAAGGCTATCCCTCGAATGCCCGGTTTGCGAAAGATGGCCAAACAGTCGTTTACAGCGCGCAATGGAACAACGATCCGCTTCAGATCTACTCCGTCCGCACCGAATTCCCGCAATCCACGAAAGTTGATCTTCCGAGTGCTGCGCTGCTTGCGCTTTCCTCCAGCGGAGATATGGAAGTCGCTGTGGATCCCGTGTCCGAATCCTGGTTCATGTACGGAACCATGGGGCAGGCGCAAATGACGGGAGGAACGCCGCGGGCACAGGAAAGGGAGGTAATCGCCGCGGATTATGCGCCCGATGGCAAAACCCTCGCGGTAGCGCGCCGAGCCAACCGGAAAGTCCAGCTGGAATACCCGGAAGGAAAAGTCATTTATACAACCGCGGGCTACCTCGACTACGTAAGGGTGTCTCCGTCCGGCAAGGAAGTCGCAATTGCCGAGCATCCAGTGTACGGCGATGACCGAGGCTGGGTGTCAGTCGTCGACGAGACCGGAACACACAAGCAGTTAACGCAGGAATTCGGAACTGTGCAGGGCTTGGCATGGTCGCGGGCCGGCTCGGAAATCTGGTTTACGGCCGCCGATGTAACGACGGATCGGCATCTGTTTGGCGTGAGCCTGTCTGGAAAACAGCGCCCGATCCTTACGATGCCTCAGGGAGCACGTCTGCTCGACATCGCGGCCGACGGCCGCGTACTTCTTTCCGTTGAACGGCAACAGCCGGAAATCACCGGGATCGACCCGGCAACCGGTAAGGAACTGCGCGGCTTGGAATGGTTCGATGCCTCCCTCATGGGTGATATTTCGCAGGATGGGAAAGCGATTGCATTCCTGGAGTGGGGAGGGCCGGCTGGTCCCCTTTACCTTGAGGTTTATCGGAAACTGGATGGCTCTGCCCCAGTGGCGCTGGGGCCAGGTGCGCAACCCCGATTCTCGCCGGATGGCACATTCGTTGCCGGACCGCTGCTAACCAGGCCACCGCAAGTTGTGCTGAACCCGATCGGTACCGGAGAGAGCCGCCGTTTGCCGGCGGGAGAAATCACAAGCTTGAAGAGTGTGGCGTGGTTTCCGGACGGCAAACATCTCCTGCTGACTGGGGCAGCCGAAGGTCAGCCGCTGCGCACCTACGAGATGGATCTGGACGAGGGAAAGCCGCAACCGATGGGCCCTGCCGATTTCATCGGGGTTGCCGTGTCCCCCGATGAAAAGCGAATCGCGGGACGGCACGCCTCCGGAGAGGCTGCAGTATTCGATCTGGAGACGCAGAAGCTGCAAGCAGTTCCTGGCATTGAGCCAAGTGAGGCCTTGGCAAAATGGACCGAAGATGGAAAGGCCCTGTTGGTATACGCAGCGACTCCGCGGGAAGCACACATCTACCGTGTGGACGCGGCTACGGGAATGCGCACCTTGCTCCAGACGGTCGAACCGCGCGACAAAACGGGTTCGATGTTACCTATAAGGCTGGCGTATGCCGAACGAACCAAAACCTACGTTTACAGCACCGTGCGGGTTCTCGGGACCCTGTATGTGGCGGAAGGGTTGGAGTGAGTTCCGACTGACGGGCAACCAGAGATCGCTAGAAGCCCTAGTTTACGGGTGACGGGCAACTCTTCCATAATCCGGTAAGGGAAGGGTTGCCGACAACTCGCCCAGAATTCCCCAATCCCTGCGCATCTGAATGAACGTTTCATCCCGCAAGGTCTGCCTGCTAACAGCTCATTTAGCTTGCTGAAGATAAAGCGATCTCTTACTCTGAGGTTCTGCAGCATCCGCCCATGCGAGAGCTCTCAAGCCGACGCCGCTTTCTAAGAAAGGTAGCCTTCGCGGGTGGCGGCGCGTTGCTCGGTACCGTCGGCCTGAACCAGATATCTCCCCGGATCTGGCGGGAACCGTTGGAGTTTGAGCCCAACCGCAGCTATTGGGCGAGAAGTCAGCCGCCGCAGAATCCGCCGTTGACGGAGGACATCGCTGTAGATGTCGCGGTCCTCGGCGGCGGCTTCACGGGACTTTCCGCCGCCTACTACATCCGCAGCATCTCCCCGCACAAGCGCGTCGTCGTCCTGGAAGCGAAGGGCTGTGGGAACGGAGCCTCGGGACGAAACGGCGCCATGGTGCTGACGATGACCGCAGACCGGTATATGCATTTCAGCTCCGCTCCGGCCATCGACAAGAAGATCTACGACCTGACAGCCGGCAACATCCGGGAGTTGTCGAAGCTCAGCTTCGCGACCGGCATCGACTGCGAGTTGGAGGCAAACGGCGCTCTGCAAGTACTCGTCACCTCCGAGGATGTCCGAGCGGCGAAAGCCTATGTGCAGGAGGCACGATCCCTGGGCATGCCGGTTGAGTTCTGGGATAAGCAGCGGCTCGTTAGCGCGATCGGCACCGAGGTCTACGCGGGAGCGTTCTTCGACCCCAACGGCGGACACATCCATCCCATGAAGCTGGTGCATGTGTTCAAGGCGGCGGCGGAAAACGCCGGCGCGGAGATTTACGAAAACACAACCGTGGCCAGCATCGAGGAGGGTCGGGAGCACCTTCTTCATACGACCAGCGGATGTACCATCAGGGCAAAGTCGTTGGTGTTGGCGACCAATGCTTTCACCTCAAGACTGGGATTCTTCCGAAACTCGTTTGTGGCCGTCCATGAATTTGTAGCGGTCACCCAGCCCTTCAGTGAGCGGCAGCTGGCCGAGATCGGATGGCACAAGCGAGTTCCATTCAATGACAGCCGCACGGAAGTCTTCTATCTCGGCTTGACGCAGGATAATCGCATCCACATCGGCGGAGGCAGCCCCAGCTACTTTTTCAATAGCGGGGTTGGTGAAGTCAGCGACGCTGCCTCCCATTTTTCGCAACTCCAGCGTGAGCTGGTGCGAATCTACCCCAAAATGTCGGGCGTCAGTTTCGAGTTAGGTTGGGATGGAGTGGTTGACTGGTCCATCGATGAATCCCCTTCCGTGGGATGCACAGGAAAACATAAGAACATCTTCTATGGACTGGGCTACAGCGGACATGGCGTGAATCTGACCTCGATCTTCGGGAGAATCATTGCCGATCTGGAGGCCGGTCGTGAGGAACCCTGGAAGCAGTATCCCTTCCTCAACGCCAGCCTGGAGTATGTTCCGAATGAGCCTTTCCGTTGGCTGGGTGCACAATCCGGGCTGGCATGGTATCGCCTGACGGAGCCTTAGTCTGGTTCTCCGACCTTGTGTTTGCCTCGATCCCCGTCTTTGACCGGAAGAACGCTGGAGCCTGCCGGGGTCGTGCCTGAGTGACGGTCCGGTAAGGTAAGGTTTGCCGACCAACCACCCACAATCCCTTCCGCCGTCTTATTTCGGGCTATAATGCCGCACATCAATGGCCCTCACCTCTGGAACGAAACTCGGTCCCTATGAAATTCAATCACAACTGGGCGCCGGTGGTATGGGGGAAGTTTATCGTGCCCGTGATACCCGGCTGGGTCGCGATGTTGCCGTCAAGGTTCTGCCTGCACATCTCTCCTCGAATCCTGATCTAAGAGTCCGTTTGGAGCGGGAGGCGCGCGCCATCTCTGCGCTGCAGGATCCCCACATTTGCGCGTTGTATGACATCGGCTCGCAGGACGGGACCGATTATCTGGTCATGGAGTTGCTTGAAGGCGAAACTCTGGCTGACCGTTTGCGGAAGGGGCCGCTGCCACTAAAGCAGGCGCTGGAGTACGGAATAGAAATCGCGGGAGCACTGGAGAAGGCGCACAAAAATGGAATTGTGCATCGCGACCTCAAGCCGGGAAACATCATGCTGACGAAATCCGGCACCAAGCTGCTGGATTTTGGATTGGCGAAGTCGGCGACGGGTATGGGGGCAGCCGCATTTGCATCTGCGGAAACGATAACGACACCCCTGACCGGGGAAGGCAAGATCGTCGGTACATATCAGTACATGGCGCCGGAGCAGATCCAAGGCCAGACCGCAGATGCGCGTACGGACATCTTTGCTTTGGGTGCGGTGCTCTACGAGATGGTTACCGGACAGCGTCCTTTCAAGGGCAAGAGCCAGATCACCGTGATGAGCGCCATTCTGGAATCAGAGCCGGAGCCAATCAGCACGCTGAAAGCAATGACCCCGCTGACGTTGGATCACGCGATCCAGAGATGCCTGGCGAAAGATCCGGAGGAGCGCTGGCAAAGTGCTCGCGACCTCGCCCTGGAGCTGAAATGGTTGAGCGGATCGCAGCCTGCGGTAGTCCCATTGAAGGCTGAGTCCCGCATTGGAGCACTGTGGGTAGCGTGGGCCGTAGCACTGATTGCGGTGCTTGCAGGCGCATTCCTTGCATTCGCTTACCTGAGAAAGACGCCGGTTGAAGGAGCTGTGGTCCGTCTCACGATTCCTCCGCCCGACGGTGGTGCTTTCGTATTTCACGAGCCGGTCGCCGGAGCGTGGTTATCTCCGGACGGCGACAATGTCGCTTTCGTAGCGCGAATTGGAAAAGGACGGCCACACCTATGGGTACGGCCTTTGAGCTCCTTCCTGGCACGCCCGTTACCTGGGACTGAGGACGCGGGATTTGCTTTTTGGTCGCCTGACAGCCGGAACCTGGGATTCTTCGCTCAAGGCCAACTACAGCGAATTGCGGTGGCAGGGGGGCGTCCACAAGTGCTGTGCGGAACTGACTCCTTGCGCGGAGCGAGCTGGGGCCGCAAGGACGTAATCATCTTTGCCAAAGTCGGTGGCGGCATCTTGCGCGTTCCGGCTTCAGGCGGTACGCCAGAACAAGTCACCAAGCCCGATAGCAACCGGCGTGAAGGAACCCACCGTTGGCCATCTTTCCTGCCGGATGGAAACCATTTCATGTTTATGGCAGCCTTTCAGGGCCCGGTCAGCGATGAGAACGTCTTCTATCTCGCCTCTCTTGACGGAAAACCCGCCAGAATCCTCGGGCATGGGAGCTCTCCGATTGTTTACGGTTCGGGCTACTTACTCTATGTGAGCGGCAATGTGCTGATGGGTAGACCCTTCGACCCAGTAAAGCTGGACTACGCGGGAGAGGAAACTCCTATTGCGGAAGGCGTCGAGTTTGATTCCCTGCTGAGCAGCGCAGTTTTCTCCGTATCGGATAACGGAAGGCTCCTATACCAGGCAGGAAAGGGGGTAACTCACTCTTTATGGTTGCTCGACCCTACAGGAAGACCGACGAAAAACATAGCCAGTGGCACGCCCGGTGCCGCTCCGACATTTTCGCCAAATGGAAAAGCCATCGTATACGACTCGATGTCTCCGGACTTCGGGAAGATCGATCTATGGATGCAGGATCTTGCCTCCGGGACCCGAACGCGCCTCGCGACCGATGACTTAGTGCTGGGTTCGCATTCTGCGATCTGGTCTAAGGATGGGAAATTCCTGGCGTACGTTTCTGCAAAAAGCGGCGCACGAGCGATTTATATCCGGACAGTAAACCAGCTCGCTCAAGAGGAAAAGCGATGGCAACCTAAACTGGATGACTACTTCGTCTTAAACGATTGGACGCCGGACCACAAATGGCTGATCGTGACCATTGAACCCAGGAACAGTACCCTATTTCACATCGCGCTGCTTGCGGTGGCGGGAAATGATGACCCCGTATCGTTGCTGGAGATGAAAGACGCCAGCGTAGCCGCGGGCCAAGTTTCGCCGGACGGGCACTGGATCGCTTACCGTTCGGGCGACTCGCCACACTATGAAATCTACATTTCATCGTTCCCTGTTCCGACTGGAAGATTTCAGGTGTCAAGCGATGGCGGGGTGGCTCCGCGATGGCGGTACGATGGCAAAGCACTCTACTATCTTGCGCCACGGGATAAGTTGATGGTGGCGGAGCTGAAAGAAGGTGTCGGCTCGCTGCAAGTGACTTCAACCCGCGTATTCTCTGAGACGCCTCAGAGCAATTACCTTACGGCGGCTGGAGTTCACCAATATGATGTCGCCCGGGATGGCAGCCGATTTGTCATAGATTCGGTGGACATCGAAGATTCGCTGGTGCCTCTCAATGTGGTGCTGAATTGGCCGGAGGAGCTAAAGAAATAGTTGCACGCACCGAGTCCACTACTGCGCCAGAACGCCGGCAATAATTCCTTTATCCAGCGTGAAGATGGAACCCACCGTGCCTACCACTGCCGTCTTGCGCGTCAGCCCCGCGCGTTGCCGCAGGCGATAGACCGCCTCTATACCCGTACAATGCGCCCCCAGAAGGTTCGCCACTTTGAATTGTTTGAGTTCGTCGCCGGTCCAATCCAGTTGCTCGTCACTGGCTGGAAACAAGTGGAGACCCCCGATGACTCCGTACACCGGGCGGTCTGGAAATTTTGTGGCCGCATACGTCAGGATGTTGACGATCCCTGCGTGCCCGCAGCCGGTCACAACGACTAAGCCCTGCGTGGTGTCGAGCACCAATGACTGGTCCTCGGGGATAGTGTCCTCGCCCAAGCCATTCGGCGCTTGCATCTTCCCGCTCACGCTCCAGTTTCTCTCCGGGTATTTGCGAGGCACCGGGCCGGTCAGCCAGGCGCCCGGGAAGAGGTCGCTACCATTGGAGTGCTCGACAAATGTCCCGCCAGTGGCCTCGTACTCCTGGCGAATAGTGATCATCCGGTTGTCCTCGCCATTGGGAGACGGCCGGCTGTAGAAGATTCCTTTGGCGACGTACACGATTGACATGGCCGCCGGATCCCTCTTCATCATCTCGCGTCGCAACGTAAGCAGGCCAGAGACGTGGTCCCAGTGGTTGTGCGTGAGAATCACTTCGTGCACGGTCGACAGATCCACGTTCAGATCGTGTGCGTTCTGCAATACCGTTTCAGGGTGAGCCCCGGTGTCCAACAAAATACGATGACCATCGGCTTCGACCAGCGCGGAAAAACCCCACTCTCCCAAGCCCGTCGGGCTCCCCACAAGCATGGTGGAAAGCACAGTGATTTTAAGGGTGCGGATCTGTGTTGTCGGCGAGACCACGCTCTGGACGAGATCTCCGGCCAACGCGAGTCGGGGCACTGTCGCTGTTATCAAAAAGAGAAAGCCCGCTGTAACGATGGCTGTCGCCCTAGGATGGGTTTTCATGTCTGACCTTGAGTTCTGCTTTGTCTGGCCAGCTTACCAGTATTTTGTCGGATAACGGGCAATCCAGAAACTATTCCGGGCCCGAAGTCTTAGTGCTG
>PMBA01000311.1 GCA_003152795.1 Acidobacteriaceae bacterium | reverse complement strand
ACCCGGACCAGCGAAGCATCCGCAAACAGGCGTTCGACGGAATATCGCAGTTCGGCACGAGTCGCTGCGGGGTCCCGCGCCGTGCGTTGCTGTTGAAACATCCCTTCCCGTCGAAAATAGTGCACCAGCGTCCCCGCTTCAACGCCGAGACGTCCGCGCACTACCGCGAGATACTGCCTTACCGGAGTNNGCCCCGGAGGAAAAACGATCGATGCGGTGCACGATCAACGCCCGTTGTTTCTTCAGTTCCAGTTTTTCCGCCAGCAGAGACCACGCCGACGGGGTCGCCGAGCCCTTAATCGGTACCGCCAGAAGTCCGGCTGGCTTGTCGAGAACCACCACGGCATCGTCTTCGTAGAGCACGGAAAGCTCCCGCGAAAACCGAGGCCGGCGCCGGTCTTCCTCGGTCGAAGGACGCGCCGAAGGGCGAGCCGAAACCCGATCCGGTCTAGCCGTGCGGCTGCGCCCTTTTCGCGGATGTTTCTTCTTTGGCGGGACGCCTGACATCACGCCATTATCAAGCCATTCCGCTGACACCGCAAACATGGAATGCTAGAATCGCCGCGATGCCTAAAACATCCGCCCGCGTTCGTGCCCGCAAAATTAAACTTATTCTCTTCGACGTCGACGGCGTCCTCACCGACGGAAAAATCTGGATCTTCCCCGCCCCCGGAGGCGCGCAACCGGGAGCTCAGCAAAGCGTGCTCGAAAAATCCGCGCAGCACGGCGGACAGGGCGGCTTCGGCCTCCATAGCGCCAGCCTGATTGAAGCCAAGGGGTTCCACGCTCATGACGGTACCGCCATTTCGCTGGCGCGCCTGGCGGGAATCAGGACCGGGATCATCACCAAGCGCATCTCTGAAACGGTGGCCCTGCGCGCCCGCGATCTGAAGATTGACCATGTGTACCAGGGCATTCAGGACAAGGCGTCAGCGTTTGCGCAAATCCTCAAGAAGGACGGAATCACCGCCGCCGAGGCCGCTTTCGTGGGCGACGATGTGATTGATCTACCGGCGATGCGCAAGTGCGGCCTCGCGATCGCCGTGAACAACGCCCGTCCCGAGGTCAAAGCCGAGGCCCATTGGATCACCGCCCACTCCGGTGGCGACGGCGCCGCTCGCGATGCGGTCGAGTACATCCTCAAAGCGCAGGGCCGATGGAAGCCGGCAGTAGAAGCTTACATTTCGGAGAGAAGCTAAGACCTGAATATTGATTCACCCGCCGGTTGCTTGCTTGGGGCGTGCTCGGGTTGAGCAACCGGCGGGTGTTTTCTCCCTACTCACCCTGTTGTTTTCAGGAGCATTACCGGTGAAAACCCATCTGCGCCGGGAAAGTTTCGGAGATCCTCGGAATTTTTCGATCTTTTCTAACTCATTTTCTGCCAGCAACTTATCAGGACTTAGTCGGGGATAGCCGTGGTCTTCGCCGCCATCAGCTCGGTGAAGCGCGGATCTTTGCGCAGGTCGCTGAACTCGTTGTCCTTGTACACGTTATTGATATCCTTGTAACCCTCTTCCATAGCCTTCTTCAAATAGTGCAAGGAACGCTCGGGTACGGTCCGGGCGTAGAGCTTGGCCAGAACATAATCGTAGCGCGCCCGGTCTTCCGGAGAAGGGAGCTGGGCCTGAATGCCGCCGCGCGACGTTCGCTCGAAAATGTCGGGATCGATCTGCATCGCCCTGGAATAGTTTTGTACGGCTTTGTCGAACTGTCTCTTGCCGAAGTAAGCCGCGCCCATGTTGTTGTAGTAGGACGCCACGTCATTTTGCAGCGAGATCGCTTTCTCGCATTGTTTGATCGCCCCGTTGTAGTTGTGCACGGCGTAATAAACAACGCCGAGATTGTTGTAAGCGGCGGCGTCCTTGTGATCGGCGTGGATGGCCTGTTCGAAACTCTTCCGGGCTTCTTTGTAACGCTGCAACATGAGCTGGCAGATGCCGATTTTCTTGAACAACGCCGTGTTCCGGGGTTCTCTCTTCAAAGCGCCTTGATAGTAGTCCACCGCGTCCAGATAGTTCTTATCCGTCCGCAGTTCGTCTCCACGCTGTTCGAGTTCCGCGGGCGTTGCTCCGGGAGCGGGCGGTTCCGCGCGATGGAGCGGTGGCGGCCCGACTTCCAACTGTTCCGTGTTCTGAGCTTGCGAGGGGAGAACCAGAAGCGCAGCGAAAACAAGTACTAGGGAACTGATGCGGAGCCGGGAAAGCATATACACCTCCGGGCCGGACTGGGTCGATTTAGAACATCATACTATTGCGGCGGAGTGCCGTTGTCACTACTCTTAGACGGCGCTGGCGGGTTTTTGTCATTCTTCTGGGACCCGCTGTCTCCCTTGAACACGCCGACAATCTTGCCGAAGAAGCTTTTCTTCTTCCGCGCCTCTTCCTCTGGTGATGATTGGACACCGCCGGCCGTCTGCGGGTTCCCATTGGCCGGCGGAGGCAGCGCTTTCTCCGAGTTTCCGCCGAAGATACGCGAGAAGAACCCCTGCACACCGCTCTGGTCGCAGGTGTCGCGAGGCTCGGTGCCGGCCACGAAGGCAATCGTGTAATCGTCGGGGCACGAGGGCGTCGCCAGGCGGTTGGTGATCTTGTCCAGTTGCACGTCGACGACGCCTTCCGGTTGGGTGAAGGGCTTCACGTCGGAATACTGGGGCAGCGCGACCGCCTTCTTCATGAACTCCGCCCAAATGGGGGCGGCAGTCTGCGCGCCGCTCAGGTGCAGGTCGCTGTAATCGTCGTATCCCACCCAGACAATGCACAGCAGATTGCTGGTGTAGCCGGCAAACCAGCCGTCGTGCGAACTCCCGGTTTTGCCCGCGGCCGGCGCGGCGAATCCGCGCGACCGCACCCCGGCCGCGGTGCCGAAATTCATCACGCCTTCCAGCATGTTGGTCATCACGAAGGCCACACGCGGATCGAGCACCTGATTTTTCTCGGTTCCGAAGTTCACGATGATGTCGCCCCTGGCATTGCGTACCGAGTTTACGAAGACGGGCGACAGTCTCATGCCGCCGTTGGCGAAGCTCGTGTAGGCCGCCGTCATGTCCACGGGCGTGGCATCGTAGGCGCCCAGCGCCATCGCCGGCGTGGCTTTCACCGATGCGATTCCAGCCGACCTCGCCAGATCCGCCACCTTGTCGTAGCCCACTTCTTCCGCCAGTTTTACGGTCGCGTTATTGAGCGAAAGCGCCAGCGCGTAACGCAGCGTGACGTCGCCGTGGTACTCCTCTTTATAATTTCGCGGTTCGTAAATCTGGTCGCCGTAGGAGAACGTCGAAGGCTGATCGGCGACCATCGAAGCCGGAGTGATCACCGTTGCCGAGCCGTCCAGCGCCGTGTTCATTGCCGCCGCGTACACAAACGGCTTGAAGATCGAGCCCGTGGGACGCTTGGCGAGCGCGTGGTTCAACTGGCTCGTCCCGTAGTTCCGTCCCCCGACCAGCGCCTTGATCTCGCCGCTGTGAGGGTCCATGGCCACCAGCGCCACCTGCGCTTGTGGTCCCGGGGTGACCGTGGTTTCAAACTTGTTCTTCCCCACTTTCGTCTTGTGAGTACGCATCTTCGTGACCTGATCGTCCACCAGTTTGATCCCGGTTTCGACCGCTTGCGCCGCCGCGCGCTGCAGGTCGGGATCGAGCGTCGTGTAAATGCGATACTCCTGTTCGTTGACCTCGTGCTCGTTCAGTTTGCTCACGATGGTGTCGCGAACCATGTCCACGAAATATGGGGCGTCGCTGGCCTCCACGTTCGGCGGCGCCAGTTTCAGCGGCGTCGCCTTGGCTTTATCCGCTTGCTCGCGCGTGATGGCGCTGGTCTCGACCATCGACTCGATCACCGTATTGCGCCGTTCCAGGGCGCGCTCGGGATGGCGATAAGGCGAAAGATAGCTGGGTGCCTGGATCAATCCGGCCAGCAGCGCGGCTTCGGGCAGGGTGATGTCCTTGAAATCCTTGTTGAAATAGGAGCGGGAACCTTCGGCTAGGCCCGAGATGGTGAACGACCCGCGCTGTCCCAAATCGACGCGGTTGGCGTAGAACTCGAAAATCTGCTGCTTGGAAAATTTCTGCTCCAGCTCCACCGCGATCAGCATCTCGATCAGCTTGCGCTTGAACGTCTTCTCCGGGCTTAGAAAAAATGCCCGCGAGAGCTGCATCGTGATCGTCGAACCGCCCTGCTGATGCCGCTGATGGGTCACGTCAATCCACGCGGCTTCCACCAGTCGCATGAAATTCACCCCGCTGTGCTGGAAAAATCGGCGGTCTTCGATCGACGTTACCGCTTCCACCATCACCTTGGGAATTTCGTCGTACTTGATCAGTTGCCGCTTGGACCGTTGCTCGGCGTCGAACAGCGAGGCCAGCATCTGGGGCTCCAGTTCATAAGCTTCCAGTTCTCCCGCCGCCCGGCTCGAGATGGCCGAAACCGCTCCGCCAGCCACCGTGATGGTGGCTGGTTCCGGACTGTGATACGACTCCGGACCTGGCTGAACTTCAATCGAAGCGCCCTGCCGCCGGTAGCTCCCCAACTGCGATTCGCCCTCTTTTTCGGCATAGCCCGCGTGCCGCAACTCCGCCTCAATTTCAGGAATCGTCAACTTCGATCCCACCCTTACCACCGGCGGAGCCGCGAAGATCTTGGCCGAAGTCGCGAACGCCGGCCCCCGAAAACGCTGTTCGATGATCCGGTCGTACTTGACATACCAGTAGGCAAAAAAGCCCACCACCAGCAGCGAGACCGAAAGAAATGCCAGCAGGGCGGCGCGCACGATGGGATCCCGCGAAAGCATCCCACCCTTGCCGCGCTTGCCGCCGCTTCGAGCCGTCGGAATTTTCACCTTAATGGCCATGCCGTAGGCTGTGCATCATAACCTGTGCAACCAGGGACGAGAGCAATTCTCAGTCCTAATCGACGTTGAACCGTTGTGCTTGATTCTAAATCACAAGGCGGCCCCAACGATCATTTGGATGCGTGTCAAGGGGTGGACGCATTTGTGGCTGGCTGGGGCTCGCCCCCGGTACCCCGGTATCCGCTCGGGACCACGTCAAGCCATTCGGGAAACTCGCCCCAAGAGTTCTTTTCGTCCGTCGGCCTAGTCCCGTTAAACACCCCAGGAACTTGCAATCGTGCGATATACTGCCAGGAACTTCTGCTGCTCTCGAATTGGGGAATTTTCTGCATGGCTGTTGGCGTTCGCACTCAGGACCTGTGCAAGGTCTATAGCTCCTCTCCACCGTTAGGCGCTGCCGGTGGTTTTATTGCGCGCGCCGATGCCAAAGGCGGGAAGCAACCGAAGACGCAAATCCCGGCCCTCGACGGACTTTCTCTCGAGGTTCTGCCCGGAGAGATTTTCGGCCTTCTGGGCCCAAACGGCGCCGGCAAATCCACCACCGTCGGAGTCCTCACCACCCGTGTGCGGCCAACCTCTGGGCACGCCTGGATTGGCGAGCACGACGTGTGGAAGGAACCGGCCCAGGTCAAGCGCCTGATCGGTGTGGTTCCCCAGCGTCCTAACCTGGATTTTTCCTTGACCGCCCGCGAGATTCTCGTTTTTCACGCCGCTTACTTCGGCATCGCATCAAAGCAGAGAAACGACCGCGCCGACGCCTTGCTCGAGAAGTTCAAGCTCACCGAGCGCGCCAGCCAGATGGTCCGCGGCTTTTCCGGTGGCATGATGCAGCGGCTCTCCATTGCCCGCGCCATGATGCACGATCCGCAGGTCCTGTTTCTCGACGAGCCCAGCGCCGGCCTCGATCCTCAAACCCGCATCCTGTTGTGGGAGATCATTCGCGAATACCACCAGGCGGGAAAAACTGTTCTGCTCACTACCCACAACATGGACGAGGCCGATGCCCTTTGCCAGCGCCTTGCCATCATTGACCACGGCCGCATGATTGCCCTGGGCACGCCAGTGCAGTTGAAGGCGTCAATCCCGGGAGGATTCCTGCTCCGCCTTCGCTTCGGGAATCAGACCCCGGATCTGCTGCAGCGTCTACAGTCGCTCGCGGGCGTGCGCGAGGTGCGCGCGCTGGATGTTAAGGCCGACGGTACCGACAACGGCCACGGCACCGGCGCCGACGTCTATGCCGACCGCGGCGGTTCCCTAATTCCCGAAATCGCCAGCTTGGCTGCCAATGCCGGCGCTGAACTCTCCGACGTTCACATTTCTGAACCCAGTCTGGAAAACCTCTTCCTCCACCACACCGGAAGGAGCCTGCGCGATTGAACTGGAAAACTTTTGGTGCGATGCTGGCTCGCGACGCTCACGTAGCCCGCCGTAACGCGATTCAACTCCTGCTGCAGACTTTTCTGCAGCCGCTGCTCTTTGTTTTCATTTTCGGCAAGGTAATGGTTGGCTCCGGCTATTTGCCCGCGGCCTACAAAAGCCTCCTCCTCCCGGGAATTATCTCGATCAGCATGGTCTTCACCGGAATCTGGGCCGTCGCCATGCCGCTGATCGCCGAGTTCCAGTGGACCCGCGAGATCGAAGACCGCCTCCTCGCCCCCATCGGCGTCGCCTGGATCGCGATTGAGAAAGTCATCGCTGGAATGCTGCAGGCCCTGGTTGCCGGCCTGATGGTGATCCCCCTCGCCTGGCTCGTGCTTCGGCCCGGAGTCGACATCAGTATTCACTCACCCTTGACCTTCGCTCTCATCATTATCCTGATCGCGACCTTCTCCTCCTGCGGCGGACTGGCCCTGGGGTGCAGTATCAATCAGCAGCACATCGGGCTGATGTTCGGCATGGTCATTACCCCAATGATTTTTTTTGGCTGCACCTACTATCCCTGGAGCGCCCTCAATACCTTCCCCATCTTGCAAAAGGTTGTGCTTATCAATCCCCTGGTGTACGCCAGCGAAGGCATGCGCGCCACTCTGGTTCCGCAATTCCCACATCTATCGATAGTGGCCGTGATCGGCGCCCTGCTTTTCTTTGACCTGCTCCTGCTGGTAGTCGGACTACGTCAGTTCGGGAAAAAAGCGGTGAGTTAGCGTATGTTGGGCCGATAGGCTGTTTGTGGCCTGAGCTAGCAAAGGGAGAGCGCCGCCCTGCCCCTGCCCGCCCGGCTGGACAGCCCCGGGAGGGGTGTATGCTGCGCCGGTCGTTCCTGAAGGGGGCGGGAGTTGTTACCGTTGTCGTGGCCGGTGGTGCCGTTTGGCGCGCCTGCGATCAGGGAGTCTTTAGCGTTGGCGAAGGACCGGCCTATGAGCCCTGGAAAGACTGGCGCAAGGATTCGAACGATGGAGCCCTAGCCCTGGTGCGCGCCGCGATTCTAGCGGCGAGCCCGCATAACACCCAGCCTTGGCTTTTCAAAGTCACGAATTCGTCGATTGAGCTGCACATCGACACCAGCAGAAATGTCGGGGCCCTGGATCCCTATCTCCGGGAACAGCACATCGGACTGGGTTGCGCTCTCGAGAACCTCATGCTAGCCGCGGCTGCCAATGGCTACCAAGCCACCTCGACGCTCGTTCCCGGGAAGCTGGCGCCGATTCCCGCCGCTCCCAAACCGCAACTCGTGGCCCGGGTGGATCTTGCGGTGGGCAAACCCGATGCCAGCGAGTTATACGATGCGATCCCGCGACGCCATACCAATCGCAGCGCCTACAACCCTCGGAAACCGATCCCGCCCGAGTTCGCCGAGACGCTGCGCCACTTGGCCAGCGACCTACCCGACGTCAGGATTTTTCTCTTCACTGCACCAGCTGATAGAAACAGGCTCGTGGAAATAAGCTCTGCGGCAAATGCCGAAATCTATTCCGACCCGCAGATACGTGGCGATAGCGATCGGTGGATGCGACTCCGCTGGAGTTCGGTCCAGAAATTTCGCGATGGGCTCACCATCGATGCCTTCGGTCTGCCTCCAATTGCGACCGGAGTCTCCAAAATGATGCCCCTGTCTATGCTCCGCTGGGCTGCGTCGCGAGGCGCAAAGACGGGGTATTCGGACCTTATGCTGAATGCGCCCCTGATTGGCATCCTTGCCGTGCCCGACCGTTATGATCAGGCCCACTGTTTACGCGCAGGGCGGGTCTGGCAGCGGGCGCATTTGCTGGCAACCGCTCGTGGCCTCGCCTCTCGGCCTTGCAATGAAGCAGTGGAAATCATCGATCATGAGATGGCGCTGGGTAAACCGTCTCGGGCGGCCTTGCTTGGCGAGGTTATGGGTGACGCCGCGTGGCAGCCGACCTTCGTGTTCTATATGGGATATCCCACTCTGCAGGCCCAAGCCAGCCCGCGGCGCCCGATTGAAAATGTACTTGTTTGATGACGGCTGTAGCGCACTCTAAGGCGATCGTGAGAGGCCGACGACTGACAACTGGGGACCTGACAGCCGCTCCTAGTACACACCCTTGTTCTGCGACGAAGGATGGAACTCCAGGGTGGTCGAGTAGCCGGGAAACTCGACCGGAACGCTGTAATCGGCTGCGATGGTGAGAGAGCCATTGCCGAACCCGCCCACCCGCAAAACACGCACCTGCTTGGCCGTCAGCGGAATATCGTAGCTGCGGGCCTGCTTGATCACCGCGGTGCGAATATCTTCTTCCGAGCGCGTGCTGTAGGTGGACTGCAGCGCCTCGGTCTTCATTGCGTCCTCGAGCTCGTAGTTCGAAAAGAATGGCGGAACAAGCTTGATGCCCACCATGGCCAGCACCAGGAAAATCGCCACGCCGAACGCTAACTTAAGAGTTGCCATAGGGAAACAATCGCCCAAATCGCTGGTTGCGAGTTTCAATCGCGAGCTTTCCCGTTCCTGCGCCGGCCCTTTCCGCCGGTTAGCGTGTGGCCGGACGCAGTCCCTGGAAATACTCGGTTATGGCTGAAATCTTAACGTCCTCCCTCTGCAGAGTCGAGCGCCGAACCACTTCCACGGTATCTTCGGTAACCTTCTTCCCCACGTTGACGCGGAAGGGAATCCCTACCAGGTCCGCGTCCTTGAACTTCACCCCAGGCCGTTCATCCCGATCGTCCAGCAATACGTCGAATCCCGCTGCTTCCAGTTGCCGCGCTATGTCCTCCGATGCCCTGCCAATCGCCTCGTCTTTGGAGTTCGTAGCCACCACTACCACCTCGAAGGGCGCAATCGAAGGCGGCAGCCAGAAACCGTTCTCGTCATTACTTTGCTCCACCGCTGCCGTCAGAATCCGCTCGATCCCAATCCCGTAGCTCCCCATAATCGGCGCAACTTCCTTGCCGTTGTGGTCGAGCACCCGCGCTCCCATCGATTCCGAATACTTGTAGCCCAGCTTGAAAATATGGCCAATCTCAACCGCCGTATCGATGCGCAGGGAAGCCCCGCAGTTCGGGCAATCTTCGCCCGCCGTCACGCTGCGCAGGTCCACATAGGCCGTCGGATGAAACGTCTTCCCCGGCGTCAGATTCCTGACGTGATAGCCCTCCTTGTTCGCGCCCCCGATCAGATTGACGCGCCCTTCCAGCGCCTTATCCACCAGCAGGATCGCCTTCCCGGGGTCTTTCTCGTCCTTCGCCCATTCAATCCCCAGCGGACCCAGATAACCGGCAGGGGCCTGGAACAGCTCGCGGATCTCATCTTCCTGCATGGGACGCACTTCTTTGCCCGCCACCGCCGTCGACAGCTTCGCTTCGTTCATCTGGTGGTCGCCCCGCATCAGCAACACCACCGCCCGCGCCCGAGTCTTTCCAGTTTTCGCGTCCTCTTCCGTGGTCATCATCGCGAGCGCCTTGATCATCTGCTTCGGCGACACACCCAGAAACTGCGCCACGTCCTCAATCGTCTTCTGTCCCGGAGTATGCACTTCGGCCGGCTGGCCATCGCCCTCGGGCTTCAGGGCTTCCACCGGACTTAGCTTCGAACTGGCCTTCTCCATATTCGCCGCGTAGCTGCATTTCTCGCAGCTCACGATCTGGTCCTCGCCCGCCGGCGTCCGCACCATGAATTCCTGCGACTTCGATCCCCCCATGGCGCCCGAGTGCGCATCGATCACCATGTATTTCAGACCGCAGCGGTCGAAGATGCGGCAATAGGTGTCGTGATGCTTCTGATACGAAACNNAACTTGGTCTGGATCTGATACCAGATTTGTGGCAGTTGCTTGTAGCTGCGCAGTTCCTTGCGGGCGATGTCGGTCATGACTTCTTCATGCGTCATGCCCAGACACAGGTCGGCGCCCTTGCGATCCTTCAGCCGGAACATGTTTTCGCCCATCGCCGTCCAGCGCCCGCTCGCCTCCCATACCTCGCGCGGATTCAGCGCCGGCAGGTAGAACTCCTGCCCGATCTTGTCCATCTCCTCACGCACGATGCCCATGATCTTCTGGGTCGTGCGATTGCCCAGAAACAGGAACGAATAAATCCCGGCCCCCAGTTGACGGATGTATCCAGCCCGGACCAGCAGTTTGTGGCTGGCGACTTCGGCATCCGCCGGAGCCTCGCGAAGTGTGGGAATAAAAAGTTCAGACCAACGATGCATAGTGATGGAGTCCAATCAAGAGAGAATCCTAGATTGTAAACGAAAGCCGGGCCAAGGCTCCCGCAGGCCAACCGTGGGCGGTGGCTCAGTTGGCTCCGACGAAGTCTCCGATCTCTTCCGTGAGACCCTGTGGACCCTTTGGTTTGCGCCTTTCCGCAGCCCCTGAATCAGAGTTTCCCTATGAGCCACTGTCCACCCGTGGAACCCAGCCAAAAACACAGGGCCGCTTTTTTCAAGCGGCCCTGGCTTTGAAACCCTGAAACTGTGAGTCCTTGCGGCTTTAGTCTCCCGCCACCGGTTCGCCCACCTCTTCGGTACGCTTCGACGCCCCGTTGCCATTCGCCGGCGCGATTGCCGCCGTGATCGCTCCCAGCGGGATGAATCCGCCTTCATTCGAAGTTGCCGGCTTTTCTTTCAGCACGACTTCCCGGTAGAGCTGCGCCATGCGCGCGTCGTAGGCTGGTTCGTTCTTCACCTTGTTGGTCTCGGCCTTGCTGTCGCGGGCCCGCTTCTTTTCCTCGCGCGCCGTCTTCGCAATCCCCAGCTTGTCCAGATCATGCTGCACTTCGTGGGTTACGATCTCTTCCCGCAGGTAGAGCGCGTGCTCCTTGTCTTCCATGTTGACTTTCTTGCCGCCCGCGAAAATTTCGTGACGTCCGTGCTCTTCGTACCACTTGGTGAGNNTAGTTGAACAGATCCTGGAACCACATCCCCGCGATGAACAGGAAGTTCCAGCGATCGTTGCGCCGCTTCATGACGTCGTCAATCGTCCGGTCCGGACCGACCTTCCCATAGTTCTTCCCCGTCGCATTGAAGTTCTTGTCGAACTTCTTGAGCAGGTCCGTCATCTTGAAGTGCGTCGGCGATTGGAACGGATCGTAGTTCTTCATCAGGCACAACGCCATCCCGAACACCGTCCAGAACTTGCTCCGTGCCGCATCGTTGACCTTGGCAATGTCTTTCGCCAGCTGGTCGCCCTTCAGAAAAGCCGTAACCGGAACCGCTTCCTTGGTCTCCTTATCGATCATCATCGCCATCCCCGTCCCGCAATTCGGATGACAACCGCAGGAAAGCTGGCCCCAGTCGTTGTTGGAATCCTGTGCGTGCATCACGTCGGCCCAGTCGGAGAACGTGCCCATGAAACTGATCGGGAACCAGTCCCGGGCAGGTTCGCCGAACCCGGTTTGATTCTTTACGTCGTGCGCCAGGTGCGCCAGCGTGTAACGCTGCGCCTGCCGCCGCTCGTCCGTGATGGCTTCGTCGCGGCCCGTGAACGAAACCGGCTGGAAGCTCAGGAACCCGATCTTCTTTGGATTGTCCAGCGCAAACTGAATGATCCGTCCCACCTGCTCGTTGTTGATGCCGTTAATGATGGTGATCACCGGCACAATTTCGCAGCCGGCGCGATGCAGGTTGTCGATCGCCTTTAACTTCACATCGAAAAGGTTGCCCACCGCGCGATGATCGTTCGCGGCGTTGCCGATTCCGTCAAACTGCAGGTACGCGTAACGCATCCCCGCTTCCACCGCCTGCTGGCAGAATTCAAAGCTCTTCGCGAACTCGATGCCATTGGTGGCCGCCTGCACGCTGTTGTATCCCACCTTGCGCGCGTAACGAACCGCGTCCAGAAAATATGGCGACAACGTCGGTTCGCCGCCCGAGAACTGCACCGACATCTGACGNNGTTGGTCAGATCGACCGTGAGCACCGCACCCCGTCCATACTTCACCGTCGATGAACCGTGGTGATGCAGCTTCTCGTCGTTGTGCGCCTTGATATCGCGCCCCGGAAAAACTTCTTCCAGGTGCTGCGAGAATTCCGTGTCGATCGACATCAGGTCTTCGAAGTGCCCGTGCTTTTCGCAGTCCTTCACCATCCAGATCTTGCCGTCGCGTTCGATGATCTGCGCCTTGATCTCGCCCACCTTCTCGTTCATCAGAACGTCTACCGGCAGATGCCCGTCGAGAATCTGCTGCCGTATTTCCGGCACGCACTTCGGACAAAGCGAATCCGTCGACCGCGGCCAGCCCAGCGGCGGCTTCGACTTTTCCCACGACTTGAGCAGCGGCTTGTCCGACCACTTCGGAGTTGGCGACTGATTCGGAGCAACGCGGTTGAGGCGCTCAAAAATTGCCCATGCGCCTGTGGCGGCAACGGTCACGGCCTTCTCAACGTATTTAATCGGCTTGTGCATTCTGCTCTCGCTTTCCTCAGTTCGGGAGTTAGAACTGTCCCCGCGGTCCCGCATCCGGGAACCTGTTGCAAATAGACTTTTCCACGGAGAAACCTGGAAGTTTCGATGCGTGGAATGGGTCACTCTGATGCTATTGAATCCGTGAACGTTACGCACCAAGAAGGCAATGAAGGGGAGAAAATAGCGGTTAAGCGGGGATTCTCGGGATTTTATGGCGTAAGTTATTGAAAAGGCAGGGACAGCTTTCAGCCGGAAAGGATACGAACTCGCAGCTTGGGGCACCCCCGCTGTCGCACCTGAATTTCGTTCTGAATGCCGGCTTTACCCGCTGAGACAAAGATATTTGCGTCAGCCGAATGCCTGCCATCATTCCAGTTGGAGGGTGGGGCACCGGCCGGAGTCGGATTCCGGGATGCCCCACACCTGGATCGAGAGGCAGATCAATAAGTGAGAATTACCTGCTTCGGTAGTGCTCCGCCATAGCCGCATTGTGGACTCAATCCAGAAGATAGATTGGTTATCTTCCATGCCGGCGAGGCGATCCGGACAAACTTGTCGTTTAAGACAGTCTGGTTATGAAAACCGATTCCGCCAGAGTAGTCGGGTGGGGGGTAATCGCCGCACTGGACGATGTTATAGACCTCGAGGACGCCGCCAAAGGCCCAATTGAA
>PMBA01000070.1:3348-3543 GCA_003152795.1 Acidobacteriaceae bacterium | reverse complement strand
TAAGCGTTTTGCTGTCAGTGTGATGGCTGTGTCCCTTGTGCTGGCGTGCGCCAGTATCGCTTTCGCCCAGGAAACGAAGTATCCAGAAATTCTCGATGCCAAACCGATGTTCAAGGCCGGGCCGAACCACTCGGAACTAGCTCCGAAGGCCCCAGCCGCCACTCTTACACAGTGGAATGGCAGCTTCACCGATCT
>PMBA01000070.1:0-3302 GCA_003152795.1 Acidobacteriaceae bacterium | reverse complement strand
GCCTTCCAGCGCGGCAACTTCTGGAAGTCGGTTCATCTGAAAGCCAACTCCGGCTATCACGTTCTGCTGGGAACACCGACCGTACTGGCGGAACAGACCATTACCGTTTCAGCTACGCAGGGCGGAGTGTTCGCCAACCCGTTCGGAAGCGGGATCGTCGGCACGTACGATATCAACGCTTTCGACTTGAAGTTGCAGGGCTACATGAAAAAGTTCACACAGATCAACCCAGGCGTTCTGCCGCTGTTCATCACCTATGACGTCTATCTAACTTCTGGCGGCGGCTGCTGCATCGGCGGCTATCACAACGCCAACGGTCCTCAGCCCGGCGGCCAGACCTACTCGCACGCCACCTACGAAGATAGCCCGGGCTCGTTCTCGCAAGACGTCTCCGCCCTGTCGCACGAAATCGGCGAGTGGCTGGACGACCCGTTTGTCGACAATTTCGTGAACTGCAACGACAACGGTATTCTCGAAGTGGGAGATCCGCTGGAAGGCAACGCCAACTTCGGAGCCTTCCCGTACGCGCTCGGCGGATTTACCTACAACCTGCAATCGCTGGTATTTATTGGCTACTTCGGAGCGCCGAAGGCCACCTCGGTTCACAGTTGGCTCTCTTTCCAACACGACGAAGCGCAAGTCTGCCCGGGTCAATAGCTTGGGCTGACGCGGTTGTCTGGTTCAGGAGCCCGTTCCCTCCGGGAACGGGTTCTTTTTTGGCGGTTTCCGGGCAGTTTGCACAGCGACTCATTCTCTGCATTTAGATATTTGCGTCAGCGAAATGCCTGCGTGATTCCAGTTGGAGGGCGGGGCACCCGCCGGAGTCGGATTCCGGGATGCCCCACCTGGATGGAGAAGTGGATCAATAAGTGAGAGTTACCTGCTGCGGCACTGATCCGCCATAGTTGCATTGTGGAGTCAATCCAGAGAATAGATTGGTTACTTTCCATGCCGGCTTGATCTGGACAAACTTGTCGTTTAAGACCGACTGGTTATAAAAACCGATTCCGCCATTGTAGCCGCGGGGATGGTAATCGCCGCACTGGACGATGTTATAGACCTCCAGGACGCCGCCAAAGGCCCAATTGAAGGTCTGCCCAAAATTTGAGGTGTCAAGCAGTTCAGAGAAGTTTCCATTTGTCACATCATAGGTAACGATGTCCCACGAGGAACAGACCTTGGTTCCCGCCGCACAGTTGTCGAAGACATAGCCCTCGATATGATCTCCGGAATTGACGGGCGCTGGCGGGGCCTCATAGACAGTGCCGCTCTCGCAGCAATTCCAACTGGCGATACCCCACGCTGAGGCGTAATCGGAGTTCCACCCCAGGACAGGCTGAACGATCGTAACCACATCCTGGTAGTCCTCCAGGCCATTGAAGAGGTACACGGTCTGGCCATCGTTGGTGGTCGGCGCCGGGGGGACTTCCCATTCCGAATAGATTTCGCCGTAAGCGGAAGTCGTAGTGATGCCCGCATATTCGATCCAGGCATGGCCGATCGTGGGCGGCTGAACGGCCCGCTCATCCCCGGTTATCGCTTCTCCGCTCGCGGTGTAATGCGGATAGGCGCACACATGCATGTTTTCGGAAGTTCCATTCGCGTGCTCGATGGCCTTTTTATCTTTTCGCAGCACATCCCCCTGAGCCAGGTGCGCCACGCAGCTTGGCTCGAAGTAGCCGAACGGCGTGATGAGATAGTGTGCTGGAACTGTCGCTGGGCGCTTGGGTCCAGCAAGAGGTAGAGCAAAGGCTGCGGTCAAGCCCGCAATAAACATGGTGATGGCGATCGACTTCAGAAGTCGTGAATAAGCTGGGAATCGGGACATGTTGTTACTCTCCTGGGAGGGACGCGGCTTTGGCAACGGTGCTTGCCGGGAGGAAGTTCATCGAGCGAATTTCCCCGCCACATCCACCCCCAATTTAATAGCGCCGGCTACAGGAAATGACCATGGAGCCGGTCTGAAGCGATATGAATTGATCTGAAGAAATCTGGGTTCTTCGTTCTTCGAGGACCGTTGCCGAAATCCGGCGTGGCTGTTGAAAAAGCCGGCCCGCCCATGAAAAAAGCCCCGTCAAAGACGGGGCTCGAGGTGTCCTGAAGCTTCACTTTTTCGGTTCCAGGACTATCTCGCGGGCGAGGCGGCTGCCGATGATGTCCCGGTACGAAGACCGGTCCATGTAGCCGCTCTCGATCTTCGGCGTCCCCCCAAACAGTTCCTGGCCGAGCTGTTCCGCTTTGTCCGCGTTCGCTTCCATGGTCGCCAGGTCCTTGTATTCCGTCATCAGGATCACGTTGCAGTCGGTCGGGTTGTGCGCTTCCGTTCTGATCACTTTGTAGCTGAGCACGTATCCCGCTTTTCGCATGGCGTCCTGCTCGTTCTTCCAGTCGCCGGCCAGGTAACGGGCATACCGGTCTTCCATGCCAGCCTTAACGTGGACGCATTGCATTTCCCACACCGATCCATCGTGGTACGGCTTCGACTGTGCCAGCAAAGGCAAAGCAGATAACAGCAGGCATACTGCGGCAAGCACTGAGGCGGTTCTTTTCATAGTCTCTCTCTTTTCTTCAATGGGATTGGAGGCCGATAGGCCGGCGAACGCGTGGTGAGCGTAACATATCCGAACCGCCCACATGTCGCGGCATCATACCAGCTTCGAGGACTTCACCCTGTTCACTGGGAATTAGGGTGGCTCAGTTTGCTCTGACCAAGTCTCCGCTTTCCTCCGTGAGACCCTGTGGACCCCGTGGTTTGCGCCTTTCCAGAGCCCCTTGATCAGCGTTTCCTTAGACTGATTTCACTACCGGAATTAGCCGCTCAGGGTAGATGAGTGTAATGGGGATATTACAACAATCATTGCAGTACAATCCGGAGTGCGTTCGGCGGACCTCCAATGACACTGCGATACTTCTATCAGATTGCCGCCGCTTGCTTTCTCACCACGATTGCCATAGGGGCAGCGATGAACATCGCATTGGCGATAGTCGGGAGCGAAGGTATGGCGTGGGCAAACAACCTGCCCTTTCTCGTTCGCCTTCCTCTGGGCGTTCTTGGAGCTGCTGGTGCCGTCGGAATAATATCGCTCTGGTTCGGGATGATGTGGGACTGCTTGTTTGTTAGCAGACTCCCTTTGTTTTCCAAGATTGGATGGCTTCTCCTTCTGCTGATTACCAACATGTTGGGAACGCTAATCTACTACTATGCGCGATTTCAGAGGCGCGAGCCAGCTACCAGCTAACGGAAGCCGAGTCGCTAGTCCGGTGAGTTGTTGTAAACAGGCGATAGCGCCAACTACGCCCGT
>PMBA01000457.1 GCA_003152795.1 Acidobacteriaceae bacterium | reverse complement strand
TTCCGGCAGCGGGGAATTCCGGTCGTGTTGGGAGGACCGCACGTGACTCTGATGCCCGATGAGGCACAGGCGCACGCGGACGTAATCTTCGTCGGTGAGGCCGAATCCCACTGGCCGCAGTTCCTGCGCGACTTTGACGTCGGGCGGCACAGCCACAGGTACTCTTCCACTGAACCCCCAACCCTGGAACATGCGCCGATGTCGCGGAAAGACCTGTTTCACCGGCGCGATCATACGGGTGGAGTCTTATTTGCGGCCGCGCGATCGAGCGGATCCATTCTCATGGCATAGCGGTGCAGGCGGGTATCGTTTTCGGTTTCGATAACGACGGGCCAACGATCTTCGGCGAAACCTTGGACTTCCTCGAGGCGGCGGGAGTGCAGAATGCAACCTTCAACATCCTTACTCCCTTTCCAGGAACTCGGCTGTACCAACGTCTGGAAGCAGAGGGCCGGATTCTGACGCACGACTGGAGCAAGTACAATGGCCGGGCTGACGTGGTCTTCCGTCCCAAACAGATGAGTCCGGAGGAGCTTTTGGCCGGATACGAGTATGCGGACCGGCGCTTCTACTCCTGGAGAAGCGTTTGCAAGCGCTTGTCACGCTCTCCCGTCGGGCTGTCATGGGCTTTGCCCTTGAACCTGGCGTACGGGTTCGCCTCTTCGATGACCTCGATTGCCAGTTTCAGTACGCCCAACGCAGCAGCGTCGCCCCGGACGTAAACCCGGCTCCAACGGCTGCGAGCAACACCATGCTTCCCTTCTTCAACTTGCCTTCTTCGAGCGCCGTCTGCATNNGCCAGCGGAATCGTACCCGCCGTAGTGTTGCCATACCGGTCGATGTTGACTACGACTTTCTCCATCGGCATTCCCAAGCGATCGGCGGTGGCCTCAATAATCCGCCGGTTCGCCTGATGGGCAATGAAGCAATCCACATCATTGCCAGTGAGATTGTTCCTGGCAAGAATGCGTTCGGTCATCTCCGCCATTTTCTTCACCGCATATTTGAAAACGTTCTTGCCGTCCTGATGGATGTAGTGCATTTTCTGATCGACCGTCTCGTGCGTCGCCGGGTTCAGGCTTCCGCCTCCGGGCATGTAGAGAAACTGTCCTCCCATGCCCTCGACCTGGGCGACGTGGTCGATCACGCCTGTCTCGCCATCCTGGGCCGGTTCCAGCAAGACTGCGCCGGCACCGTCGCCAAAGATGATGCACACGCCGCGATCGGTGTAGTCGGTCATCGACGAGTTTACGTCCGAGCCGATCACCAGCACTTTCTTGTAGCGTCCCGACTCGACGAACTTCACGCCGGTGTTGAGGGCGTAGAGAAATCCCGAGCATCCCGCGGAAACATCGAAGCCCCAAGTGTTCGCGATGCCGAGTTTGTTCTGCACGAGGCAGGCCGTCGAGGGATACATCATGTCGGGCGTGACCGTGCCCACAACGATCAGATCGACTTCCTGCAAATCCATGGGATGCGACGCCACCAGGATCTTCACCGCCTCGACGGCCAGGTCGCTAGCCGCGACGCCCTTGTCGGCAATATGGCGTTCGCGGATGCCGACTCGGCTCATGATCCATTCGTCATTGGTATCGACCATCTTTGCGAGGTCGGCGTTGGTCAGAATACGAGGCGGAACGTAGGTGCCGAGAGCGCTGATCTTAACGCGCTGAAGCTGGCTCAATGAGGTCTCCTGGAATGCATGGTGAAGTATAGAGTGCAATGAATCGTGAATTGATTATTTTGAACGATGAGGACCAGAAAGTCTAACGGCCTGACTCGCCACGAAGGACACACGGCAGCACCAGGGAAAAACCTCCACGAACGGGACCCTTAAGGCAGTCGCGCGGCCAGTTCCCCGAACAGCGGCACTTCGAAGCGTTCGCCCTGCCATGCTTTGATCGTCAACACGATCCACAAAAACAACATGGCCAGCGAAGCCAGAATTCCAAAGAGCAGAAAAACCATGGCGGCAGCGACATTCGAAAGGAACAGGGCAATGCCGCTCAACACCAGAAAGACTCCCCAAAGCAGAATGCTTTGCCAGGCATGAAAGCGGACAAAGCGGTTCTTCTGAAATGCCGGAAGAAACAAAATCACCGCGCCCGCGACGAAGGTGAGATAAGCGGCGGCGGCGGCGGCCCGTTCCACGGGAGGAAGCGGCGTCATCGACCAGCCGCATCCGGGACAGAACGCCACGTTCGCGGGCATGACTGTTCCACAATGCGGACACTTCACGGAGGCCTGCGCGAGATTCGCCGGGCTATCGTGCGGATTATTTTCCGGGCTAGACAATGCGGCGTCCATTCGACTTTTTTGCGGTGCGGCATTCTTCGCAAACGCCGTAGATCTGGAAGGTGTGCCGAGTGGTGACGTAACGGTGCTTGCGTCCGATCTCCTGCTCGATTTCTCCGACTTTTTCCGAGAAGAATTCGACCGAAGCGCCGCATTCGGTGCACACCATGTGGTGATGACTGCGGCGGTTGTACTGATGTTCGTAACGCGCGATACCGTCGTGAAAAGCGACTTCGCTGGCCAGACCGCAACCGGCGAGCAGTTTCAGCGTGCGGTACACGGTGGTGAAACCGATGCGCGGGTCGGTTTTCCTGACCAGCCGATGCAATTCGTCGATTGAAAGATGTTCACGAGTTTCCAGGAAGGTCCGCAGAATCGCGTTGCGCTGTGCGGTCTGCTTGAAGCCGACGCGTTTGAGATGGCGCAGGAAAATTCCTTCGGCCTCGCGGATGCTCTCGCGCGAGATGGTCGGCTGATCGTCGATTCGTTTCTGCAGCATGTTGGGCGGCGCGAACACTCAAGATGATAATGCACGCCAAAGGTTCCAACATGATACTGGGCGAGTGCGGGTTGCGCCAATCGACATCCCCTTCTGCGTCCCCAGGGGTCACTCACCTTGATCAAACCGCGTGTTTTTTCCCTCTGCCTGTTTATTCACTGGAGGTATTAACTGGTTTTCTACCCCCCCNNAAAGTATTCCGGAATAAGGACTTAACTTGTCAAAAAGGGCTGAAAATGGGCTTGGGGCAGCTTTGAGGGCCGTCTTGGTCGACGGGCGCACCTCTTGCTGCCCCAATCAGACCTCTATTGTCGCGCATACGTGGGTTTGGTGTCTGTAACGGTCATCACGGTTGGAATGTGATGAAAGAGGTCGAACGTGCAAAGGGTGTAATCGCCGATGCTCAGCAAATCGGCTTCAGCGCGACGCGAAAATCGAAACCGAGCCACGGCTAGCGCGACACGGGAAGTTTGATGGCCTTACGGACTCGCCCGAAGACGTTGCCCTCGGCAATACCGCTGGCGTCGCCGGCGTCGATCGCCGCCCGGAGCGCGGCGAGCTTCGCTTCGTATTGCTGTTCTTCGCGCTCCAGAGTCCGCAAGCCGGCGCGCACAACCTCACTGGCATTTTCGTAACGCCCGCTCTTGACCTTGGTGGCTACGAAGCGGTCAAGAGCGTCGGTCAAATTGACGTTGCGGGTAGGCATGGCGGCGGCCCTTTCCCTGGATGTGAATTGCAGGCCCGTCATAACATGATTGGCAAAGATTGCCAATCGTTAATAGGCAAACTGTTAAAGAGCGAGAATCCCGAGCTTCATATGGCATGGGAATCCCAGGTCTCGAAAAGCGCGAGACCTGGGGCGCCCGCGACGGGCCCCGGTGCGCAGCGGGGCCCCGAAGTCACGGCCTTACAGCACTTCTAAGGAGCCGGTTTACGAGCAGCCATTTGTAAGCGTTGCCACGTTGTAGAACTTGTTGGTGCCGGTGGATGTGCCAGGAAATTCATCGAATCCAATGCCAGCACCGTTGATGGTGTTGCCGGACACCGTTCCGGTGACGCACTGGAAGTCGATTCCGATCTGCTGCTCCTGAGTAATAACGTTGCCTTGTACAGTTGCGCCTGGAACAGCCAAGCCAATACCGAAAGAGCCGTTACTTATATGGTTGGAGGTCACAGTGCTTGCCGCATCGATCCAAATCCCGGAAATTGCTCCGGTGATGGTGTTGCCGGAAACGCGGGCGCCAGCCGTACTCGGCCTGATGCCGCTGTCCCCACCGATTACGGTATTCCCTGTAACGGTGGCAGAGCCCATGATGAGTATGATGCCGCTGATCGAGCCACTGGCGTCCACGACGTTGTCGGAAACGGTCGCGGTGGTATTGCCGTCCGTGGCAATCCCAAAGGTGGAGTTCGCGGTTAGGGAGTTGCTCTTAATGGCGGCATTCAGCGTAGATGGAGATATGGCGCACACGTAAATGCCGGTCCAACTGCTGTAGTTAATGTTGCTGTTTTCGATCGTGACCGAGGCCGAGCTCCCAGAGTTGTTCTCAGCGTACATTCCTATTCCAGTGCTGTTACAGTTCTGAAAACGTGTTTCCACATGGTTGAGCGTGCCCGAGGCGCCGCTGCCATAGAAGATTCCGACGTCCTCTACAGTTGGACAGTTCGAGCTGATGGCAGTTCCGTCGACGGTGATTCCGGTTATGTTCACCGGCCCCGCAGTCACCTCGACCTGCGCTGCCAGGGTTCCGAATCTGACACTGGTTGTGGTCACCAGGCCGGAAGCAGGCATGGCGATGATTGCCTGAGACGAGCCACCGCTCACGACAGCTTGCAGAGTCAACGGCTGAGAGATGACAACCTGCTCGGGGTAGGTCCCGGGGCACACATCGATGGTTGAACCAGCGGGAACGGCGGCCACTGCTGCGCCGATGGTGCTAAATGCTCCCGTCTTGCAGCTGCCAACATAGTAGGTTCTCGCCAGAAGCGGCTGCACTACGAGAAGAACGAGGCCTAACAAAGCGAAACGAAAGCGCGGCATACGTTTTTTCTCCTGTGAAAAAGTTGAGTGCTGAGACTCTCGCCTCAAGGGATGTGCGTCTCAACGGGCGGGAACGGCGCGTCGAAGGGGCGAAAGAATGTATCGGGAGAAGTATTTGCTGCCGGTTACGGGATGTCAGTGAACTCTGTCACATTCGAATGTGCTGTAAGACGCGACGGCGGCGAGGATCTTGGAACGGGCCGGACGGCGGACGATCCCTTCGTCAATTTGATGATCATAACGATGCCCGTGGTAACGAGTGCGACTCGGGATCGATTTGGGCACGATCACCGTTCACCTCATCGCAGTGGGAAGCTGCGGCGAAGTTTTTATCGCTCGATTCGTCATTGACGATCCCCCAAACCAGGATTTGCAATTGCACACTGAATACAGGTTGCGGGAAACTCGGGGACGTCAAAATCCCCGCCCTGTCGCAGAAAGCGCGACAAGGGCGGGGCACCCTCCGGAGTTGAGAGGAATGAAAGGGTGGACCACCCGCCCGTCATTCGGTTGTCACAGACAGCACGCGCCCCTACAATCTTTCAGTAATGTCTTCCACTGATTCGTTGCCTGAGGTC
>PMBA01000152.1 GCA_003152795.1 Acidobacteriaceae bacterium | reverse complement strand
AGAAGGCCCACCAAGGTTGCGGATTTGTAGATGGCGAGTAAAAGGCTGATGAGGCCGAGGACCACGACCATTACGCGGGCGAGTTTGGCGACCTGGTTATCCGTCATTGCCGGCGCGAAAATAGGCCGATAGAAATTCTTGGCGAATAGAGTCGCAGCGGTCAGGATGAAAATGGCAGCGGGCACTATCGCGGTGAGGGCGCCGGCTCCGCCGATTACTCCCAGGAACCACGGCGGGAAGCTTTTGCGGACAATCGTCAAAAGCGAGAGGTCTCCGTTGGGTAAGCCCGGCACGACCAAAACCGCCGTAAAGCCCACAATAAACATAAAGGCTAGAGTGAGCGTGTAGAGGGGCATTACCACGGCGTTGCGACGCAAAGTGTCGCCACTTTTCGCGGTGAAGGCCGCCCCAAACGCGTGCGGCCACATGTAGAAACCCAGTGAAGTCAGAAGAACCGTGGAGATGTACCAGGTATGCCCCAGATTGTTCGTGGCGCCGGGCATGGTCAGGTGTGCCGGATGGCTATGCGCCAACGCGGTGAACATCGGAGCAATTCCGCCAAAGTGGATATAGGGGATGCCGATGCCAATGGAGACTGCCGCGAAGACCATTAGCACATCCTTAAGAACGCTGACCCAAGCCACTGCCCGAACTCCGCTGGCAAAAACGAAGGCCACCAGCAGAACAACCGAAATCGCCATAGCTGGTGTACGGCCGATGCCATCGAAGCTGGCGATCGAGACGATAATGCCTACCCCTGTTATCTGGAGTTGCAGGTAAGGAATAAAGGAGGCGATACCAACAACACATACCAATCCAGCTAGATACTTGTTGCCGTAGCGCACGGTGAAGAAGTCGGACTGAGTCTGCATTCGGTATTTCTGGCCGAACTCCCATATCTGCGGCAGGATAAAAAACGAGACAACGTAGGCCAGGGTCAGGTAGGCCATGATGTAGAGCGTTGGACCGCCGCGGGAATAGGCCCAGCCGCTGGCTCCCAAAAAGGCGAACGTGGTGTACACTTCGCCCGCCATCAGCAAAAACATCAGCACCGTGCCGAAGCCGCGGCCCCCAACCGTCCACTGCTCCAGGTCCATCTTCCTGTGGACTCCGGCCAGAAACCCGATGGCAGCGCCCGTCGCGACGATGACGAAGATCGTGGTCAGGGAAACGGCGCTGGGGCTCATTGGGCTCCGGAGTCCTTCCTATCCCGCGCGACTTCCACTCGATAGGCCCCCCACATGCACAAACTGCTCAGTACAATCCAGGCGATAAGCCAGAACAGATTGAAGGGAAGACCGAAAATCATTGGCTCAATGCGGTCCCAGAGCGAGACCGAGAGGCACATCGCAATGAAGGGAATCAGGCCGAGCAGGAGAGCGCCGGCCGATGGTTTTTTCACACGCACAGGTCGATGATTATAACCCGCTTCCAAACGCCGCGTCCCGACACGGCACGTAAAGTGGGACCAAATCGTTCAACTCCTGCATGGTCTGCTCAGCTTGCCTTGGGATTACTTCACGTTTGCCCGTAATACCGGGGTTATTCGTTTTGGAGATTGCGCTAGCCCAAACGAGTTGAACGTGTACACGATGCGCTCGGGTACACCGGCACGAGGCTAGTTGCTGCGTCCGGATTCCTTCTTCAGTCTATCCAGCAATTCGGGCTCGATCCATTTCTTAGACTTCCGCGCCTTGTTGACGACTCCCCATGCTTGGTCGTATTGCCGGCCCTCCGTGTAGCGCGCGAGCAGCGGATTGTAGGGATCGCACGAGCAGCCGTCAGCGGTGGCGCCCAGGTCGATTGATTTCTCGAGATCCGCGATGGCGGCATCATACTTCTCTTTTTGATAAGAGGAACCGCGGGTGCAGTAGGCGTCGGCCAAGCGCGACTTGCCCAGCGGATTCAGCGCCATCTCTTGCGAGTAGTCGCTGATCGCCTGGTCGAGCTCGCCGGTCGTCTCGTGGATCAAGCCCAGTCTGTCCCACGCCAGATAGAGCCGGCCGTTCCTCTCGATGGCCTTCTTGAAATCGGCGGTTGCCGGATCGAACCAAGCCTTTCGGTCGGCCTCACTGCCCACCAACCGGCCGTCCACCACGGCCTCCAGGGCGGCCCGGTCGTAATAGGTTACCCCGCGGGTGTAATAAGCCTCGGCGCTGGGATCGAGCGCTATCGCCTGGTCATGATCTTTGACGGCAAGGCCGAACAAGCGGTCGTATTCATCAGCGGAGATCAGCTTGAACGCCTTGCTGTAGCGGGCTTTTTCCGAATAGGCGCTGCCTCGTTTTGCATATGCCTCTGCGCGCTGGGCGTTATCGCGAGCGCTCTCGATACCCTTTGTGGCACTGCTGATGTCGCGATCATAGCTGCTCAGATACCAGGACCGGGCGATGCGGTTGCAGCCCACGAGAAATAAGAGGACGGAAGCGCACAACACCCCAGCTATTTTTAAAGATGTTTTCATCGGTCCATACCTCGATATGCAGAACCTCGCGGACATTCCGGCGGACAATCGCGGTAGTACAGGATCGGCATATGGATGTCGACCTTCATTATGGCTTGACCGGACCGGGTTTCTTACCACAGCGAATGAGAGAGTTTACATCGCGGCACGCGCCATCGGCGAGTCAACGAATGGCGGTTCTCGCAGCAGCATGTGGAGCCCAGAACGCTCGTTCTTATGAAGGGGCAAATTGGAGCGGCGAGACAGGTTCCGGGAAGAACGATGATTCGCAGATGCGATCTTAGAAGAGCCGCCGATAGCAATGTAGGTGATTGATTTTAAAGTGGTGAGCGCGGTAGGAATCGAACCTACAACCTACTGATTAAGAGTNNGTAGGAATCGAACCTACAACCTACTGTTAGACCGTCGTGAACCTATTTTCAATGGTTTCAGCGACTTCCAGACGGTCTCGGTCGGCAATTTGAGGCAATTTGAGGCACAGTTGTTACCGCAGTTGTTACCAAATTCCGCAGGTTTAAGGTTCGATTAAAATTCATTGGCTGGTCGTTGACATACTGCGAGATCGGCGGGTTGAAACCAGCAAGATCGCGAGGGCAAGGGCGTCCACTTCCGGTCGGGTGCACTTTGTTTATTTACGCCCCGCCGCAGCACCGCTTGTGCT
>PMBA01000035.1 GCA_003152795.1 Acidobacteriaceae bacterium | reverse complement strand
AGATCCAAGTTTCAGAAACAAAGTGCGCTGAAACTTGTAGATCGAACTATCCTGCATGAGCATGGATATAATATCCCGCCCCTTGGGGCGGAATTAGGGTTCATGGCTTGCCCTGGGGTTCATACCCGTGATTAAACAATTCGTTGGCTTATTTATCATTGACATACAATGGTCTCTTTCCTATACTCCATCCCATGAAAAGCAAGTTCTTAATAGAAAACCTGGTCAAGCCGAGGTTGCGCTGGTACTTGATACGCATCTGCCCGCCGTCGGAATCAGGGAGAGAGCGCACATGAGCGCATCCCTTGTCAGCGTCGTCATCCCCGCACGGAACGAGGAATTGTGCATCGCCCNNGTGGACAATGGTTCCACCGATGCCACGTCCTCCATCGCCGGTCAGTTCTCCGTCCGGGTTGTCGAGGAATCGCGGTTGGGTATAGCCAAGGCTCGGAACGCGGGGATCCGGGCGGCGCGGGGAGAAATAGTCGCCTTCCTCGACGCGGACTGCGTAGCGAATCCGGACTGGCTTCGAGAACTGCTCTCGGGTTCCGATGACGAGAAAATCGGGTGTTTCTTGGGCGACATTCTGCCGATGCCCGGTGGTGGATTGATCTCAGATTTCGTTCATGATCGGCACCTGATTTCCCAGAAGGTCTTGCTATCCTCCTCTCCTCCCGTCGCCGCGGGCGCGAACATGGCGTACCGGAAGAGCGTGTTCGAGGAGATCGGTTACTTCGACGAGACCTTCGTGGAGGGGGAGGACGGAGATCTCTTCTGGCGACTTGTGAAGTCCGACCGGTTTCACTTTCGTTTCCAGCAGCACGCTGTCGTGTTCCACCCGCCCCAGTCCTCGCTGTCGGTATTGTTGCGGCGCACACGCCTCGAAGGGCGCGGTGTGGCCCGGTTTCGGCTCAAGCACCGGAACGATATTCCAGAGCATATGACGTCCATGTCCAGATACACAATTGTTCTCATATTGACACTGGGGGGGTGCATCAAATATTTTCTGAACGTGCGGCGGGAGAGGAAGTATGGCCGTGGCTTTGCGCGAAGTTTCGCGTACCCCTTCCTGGATAAAGCGTACTCGATTGCCTTCGTGGCGGGCGTACTCTGCGAACTTGCTCAGGGGTGGCGACGTGGGAAGGAGCAAAACTAATGCAGGCAGAGGGAAAATCAGAAGCGTTTGTTGACCGTCTTGTCATCGATCTTGCCACGGCGCGTCTCCTTTACTCGCCGATGCCGGACGTTGTGGAAAGGGTTCGTTCCGAACTGGTCGCCATCCGCGATGTGCTGATTCAAGCGTTTCCCGACAGTGCCATCGTTCTTACCGGCAGCATGTTCGTTGGCGAAGGCCAGGTGGACTTCATTTCAGAGCATCCCGTAATCCTCAGCGACTACGATTTGATCGTCGTCAGCCGCAACTTTTGCAGCGTTTGGCCGCCGGCTGCGCGACGGCGCCTCGCGACCACGCTGGGTGTCATGCCTCTCTCTGCCCATCTGGACATCAGTCTGGTTTGGGAACCGCTGCTGCGAAAAAGATTAACCACAATCGGCGGCGCCGTAATGGGCGGCACACTGGATATTTCGTCGATTCTTCCCCTGCTTCAGGCTCCTCACGCAGGCAACGAGCTGCTTAAAGCTTACCAATTTCTTTCGGCCGCCCCGCTGCACTTGAAGTCATACGATCTCTTCTGCGCCAAGGGTCTTTCACGGGGTGCACGGGCTCTGCTCCTTCACAAAGAGAATGGCCGCCCGCGCAGTAAGTGGATCGATCTGTCCAGTGTGGCATTTATAAAAGATGCAATCCTGGAAATGGAACCGCAGCTTGGTCCGGACGCCGTGGACACCATCCGGCGTGCATGCGATGTCATTCTCGGCATTGAGTCCGGCGGTCTGACTGCGGATGACCACATCCGTTACACGGTAATCCTCGGCGGTATCGCTGACAGAATCACCTTTCCGTCTTCGAGAATTCTTGCCCTGAAGCACGCGCTCTGGTTGCTTCGGGAAAAAAGACCCGGAATCCCGCGCCCATCAGTCGGTGTTTCCGCCCTGAGTGGACTGAGAAGTCTTGCCGAATCGTGGCGGCCGGATGGGCTAGATCATGACGGCGTCCGCAAGGCCGAACAAATAGCGCGACATCTGTGCCATGTGCGGCGCGCCGAAATCGATGCCAATCCCATGTCTGCCTATGCCTGCGTTCACAATCTGCTTGCGAATCTTGCCGGCTTCAATCCGCACAAGCTCTACTATGGTCCGCGGAGCGTGTCGATATGAGCAACCGACTCGTTTCCATCGTCATTCCCTGCCTCAATGTCGCAAATACCATAGAGCGGCTGGTTGAGTCTCTGCGGGCACAACAGCTTCCCGCTGGCGTAGAGATTGAGATCGTAACAGTCGACAACGGCAGCACGGACGGAACAGCAGAATTGCTGCGACGTCTTCCGGTGCGGATCATTGAGGAAGCAAAACGCGGACCGGCCGCGGCAAGAAATGCAGGCGTGCGCGGAGCGCGCGGAGAGGTCATTGTTTTTCTTGATGCCGATATGCGGGCGGCTCACAACCGTCTGATCGCGGAACATTTGCGGACGCTCGACAGGCACACCGATGCAGGAATTTCAGGCGGCGCGATGACACACGATCCCGAGCAACGGAATCTTTTCGCCTATGCGGAAAACGCAACAGCTCTGTTCAACTGGCACGATCGTCTCCCTGTTCGCGAGCTGACGTTTCAGCCCGCGGGCAACCAGGCGTTAAGGCGGTCCCTGTTCGACGAACTGGGGATGTGGGACGAGTCGCTTCTCTACCTGGAGGATTTCGAGTGGAGCCAGCGCGTCGTTCGGTCCGGCCGCAAGATCTACTTCAACCCGGCCGCCGGCGCCTATATAACTGGAAGAGAGTCTCTGGGCGCAATAATATACAAGTTCTACACATGGGGGCTGAACGTACGGGAGTTTTACCTGCCCGGCCGGACATCGCAGGTGTGGTTGTTCGGCGATAACCCCAGGCTGTTTTGGGTAAACGCGCCGTTAAGGATGCTGAACGAGACATGGGTCACGGTGAAACGCTGGTTCCCCTTCTATCCTTTGAAGACGCTCCTGCTGATTCCTTTGTTCCTCCTCTACCGAGCCGCCTGGGCAACGGGGATTGCCGTCGGCGCAAACCGCTACTTCAAGAAGCATTGAGGATAGATCATATGTTGATATACGGTAAAAATATATGATGGCCAATTTTTATTGTGAGACTCAAATTT
>PMBA01000139.1:221-4394 GCA_003152795.1 Acidobacteriaceae bacterium | reverse complement strand
ATCAGGTAGCCGATAAAGAAGAACGGTTCCACGAAGGCGAAGGTCAGGGTTCCGAAAAAGACCGCGAGAAAGATGTTGAACATACCTTTCTGTGCGTACTTCGTGCAAATCTCCACAACTTTCTTGCTGTCGGAAACGGAAGCCTTCTCGGCGCTCTCCAGTTTGATATTGGCCTTGATGAATTCCACTGCGCGATAGGCCCCAGTGGTCACGGCCTGCATGGATGCGCCGGTGAACCAGTAGATCATGGCGCCGCCGGTGATGAGGCCCAGGAAGAAGGGAGCGTGGAGGAGTGAGAGCTTCTCGACATTGGCGGTGAGCCCATTGGTGAGCGCCATGATGATGGAAAAGATCATGGTGGTTGCGCCAACCACGGCGGTTCCAATCAGCACCGGCTTGGCGGTAGCCTTGAAGGTGTTGCCGGCGCCATCGTTTTCTTCGAGCAAATCCTTGGCGCGTTCAAAATTGGCGTCGATGTTGAAATCTTTCTTGATCTCCGCCTTAATGTTGGGCAATTGCTCGATCGTCGAAAGTTCATAGACGGACTGGGCATTGTCGGTAACCGGGCCGTAAGAATCGACGGCAATGGTGACGGGTCCCATACCGAGGAAGCCGAACGCCACCAGGCCAAAGGCAAACACCGGCGCGGCGATCATGGTCGCGGCCGCGGCCAGGCCCATCCCGCTGAAGAGATAAGCAATCGACATCAGGCCGACCATCGCCAGACCGAGCCAATACGCGGAAAAATTGCCGGCTACCAGACCGGACAAGATACCGAGCGATGCTCCACCCTCTTTCGCCGAGGTCACCACTTCATTCACATGGCGGGAATCCACCGAAGTGAACGACTTGACGAGTTCCGGAATCAGCGCCCCAGCGAGCGTTCCGCAGGAGATGATGGAAGCCAGTTTCCACCACTGCGACGGATCGGGAACCATGTTGGCGACTCCGTTGCCCAACTGGGGAATGATGAAATAGGAGACGATATAGGTGGCAATAATTGAGACAATGGAAGTGAGCCAAACCAGCGAGGTGAGGGGCGCTTCAAAATTCATTTGATCGGCATGGCCATACCTGGCTTTCGCGATGGCGCCGTTGATGAAATAGGCAAGGGCGCTGGAGACCAGCATCATGATACGCATCACGAAAATCCACACCAGCAACTGAACCTGAATGGTTGGTTCTTTCACGCCCAGCAAGATGAAAGTAATGAGCGCGACTCCAGTAACGCCGTAGGTTTCAAAACCGTCAGCGGACGGTCCCACCGAGTCGCCAGCATTGTCTCCGGTGCAATCAGCAATGACGCCGGGATTGCGCGCGTCATCCTCTTTGATTTTGAAAACGATCTTCATCAAATCGGCGCCAATATCGGCGATCTTGGTGAAGATGCCGCCGGCGATACGCAGCGCGGCCGCACCGAGCGACTCGCCGATCGCAAATCCAATGAAGCACGGACCGGCGTAGTCCCCGGGGATGAAGAGCAGGATAAAAAGCATGATGAGCAATTCGACCGAGATCAGCATCATGCCGATCGACATGCCCGCTTCGAGCGGAATTTGATACACCGGATAAGGCTTGCCGGGGAGAGAAGCGAAGGCGGTTCGGGAGTTGGCAAAGGTGTTGACGCGAATCCCAAACCAAGCCACGCCGTAACTGCCCGCAATTCCCACCAGGCTAAAGAGCAGAATGATCGGAAGGGTCAAAGCGACCGACTTTCCAGGAACTGGCTTGAGCCATCCGAAATACACAGAGATGATGACCGCGATAAAGACCCACAACAGCATCAAAAATTTGCCTTGGGTGACCAGATACGTCTTGCAGGTCTCGTAAATCAGTTCGGAAATCTCGCGCATGGAGCGATGCACGGGCAGGTTCTTCAGCCGCATGAAGATGAACATGCCGAAGCCGAGACCGAAGACGCAAAACAAAAGTCCGATCATCAGCAGGCGATGTCCGTCCACACCGAGGAATGAAACGGAAGAAAGGTCAGGCAGTTTGAGCGCGGCCTCGCCGCCTTCTTCGGCGGGGGGCAGCGCCAGCGCGTAGCCGGCGCTCAGCAGCAGCAGAGTGGCAAAGCTTGCCAGAGTTTTCGTAAACCGGCGTCCCACGGACGCAAAATTGGCGTTCCAAGTGCGCATCACAATCCTCCTAGAGTATTCAGGGGTCACTTATGATTTTGCTCCGGCAGGCTACCGTCCGTGGCAGGATTCGATCCGCCAAGGGCACGGCCGCCACCGAAAGTCCGACCACGCTCGGAACACGCTTCCACCGCCAGGCATAACAGTTAAAGAGGAGTGCCGATTTGGCCGCGTCCGAAAATTTAAGCCACCAGCATAGAGCCCACGATCAGGCTGCACACGCCGACACAAAACAGTCGTTTATAGCACCTTGCCGGAAGTCGGGTCAATGATGGGCATCACACGGAGTTGGGTCAGTTTCTTGAAACCGCGGTCGTCGGTCGTAGAGGAAGCTCGGAGCTTGCTGTTCGCTGATCGCTGATCGCCACGGTTGTCTGCCGGGCAAACCGCGAACGACGAACAGCGAACGGCTTCCGTATAATTGAGCGTCTGTGATGCCAGCCTCCCTTGACTCCATTGTCGCCGCCGCGCGCCAGCGCATATTACTGAGCCGGCGAAACAGCGACCTGCGCGCGCTGGAGCGGGCGGCCGAGGCGCACACTCCGCGTGGATTTCGGAAGCAACTGCAGCGAGTCGCGCAAGGCGGCATCGCGGTCATCGCTGAACTGAAAAGAGCTTCGCCCTCGAAAGGCCTGATTCGGGCGGATTTCAGACCGTCCGAACTGGCGCGCGATCTGGAGCAGGCTGGCGCCGCCGCACTTTCCGTGTTGACCGACGAACAATTTTTCCAGGGATCGCTGGGCTATCTGCGCGAGGCCTCGTCCAGCAGTTCCCTGCCCTGCCTGCGCAAGGATTTTATTGTCGATGAATTTCAGATCGTGGAAGCCAGGGCAAATTGCGCGGACGCGGTTCTGCTGATTGTTGCCGCGCTCGAGCAAAAAGAACTGGAGGCGCTGGCGCGGAGCGCGCGATCTCACAGCCTGGATGTTTTGTGCGAAGCTCACGATGAAGAGGAACTGCAACGGGCGCTGGAGGCGGGTTGTGACCTGATCGGCATCAACAGCCGCGATCTGCGCACCTTCGAAGTGAATCTTGAAACCGCATTGCGGCTGGCGGAGAAAATGCCGGCCGGGTGCGTCCGCGTGGCCGAGAGCGGGATTCAATCCGGCGCAGACATAGCTCGTCTAAGATCCGCCGGGTACGAAGCGTTCCTGATCGGCGAAACGCTGATGAAAGCCGAGCGCCCGGGTGAAGCGCTGGCAGGATTGCTGGAAGAAGCGAGAGTGGCGGTCCATGGCTAGAAAACTTTACTGACCCCAAAACTGCTTTATGACTTGGATCAAGATCTGCGGGATTACGAACCTCGACGACGCGCTCGCCGCCAGCGATGCGGGCGCGAACGCGCTGGGCTTTGTCTTCTATCCGCAGAGCCCGCGCCACGTCAGCTTAGAAACCGCCCGTTCGATCGTCGCCAAGGTACCTCTGCAAATGGAGAGAGTTGGCGTTTTCGTGAACGAAACCGTGGAGCATGTGCGTGACGCGGTCAAACAGGTTGGGCTGACGGCGGTGCAATTGCACGGCGACGAGAGCACGGAGTTCAGCCGCGCGCTCTTCCAGGGACTCGGTAACGGATTGCCCCGTCCCACGATTTTTCGCAGCTATCCGGCAAAAATATTCGACGCGCCGGCCGATCAATCGGTTGGATGGGACCCGGTCGCGGCTGGACTGGTGGAACCCGACGAGGCTTATATCGGCAAACGCGTGCACAAGATTCACGTAGCCAAGAATGGCGACCTGTTCCTGGAAACCCACGGGTTCCGGCCCGGCGTGATCTCGGGCGTTCTGCTCGATTCCTCAAACGACGAAAGACGCGGGGGCACCGGGGAAACTTTCGACTGGGAGCGGGTCCAGCCGTGGGCNNAGCATCAGCAAGCTGATCGTGGCCGGCGGCTTGCATCCCGGCAATGTGCAGGAGGCGATCCACCTTCTCCATCCCTGGGGCGTGGACGTTTCGTCCGGCGTTGAACGCGAGCCTGGCAAGAAAGATGCGCGAAGAGTCCGCGCCTTTGTTGAGGCGGTGCGGGCCATGGAAGAG
>PMBA01000139.1:0-173 GCA_003152795.1 Acidobacteriaceae bacterium | reverse complement strand
ATGGCGGCGCTCGACGAACTGGAGCGTGCGTATGAAAAAGCCAAGCGCGATCGCAAATTTCAGCAACGCCTTGACCTGCTGCTGAAGACGTACGCGGGACGGCCGACACCGCTGTTCTTCGCGCGCCGACTGACGGAGAGACTTGGCGGCGCGAAGATTTATCTGAAGCGCGA
>PMBA01000175.1 GCA_003152795.1 Acidobacteriaceae bacterium | reverse complement strand
CTGCCATCCACGAATTCGACCAGGGAGTGGATCGTAGATTGCGGGTGCACAATGACTTGCACCCGATCCGGCGGGACCTGGAACAGTCGGCAGGCCTCGATCACCTCGAAACCCTTGTTCATCAATGTTGCAGAGTCGATGGTGATCCTCTTGCCCATCTTCCAGGTGGGGTGATTGAGCGCCTGTTGCACCGTAATTGTGGCAAATTCCGACTTTGGCATATGCAGAAACGGCCCGCCCGAAGCCGTCAGCCAGATCCGTTCCACCTCATCCATCCGGCCGCCCCGCAGGCACTGGTGGACCGCGTTATGCTCGCTGTCGATCGGCAGCAGCGGCTTCCCCTGCCGGCGCGCCTCGGCCGTGATCAGCTCACCCGCCACCACCAGGCATTCTTTGTTGGCCAGACCGACCGTCTTGCCCGCGCGCACCGCTTCATAGGTCGCCTCCAGCCCGGCGACGCCCACAATCGCGCTCACCACGAAATCCACCTCGGGATGCGTCGCCACCCGAACCGTACCCGCNNCTGGAGCGCTTGCGCGGCGCCTTCGTCCGCCAGCGACACCACCCGTGGCTTCCATCGCAGCGCCTGTTCAAAGGCCAGTTCGCCATTGTTGCCAGCCGCCAGTGTCGCGACCTCAAAGCGGTCAGGATAGCTCTCGACCACGCTCAAAGTGCTGCGGCCGATCGAGCCCGTCGAACCCAGGATGGCGATGCGTTTCATGATTAGGAACTCTTCTATTGTACGGGATGGGAAACCCACAATTCGTTCGCAATAGTCCGCTCCACTGCCAGGCCCTATAATGGCGTGCGCAATGGCCCTCACCTCTGGCACGAAACTCGGACCGTATGAGATCGTCGAACTGCTCGGCGCGGGCGGGTTTGGCGAGGTGTACCGGGCGCGAGACACGCGCTTGGATCGCGGTGTTGCGATCAAGATTCTGCCCGCCACATTCTCCGCGGACCATGATCGGTTGCGCCGCTTCGAGCAGGAAGCACGCTCGGCATCTGCTCTCAACCACCCGAATATCATTACCATCCACGAACTCGGGCAGGACGGCTCCACGCACTACATTGCGATGGAACTGGTCGAAGGCAAGACCCTGCGCGACCTGCTTGGCTCCAGCTTGCTGCCCATGCGAAAAGTAATTGAAATCGCGGCGCAGGTTGCGGATGGTTTGACCAAGGCGCATGAAGCCGGCATCGCCCACAGGGACTTAAAGCCCGAGAACCTAATGGTCTCTCACGATGGATTCGTCAAAATCCTCGACTTTGGCCTCGCCAAACTCGGCCCGCCCAGCCCGGAGCAGCCCGATCTGTGCTCCACGTCGCACACCACACCCGGTCTGATTCTGGGAACGGTCGGGTACATGTCGCCGGAGCAGGCCGGCGGCCAGCCCTTGGATTTCCGCGCCGACCAGTTCTCGTTCGGCTTGGTGCTCTACGAGATGGTCACCGGGAACCGCGCTTTTCAGAGAAGCACAGCCGCCGAGACCATGGTGGCCATCCTCCGCGAACAAGCCGCACCGATCGGAGTCCAAAATCCCGACGCCCCCGCTCCGCTCTGTTGGGCCATCGAGAGGTGTCTGGAAAAGGAGCCCGATAAGCGCTACGCCTCTACCCGGGATCTCGCGCGCGAACTTGCCGCCATTCGCGACCGCTTCTCGGAGAAGCCGGTTAAGCAGGTCGAGACCCGCCCGGCGAATCTTCCCGTGCAGCGCACCGGTTTTGTGGGGCGCCAGAAGGAAGTCGCTGCCGCCAAAGAGCTGCTGCTGCGTCCCGATGTCCGCCTGGTCACGGTTACCGGTCCGGGCGGAATCGGCAAGACCCGCCTGGCGGTGCAGGTGGCCGGTGGCTTGGTCGAGCACTTTCCAGGGGGCACTCATTTTGTTCCGCTCTCCTCGCTCAGCGACCCGGCCTTGATCGCTTCCACCATCGTTCAGACCCTGGGGATTCGCGAGGCGGGAGGCCGGTCGCCGCTCCAGATACTCAAGGAGAATTTAGATGATTCACTGCGCGCCCCATTGCTGCTCCTGCTCGACAATTTCGAGCACCTGATGCCAGCGGCGCCTACCGTGGCCGAGCTCCTGGCCATTGGTCCTAATCTCAAGATCATGGTAACCAGTCGCGCCGCGCTGCACCTATATGGCGAACATGAATTTCCGGTGTTGCCGCTCGCCATGCCGGATGCGCTCGCCCTGCCTCCGCTTGAAGCCTTGTCGCAATACTCTGCGGTCGCGCTGTTCGTTCAGCGCGCGGTCGCGGTCAAGCCCGATTTTGAACTCAACCGGGAAAACGCATCCGCGGTCATCGAGATTTGCGCCCGCTTGGATGGTTTACCGCTGGCCATCGAACTGGCAGCCGCCCGGGTCAAAGTCCTTTCGCCGTCTTCCATGCTGACACGTCTGACCAGCCGCTTGCAGCTGTTAACCGGCGGCTCGCGCGACCTGCCCCAGCGGCAGCAGACGCTTCGCGCCGCCATGGACTGGAGCTACGATCTGCTGAGCCCTGCTGAGCAGAAGCTTTTCCGAAGATTGTCGGTCTTCGTCGGGGGATGCAATCTGGAAGGCGTCGAAGCGGTTTGCGACACCAGGAGCGACCTCGATCTGGACCTGCTCGACGGCATGGCATCCATGGTGGACAAAAGCCTGGTGCAGCAGATCGAACAGGCGAACGGTGAATCGCGCTTCATGATGCTCGAAACCATTCGCGAGTACGCTCTGGAAAAACTCGCCGCCAACTCCGAGGAGGCCTCGACCAGGCGTGCCCATGCCGCCTACTGCCTCGTGCTCGCCGAAGAAGAGGCTACGGAGCAGACCGACACGGAAGCTGCGCAATGGCTGGAACGCTTTGGCTTGGAACACGACAATTTTCGTGCCGCGCTGGACTGGCTCACTCAAACCGAAGACGTGGATTGGGGACTCCGTCTCGGCACCGCCCTGTTTCGCTTTTGGGAGACTCGCGAGTGTTTCGCCGAAGCCCGGGACAGGTTGGGCAGATTGCTGAAGCTCGCCCATGCGGCCACTCCCACCAAGCTGCGCATGCGCGCTCTTTTTGCCGCTGGCGTGCTCGCCGGCGAGCAGGGAGATTACGCCTCGGCCGATACACTCATCAACCAAAGTCAGGATATCGCCCATCAGTTGGGCGACAAGATGGGCGTCGCCGTCTCTCTGAACGCGCTCGCGGTCTTTGCGCGCGACCGCAGTGATATCGCGGTTGCGCACCTGCTGTTCGAAGCTAGCCTTGGTCTGTGGAGAGAACTGGGTGACCAGAAGGCCGTCGCTCGGGCTCTCAGTAACCTCGCCAGTGTCCTCAAGTCCGAGGGAGACTATGACCGCGCCCGCTCGCTCTACGCGGAGTGTCTTGCCATCTTCCAAGGACTGGGTGACCGGACGGGTGTCGCCTGGTCCCTCAACTACCAGGGAGATGTTGCGCGCGATCAGGGCGATTCCGCGGCCGCGCAAGCATTATACGAACAGGGCCTGGTAATTTTTCGCGAACTCGGTGACCGCTGGGGCATTGCCGGAACGCTCGCCGATCTGGGGAACTTGGCGAAGGAACAGCGGAATTATTCCAGAGTCCATTCTCTTTACCAGGAAAGCATAAGAATTTTCCAGAAGCTGGATCATAAACGCGGAATTGCCCGCCTGCTGGAGTGTTTCGCATGCTCCGCGGCTGCCCAATCCCATGCCGCGCGTTCGCTGCGCCTGGCCGGCGCCGCTGCCGCCTTGCGCCAGAATATTGGAGCTCCCCTCACCCCCGCGGAACAGGCCAAACTGGAAGCAAGTCTGCATCCCGCACGGCAGGCTTTGACCAACACCGCTGGCGTCGCAGCCTGGTTGGAAGGTTGGGCGTTGCCGGTTGAGAAAGCGGTTGAAGAGGTCCTGCTGCCCGACTCCGTATCTCCCTCGGGCTAGTGTGGTGTCCCGTTAATTCGCGCGAAATAGGTTAGTGCTGTCGTCCTGAGCATAGGAGTTCATTCGGAGCATAGGAGTTGTCATTCGGAGCATAGGAGTTGTCATCCTGAGCGAAGCGAAGGACCTGTGTATTTTGTTTGTTCTACGCGCGCGGCATCGCTCACCGCCTGAAGCTGATGCCGAACAGATTCAGATGCGCACCGAAAGTGCTCTCCCGCTCACCCTGCCGTTGTCGGGTCGATAAGTCGGCGCACGGCCGAGACCCGATTGGCCGGAATACCTACACGCCGCGCGTGTTCCTGGATGGTCGCATCGTCCGGCGCGAGGTAGACGCAGTACACTTTGTCGCCGGTCACGTAGCTATGGAGCCACTGGATTTCAGGCCCCATTCCCTTCAGAACGTTGACCGACTTTTGGGCGACTTCCCGCAATTGCTCTTCAGATAGATTTCCGGCCCCCGGGATTTCCCGTTCGATGACAAATTTGGGCATGTCCCCCCCAGTGTTCGCTGATGTTAGCATGCAGGTGGAACGGCTTCAACAAGGCTTGGCCGATGCCGTCGCAGTCTGCGAAATATCGCCCCGTAACATTAAGAACGAGGTTGCCATGGATCTTCGATCGCTTCAAAAGCCGCTGAAAGAGCAATACCGCAATGACCCCAACGCCTCCAAAATCACAATCCGTGCCAAAGGTGCACAAACCGATGTCCCGGTCTCATGCTCGGTCGATATCGGACGCGCCATCTACCAGGCCGAGGCCCACCAGGGAGTCGGAGGCGCCGGTGCTGGTGCCTGTTCCGGCGACCTTTTGCTGGGAGCTCTGGCGGCTTGCGCCCAGATTACCTGCCAGATGGTGGCTGCGGCGATGGGCATACCAACCGAACGCATTGCGGTCGCGGTGGAAGGAGACTTGGATCTCCGAGGCACCCTCGGCATATCAAAAGACGTGCCCGTCGGTTTCGAGGACATTCGTCTTCATTTTGATGTTGCTGCCCCTCAGGCAACACCCGAACAACTCCGCGGGTTGCGGGAGAAAACAGAACAGTATTGCGTGGTCATGCAGACCTTAATGCGGCCGCCGAAGCTGCGGACCGACTGGGTTGGTCACGATTGAAAACTCGGCAGCGACAGGTCTTCAGACGTCTTTACGAAAGGGAACTGATCTGCCGCCCGGCATGCCGAGGGACTTTCGCTATTGCATCAGCCGCCACGCCCCATACGCCCACACTACCGGCACCGCGAACAGCATGGCGTCGATGCGATCGAGCATGCCTCCGTGGCCGGGGAGAATCGTGCCCGAATCTTTCACTCCAGCCCCGCGCTTGATCAGCGACTCGACCAGATCGCCAAACTGTGCCGCGATGTTGACCACCGCCGATAGCAGAATGATGGGCCACAGTTGCGGCTGCTCCAGGCCAAACATGCCATCGCGGCGTTCGATCAATCCAATCCGCAGAAGCGTGGCGCTGATTCCGGGCGCGTGCTGCATCCACAGCGTGCCAATGACCACGCTGGCAAGGATCGACGCCACCGCGCCTTCCCAGGTCTTCTTCGGACTGATCTCCGGCGACATGCGATGGCGTCCCAGCGACTTCCCAACGAAGTACGCGAAAATGTCTCCCGCCCACACGGCGAGCAGCGTGTAGATGGTCCAGATGGCTCCCGCCGGCTCTTGCCGTATCTCGACCAGCAGCGCCATCGGGATCGCGATGTATCCCAAGGCGAACACCGACGCCGCTGCCGCCGGATAGCCGCTCGCCAAATCCTTGCGCCGCATCGCCACCGTCAGAAACACAAAAGGTGCGAGCGCCGCCGCCAGCGCCAGACCATAGAGAACGGCTGTCGTCTCGATCAGCGGAGTCCGGTTGGTGGAAGCCAGAATCACGAATACAAAAAAGAACGCGACGAAGGTATACGTCGAAAGGGCCAGTGGCTGGACGCCATAGTGGGTCGTGAGCTTCAAGAACTCGGCAATGGCAAGAAGGGCGACCGCTCCCGCAACAACGGCTAACACGTAAAGTGGCGCCTTCAGCACCAGCAGCAGAACCAGGGGAATTAAAACCACGGCGGTCGCGACGCGCTTGATCATTGGCCTTCATCATTTGTCATCCTGAGCGAAGCGAAGGACCTGCTTCTTGCGGCGAAAAGTAGGTCCTTCGCTTCGCTCAGGATGACAAAGTCTTTGGATGATAGAAGTTCTCGCGCGCCCCAATCAACGCTTCGCCTCAGCGTGCTCGCGATGCGGCCCATGCCCGTCCTGCCCCAGTCCGCCGTAGCGTCGGTCGCGCTTCTGATATTCCTCGATGCCTTCCAGCAGTTGCGCGCCGCGGAAATCGGGCCACAACGTCTGTGTCACATAGATCTCCGCATAGGCCAGTTGCCAGAGCAGGAAGTTACTCAGCCGCATCTCGCCGCTGGTGCGAATTACCAAGTCCGGATCGGGCAGTCCCCGCGTGTAAAGATGATCGCTGATCGCCTGCTCATCGACTTCCATGTGGCCGAGGCCGCCATTGCGGGACGCCGCCTCCGCCAGCGAGCGAAACGCGTCCACGATCTCGCTGCGCGCGCTGTAGTTCAGCGCCAGCGTCAACAGCATCCCGGTATTCCCGGATGTCGCCTCGCTCGCTTCCGCCATCTCGCGCTGCACCGACTCCGGCAACTCATGCTGGCGCCCAATGTATTTCAACCGGATGTTGTTTCCGTTCAGCGTCCTGATTTCCGCTTTCAGATAGCGGCACAAAAGCCGCATCAGGAAATCGACCTCCGTTTTCGGACGCTTCTTCCAGTTTTCCTCGGAGAAGGCATAAAGCGTCAGCGCCGGTATTCCGATGCGCGCCGCGGTTTCGACCGTCGAACGCACCGCCGCCACTCCGGCGCGATGTCCCGCCACGCGCGGCATGTGCCGGCGCCGGGCCCAGCGCCCGTTTCCGTCCATGATGATGGCGATATGCTGGGGAAGACGCGCCCGATCGAGCCGCAGGTAAACATCACTTTCCTTGCGCTCCATCCCAGCCGGAACCGTGTGTCGCAAGTAGACCTCTCGAAGTCGAAGCTAACACACGAAATCCAGTGTGTGCAATGCGATACGAGGGTACACGTTTGACGGTCGAGCGCCGTCGGAATGGAGTTCCACGCGTCCCTGCCCGGCCGCTACAACCTTGACGCCGCAACCAACCCGGCGCCCGTACCTCCATCGTCACGCAGCCTCTTCCGGAAAGATCGGCAGGACCAGCCTCTCCGTGTGGCGAATCACCGTCAAAGCGCAGCGCGCGCCCACCTGCGCGTCGGTCAGCAAACGGTGCAGGTCATCCACCCCGGCCACCGGTTTGTCGTCGAGCGCCACAATTACGTCGCCTTCGCGCAATCCCGCGGTCCGCGCCGGGCTGCGGTCCTCAATGCCAACCACCACCACGCCGGTTTCCCGCGCCAGACTGTAGAAGCGCACTACCCGGCGGTGAATCGGAACCGTCTGCGCCGAGACTCCGATGTAACTGCGCCGGATCCGCCCGTCGCGCAGCAAGCGGCTGGCTACGAACTTCGCGGTATTGATCCCGATCGCGAAACAGATCCCCTGCGCCGGCAGAATCGTTGCCGTGTTCACACCAATCACCTGGCCTCGCGAGTCCACCAGCGGCCCGCCCGAATTTCCCGGGTTCAGCGCCGCGTCAGTCTGAATCACATCCTCGATCAGCCGCCCTGAGTACGAGCGCAACGATCGCCCCAGCGCGCTGATCACTCCCGCCGTTACCGTGGACTGAAACCCGTACGGATTGCCAATCGCAATCGCCATCTGCCCCGGCCGCAGTTGCTGCGAATCGCCCAGCGGAACCGCTTGCAATCCGGAAGCGTCAATTCGAATCACGGCAAGATCGGTCGCCGGATCGTCGCCGACGGTGTGGGCCGGAGCGCGCCGTCCATCCGCCAGCGTTACCTCGATCCGGGTCGCATCGTGCACCACGTGGCTATTGGTGAGAATCAATCCATCGGGCGTGAATACGAAGCCCGAGCCGCCTCCGCGCCGCTCGCCCGCGCGAGCTCCGCCGCCAGCACGGCGTACCGCTTGATGTACCTCAACGTTTACCACCGACGGACTGACTCTCTCCACCGCCGCCGTGACCGCCCGCGAGTAAGAGTCGAGCAGGCCCGCGTCGTCAGATTCGGCAGTAGCGGCGCGCACCGCTTCCTCCGCCAGGCTTCCGCCAGCCAGTTGCTGCGAAGAGAGGGATTCAACGAAAAAGCTATCGAGGTTCATGCTGCATAGATGAAGCAAGAAGCAACTTCGATTCCGCCACAGAATTCCTACGCTCAGGCGCGGCTGACCCCATACGCATCCAGCACATCCCGTAGCGTCACGATACCTTCCAACTTGTGAACATCCGCCCGGTTCACGACCGGCAAGATTTCAATCTGGTTCGCCCCCATGCGCTCGAGCGCCAAATCCAACCCCTGGTCGGTGTGGACGTGCGGAAAAACCAACCCATCCCCCAGCTCACCAAGCTTCTTTTCCGCACCTCCCGTCAGTTCGCGCTCCAGCCTCGCAAGGCTCACAACGCCAACCACTCCTCGTCGATCCGTCACTAGCCAGGTGCGGACTTCACTGGAGCGCGCAATTTCCAGCGCTTCCCGAACCGTGATCTTAGCTGGCAGCAACTCGCTCGCTGTGCGCATCACTCTTATTACTTGGCGCCGACCAGGTCGTTGGCGTGTCTCCGCCTTCGGCAGGTGGATGCCATCCTGCACCGCCAGCGCTTCGTAGATGGGCTCCCGCTGCAATCGTGAGGCAATGAACAGGCTCACCAGATTCGCAATCATCAGCGGGACGATCACCGCATAGTCCTGCGTCATCTCGAAGATCATCAGCACCGAGGTCATAGGAGCGCGCACAATTCCCGCGAACACCGCGCCCATCCCAACCAGCGCGTAGGCGCCCGGCGTAGCCGTGTAAGCGGGGAACAGATGATGCGCCACTGTCCCCACCGAACCTCCCAGCATCGCGCCAATAAACAAAGATGGTCCGAAAATACCGCCCGCGTTGCCCGAAGCGTAACTGGCGGTAACGGCGAAAAGTTTCAGAACCACCAGCAGCACCATCAGTTGGAACGCCATCCTTCCGTTCAAAGCGTCGCCGACAAACCCATAACCGACGCCCAGCACCTGCGGCACAAACCAACCCATCAGCCCGACCAGCAACCCGCCCGCCACCGGTTGCAACCAAACCGTTTTTTGCGGAAATCGCAGGAAGCGTGCCCGGATGCCCAGCAGGAGCTTCGTAAAGGCCACCGAAACCACGCCCCCGGCCACGCCCAGCACTGCATACACCGCGAACTCCGCTGGATGCACCAGTTGATATTGTGGAACCTTGAACAGCGGATTATTGCCAAGCGACACGCGCAGAACCATCCACGCCGTCGCCGAGGCCAGCACCACCGCGCCCATCACCGGTGCGTGCAGATCGCCCACAATTTCCTCGAGCGAGAACAGCACCGCGGCCAGAGGCGTATTAAACGCGGCTGCAATCGCCGCCGCCGCTCCCACCGGAATCAGTTTCTTCACTTGCTCGCTGCGCAGTCCTAGCAGGCGTCCCAGCACGGAACCAATGCCCGCTCCCACTTGCACCGAAGGCCCTTCACGTCCCAGCGGGATTCCGCTCGCGAGCGTCGCCGACGTGCAGAAAAACTTGCCCAGCACGGTGCGCAGCGAGATGCGCCCTTCGCGCGCGAATAGCGCCGCCTTGGTCTGCGGCACACCGCTGCCTCGCGCGTCGGGAAAATAGCGATACAGCAGGTAGCCAATGCCGAGCGATCCCGCAACCGGAAACAGCACGCGCCGCCACGGCGCCCCTCCCACCGGATACAGTCGCATTCCCATGCGTTCCGTCAGCACGATAAAAGCGACAACCGCCAACCCAGTCAACGCGCCGATCACCAGCGCCAAAACCAGAAAGACCTGGCTCTCGCGTTGCCGCAGTTCGGCCACGCGATCCAGCAGCCAGGTTCTCCACCCACTCCCGCTCGTCGTCTGGACGCTTGCAATCATAGAGAGGAAATTTCTTCCCTAAAATATAACGCACTGGATTGGCCCTTGGTGGGGCCGAGAATAGGTTGGCAGAGAACGAAACCACGGCCGCCGAATAGCCGGCACAGCTACCCTGCTACTACTACTTCTTCTTCTTGGCCTCGGCCTCCATTAGCGCGCGCATCCGGTCCAGGGTCGGTTGCAGCTGTTCGGGATCGCGAATGCAATTCAAGAAAACTGGACGCGGGTCGAAGAACAGAGAACCTCCGAGATAGCGATAAGCCTCAGGCAGAGGTGGGCCACCGGGGGTGCCCGCTGCGGGAATCGTTGGGGGCAACTGAATGGCATACATGCTGCCGCCAGCCAGCGCCTGATGCGGATACCCCATCAGCCAAAGACAATTGTGGCCGTCTGCGATGCTGCTGGCAGAGACGACCACCAGTTGGCCGCCGTCCCCGGCAGAAGGCTCCTGGCAGCTCCAAATCTGCGCCTCGGGAACATATACCGTGGGCTCGGAGAACCCATACTCATCCAATAGGATCTGCTTCAGTCCGCGCTGCCGCACAAAGTTTTCGACTTCCGGCAGAGCGTGGTTCCAATCGAGGTTCGAGTCATTCACCAGAAGGTAGCCCGGCCGTCCCCTGCTCAGCACATTCAGGAATGGAAAGTAATTCGGATAGGCCCAGACGGCAGTTGCAACCGAAGCTGTGGCCAGTCCGATGGTCACCCATTGTCCCGCTCGCGCGCCGCGCCAACCGGAGCGTCGCAGACCCTCCAACATGCCAGGCAACGGGGCCAGCAGAAGAACCAGCAGCGCCAGCGCGATGGAGAAGTGACGAATGCTGAGGTCCAGCCGATTCATCATGCACGCCGCCACGAAGACCACCAGCGAGACCCACACCGCCCGCCAGCGCAGTTCCATGCCGCTCGGTATCGCCGATACTTGTCCCGCAAAGCGGCTCTTCAACAGGATGGCAACCACCAGCCCGAGAACCAGCAGAAGGAGAAACGCCAGCGGTGATTTCAAGACAAAAAGCGCCGGAAAATAAAACCACACGCCATGGGAATAGCCGTGGCCCAGAATGTACGTGGGCCGGCTCCCAGCGCTGAACGCGAACCCGAGCAGACCGCGCAGGTAGATCCACAGCGGCATGAGCAGCCGCCGCAGGAACGCCGAAGCGGGAAAGTGCGGAATGACGCTGAATGACTCCGTCGGCTCGTTCCAGGAGAAAACAAAGTAGAAGACGTACACGAAGCAGGCGGCCCAAAGCGTTGCCTTGCCCAGGTTGCGCCGCGCTCGGCGCCGCCACGCACGCCGCGCCGCCGTATCCGTTGGCTGCTCTGGGACACCGCGCCAACGCAAGCTCAGAGCGAAGGCCACAAATACGAAGAACAACAACCCGGAAGAGAATTTCGTAAGAAAAGCGCCGGCCAGAACCAGCCCAAACTTCACCACACCCCAGCGCGAAGGAGACCGCCACATCTCAGGCAGTTGCCAGACGGCGAGCACCCAGAACAGCGTGATCGCAATGTCGGTGATTACCAGCGGACCGAAGGCGAGAAACGCCGGCATGCTCGCATAGACCGAGAGGCATAACAGCCCGCCCCACACATCTCCCAGTCGTGAGCCATAGACATAGATAGCGAAGCCCAGCAGCAGAGTGAGCAACAGCATGGGCACGCGGGCCCAAAGCAGGGTCGAGTAGGGATCGTTCCAGCGCATGATCAGCCAGTGGCCGAACACCCACTCGCCCAGATAGCCGTTGAACACCTTGCCGCTGAAAGTCCAGGAAACATTCGTGTAGTCGGCGTGTACTCCCCGGAGGACAAGCGGCAGCGTGGCCAGTACCTTCGCCAGCGGTGGATGCTCCTCGTTCAGCCGCAGATCCAGCTTCTGCAGATAGCTCACCCCGGCGCCGATGTGCGCGACTTCGTCAACCGTAACCGACTCCCGCCGCGCCGCGCCGCCGGCGAGCACCCCCATCATGGCGAGCAGCAGAGCCACCGCCACCAAAACTCTTCTGGATTGCTCTATCTGCAATGCCATGGGCCCGGTTGAGAAATTCCTGACTGCCAGTGGGCTAATTGTTAGTGATTCTCGGGAAAGTGCCCCCCAGTATAACGCGACCCCATTCCCGGAAGTAGCGACAGAAAAAACAGGTGGAAGGCAAGACCAGGACAGGAATGGCGGTGGCTCAATCTGTTCTGCTCAAGTCTCCGATTTCCTCCGTCAGACCCTGTGGACCCCGTGGTTTTCGCCTTTCCGCAACCTGTCGACCAGACTTTCCCCAAGCCATTACCACAGGAAGGGTCGCGGCGCAGCCGGTTCAAAACGCCGCTACTGCTCGATCATCATCATCCGGCGAACAGCGATTGGTTCCCTCCCGCATCCTCAATCTCAACCATGTCTCTCAGCCTGTCGTAGTGCTTCACCAGCGTTTCCGGAGCACGGACCTTCTTCCCACTCAAAAGATGCCTTAGCTCCAGCGCATTCACCGCTGCCTTTGCTTGAAAGTGATTGTTCGCAATCACGAACGTCGACTCGGCTTTCTGCGCGACGATCTCAATCTTTTCCTTCCACTTCTCCAGTTCCGCGGGCTTGTAGAGGTAGTTATAACGGTCGTCGCGATTATCGCTGTCGAGCCCGCTGTCGAACCAATGCTCATAGTTCCGGCCGTGCAGCCGGACGTATCCCACGCCCGACGTGACATGCTCGGTCGGACCCAGCGATCGCCCTAGCAGCGGCTGATCGATGTTGCAGAAACCCACGTTCTGACGCATAAACTCGGCAATCGTTTCCGGCTGGTTCCAACTCTCGTGCCGCACCTCGACCACCCGTGGATACTCGATGAACTGCCGCAGCAACTGTTCCAGGTACTCGCGGTTCAGGCTGGTGTTCTTGAACGAGACGGGGAACTGGATGAGGAGCGCGCCCAGCGTGCCTTCCGAGGCCAGCGAGTCCAGACCCTCCCGCGCCAGCCGTTCGTCCTGCTCATTCGGACGGATGCTCGCCGCCGATGTCGGTTCCATCACCGCCAGCGGGGAGTGGGTGAACGACCGGTGCAGCTTCGCGGTAAAAAGAAAATTAGGATTGACCGCCGTCGCCTTCCGCGACCACAGGCGCCCTAGTTCCGGCCGTATGTGTCCATAAAACGAGGTGTTGATTTCGATCACGTCAAAGAACCGCGCCAGGAATTCGATGGGATGCACCTTTTTCCGCGTCACTTCCGGCGGATACAAAATCCCGTCCCAGTCCTTATAAGACCACCCGGCAGTCCCGACGCGGATTCGCGAAGCCTGTTCCATACGAGCACGCCAGACGCTCGCAGGTTAGCACAAGGCTTGTGTGGCGCGGACACTCCTGTCCGCGGGCTTGGGGGCGGGGCAGGGTTTCGTACATGCAATCTTAGTGCAGAAGAATCGCGACCCAGTACATCCCAGTCGGATACGCCGCATTGCGCGCGTAGCACGTGCCCACCGCAAACTGCCGAATCCCCGGGTCGCGCAGCAAGCGCAACGCCGCTGAAGGCAGCACTTCCGGACGGCTCTGCGTGTAGGTGATAATTTGCCGATTATCGTAGGCCGCCGCAATCAGGCGCGCGTTCGGACGGCTCTCTCCAGCCAACGAGCAGGCAGCCTTGTCGAGCTTCGCCGGCCTGAGTTGCGCAAGCTCCGAAAGCCCTGCCTGTTGCCGTATTTCAGCGACCGCTCGTCCCACTAATTCCCCGGTCTGCTCGGCGGAATACGACGGAACCACGTGCGCGAAATCCTGGACCACATACAGCCGCCCTTTGCTCCAGATCGCCGCCACGCCTGCGACATTGAATCCGCGATCGAGCAGGTTCTCCCGATGCGGCGCCGAGCGCATCAGCACGTCATTGGCGCTTGGAGCGCAACTGGCGTAGGCGATGTTCTCGCCCGCCCGGTCCATCCTGAGCGGGCTGACCTGCGCGATCCTGTCGAGCAGAGACAGTTCGCCGGACAACTGATGCTCCAGTTGCTGGCTCTCAACCATGCGCCGGGCGTGCGCTCGCGCCGCTTCGCGCAGACTTTCTTCCATGCGCAACCGCGGCACACCGGCCAGTTCGCGGCTCTTGTTTGCCGCTTCCAGCAGTTCGTTCTCGGCGGCGAGGTCCTCGCCAGTGGAGCTTCCCGCCGTAGTATTCGAATCGGGGTTGGGCGGTTGGTGGCGGACGTCGCAGGGAAGGCTCTGGCTGCCGTTTTGCGCGGTTGCTTGCGCCGCGCACGGTCCAGCGCCTACCGCCAACATCGCGAATGAGAGAGCTATGACCCTGAGCATAAGTGTGATGGTTCGCGCCCCGGCGCGGGGTTCGCCGGTAAACTTCCGCTTTCCATCTCTCACGCTAACCTCTAGAATTCTCCTCAGCCACTTACCATGGAGACCTTACTGCTGGTTACCGTGCTCGCCGGAACCCTTGTCCTGCTTGGGTTTTCAGCCGCCCTCCTGCGCCGCGTTTCGGCCGCCGCGCAAGTGGATGTAAAGGCGGAGGTTGCAGCTCAGCTCGAAAGGTTCAATACCACCATTGGCCAGAAGATCAGTACCAGCACTGCCGATATGGCCAGTAGGCTGGAGCAGACCAAAGGGGACCTCCGCCAGCAGGTCACAGACCGCATCCAGCAGGGCTTTTCAGAGATTCGCAACGCGGTCGAGCAGCAACTCACCGCGGGCAGGGAAGAGCAAAACCGCAGCTTGACCGAAGGCCGCAGCGAAATGACGGGCTCCCTCCTGCTCACCACCCAGCAACTGAAAAGCGAATTTCAGAGCCTCAATCAGCAGACCGCCCAAAGCCTCGACTCCATTCGCGATCGCGTCGACTCCAAACTCATGGCTATCACCGAGCAGGTTCAGGTCAAACTCGATCAGAACATCAAGGAAGGATTTGCCCAGTTCGAAAAAGTGCAGCAGCACTTGAAGGCCGCCGAAGAGCAACTCCGCGAGGTTGGCGCGCTCGGCCACTCCATCAACGATCTCAATAACCTGCTCAAGCTTCCCCATCTGCGCGGCCAGTTCGGCGAAGCCAGCCTGGAGCGCCTGCTCGCCGACTTCCTGCCCGCGCATATGTTTGCCCTGCAGGCTTCGGTTGGCGAAGGTGGAGGACGCGCCGACGCCGTCATCTATTTCCCCGACCGCAAGCTTCCCATCGACGCCAAGTTTCCCCGCGAGCAGGTGATCGCGCTTTTCGAGAGCAACGACAAAGCTGAGATCGAAGCGGCGCGCGTTGCTCTGGTGCGGGTCATGAAGGCCGAAGCCAAGCGCATTCAGCAGTACATCCAGCCCGAGAACGGCACCACTGAAATCGCCCTCATGTATCTTCCGAGCGAGACCCTCTACATGGAAGTCATCCGCAACCGCGAACTGGGCGACTGGATGAACCAGCAGCACGTCTTTCCCGTCTCGCCCAACACCTTGCTGATGACCCTGCACACCATATCGTTGGTCCACAAGTGGTACGAAGTCGCCACCCGCTTCGAAAAAAGCCGCGCCGAGCTTGCCAAAGCCCAGAAGTCGTTCGACTTCTTCCAGAACCAGTTTGAAAACGTGGGCAAGAATCTGAACAAGGCGCAGGAAGCCTTCGAAACCGCGCAGCGGCACCTCAAAAGCTATCGGGGCAAAGTGTCCGCGCTCAGCGGCCAGGAGCAGTTGGAACTGGAAACGTCCACGCCAGCTGACAAGCCCCTGCCCCTCCTCGACAAAGCCAGCGCCTGATCGGCAGTGGTATATACCATGAATAGGGTCCGCTGGTATCTATTTATGGTATATACTTTAAGGGAGAGGGTTTTCGCCATGCCCACGACGGGAATCGCCAAGTTGTTTCGCAATGGTCGCAGCCAGGCGGTTCGCCTGCCTCGCGAGTTTCGCTTTGAGGGCAACCAGGTGCGCGTTCGCCGCCTGGCGGAAGGAGTGCTCCTGGAGCCGCTCATCGCTGACACTGCTGACTGGTTTGCAGAACTTGACCGGGTCAGGGTAGGACATTTCCTGGCCGAAGCCAAAGGCAGAGACAAAGGCAGCAACAAAAACCGGAACCAGCCGCTCACTCCCCGCCGTGAGATCTTCAAATGAACTATCTGCTCGACACCAACGCCTGTATTGCGCTGATCAATGACAAGTCGCCCGCCGTCCGGACCCGCTTACAGAAAGCGCTTGCCAGGGACGCAAAGGTGTTGGTCTCTTCCATCGTAGCGTTTGAGTTGTGGTATGGGGTTGCAAAGAGCGCGCGTCCGGAAGCCAATGCGCGGCTGGTGGAGACGTTCTTTGCGGGTCCGCTGAGCCTGCTGGCGTTCGAACCTGAAGACGCAAAGGTTGCCGGCCGGGTGAGATCGGACTTAGAGGCCGCGGGGAAGCCGATCGGAGCTTACGACCTGCTCATTGCCGGCCAGGCATTGCGCCACCAATTGACGCTGGTAACCGCCAATGCGAACGAGTTCAACCGGGTCAAAGGTCTGGCTTGGGAAGATTGGGGCAAAGCCTGAACCGGTGCGCGCTCTCCGGCACATCGTTTTCAGGCGAAGCCCGCGACCGCCTCGCTCATCCCGTTCTCGTACGCCGCAATCAGCTTGTCCATGCTGCCATTCACCGCGTGGTCGATCTGTTTCCGCGAAGCATCCGCGTTGAACCACGCGAGCGACTGTCGCATCCCTTCGGCGAAACTGGTTGTCGCGTGGTAGCCGGGAACAAAGCGTTTGATCTTGGAGTTATCGAATACCACGCTCACCGACTTGTCTCCCAGCAGCGTCCCCGTCTTTTCGGGCAGGCAAGTGGCAATGAAATCGGATGGAATGTGCACTAACTGCGGTTCCACGCCAACCGTGGTGCCGACGATGCGGAACAGTTGGTCCCAGGTCAGCACCTCATCCGACGTAATGTGAAACGCCTCCCCGATGGCTTGCGCGTGGCCGAGCAATCCGACCAGTCCCTCGGCAAAATCTGTGTTGTGCGTCACCACCCACAGCGAAGTTCCATCTCCCGGCACCACCATCTTTTGTCCGCGGATCATCCGGTCGACCGCCGTATAAGACTGCTGCCAGCTATTCAGCACCAGCGGAATCAGAGTCTCGCCGTACGTCAGCGATGGCCGCACGATGGTCACGGGGAAGCCCTCGTCGCGATAGGCCTGCATCAGCCGTTCTTCACACGCAATCTTGTTCCGCGAATAGTCCCAATAAGGATTCGCCAGCGGAGTGGACTCGGTGATCAGGTAGTTGGCCTGTGGTTTTTGATAAGCGCTGGCCGAACTGATGAACACGAACTGCCGCGTGCGTCCCCGAAACAGCCGCAGGTCGCGTTCGATATCTTCTTGTGTGAAAGCGATCCAGTCGACGACAACGTCAAACGACTCCCGCTCCAGTTTCCGCAGCAATTCCGAATCGTTCACGTCCGCAGTCAAAGTCTTAACGCCAGAAGGCAGTTCGGATGCATGCTGGCCGCGGCTGAGCAGCGTAAGATCCAGTCCCCGTCTGGCAGCTAGCGCTGTACATGCCGTGCTGATGATTCCAGTTCCACCAATGAAGAGAAGTTTCATAGACCGCCAGTTGTAACAGTAATAGGCGCAAGTGGCCGAGTCTGCTCTGATTAAGTCTCCGATTTCCTCCGTGAGCCCCGTGGACCCCTTGGTTTGTGCCCTTCCGCAGCCCCCTTAATCAGAGTTTCCCTAAGCCATTACCGAACCCGGCGTCGCCGCCACTGCTCGGTAACGGCCGTGATATCATCCTCCCCGTGCTGGGCGGACGCACCAACGAGCAGTGGATCGCGCAATACGGTTCCAGTCATCGGCATCCCGTGAACCGCGTGTGTCACACCCTCGGCATCCCGACCATCCTGCTCTCGGCCCCGCTGTTTATCGCCGGCATCTTCTTCCACCGCTTGTGGCTGTATGCCCTCGCTCTGTTCCTCATCGGATGGGCTTTTCAATTCATCGGCCACGCCTTCGAGGGCAAGCCCCCTGAATTCTTCCACGACTGGCGTTTTCTGTTCGTCGGCGTGCGCTGGTGGTGGGCGAAGATCCACGGCAAAGCCTGATCTGTCCGCCGCTTCACGCCGCCAGCCGCTTCAGGATTTCCTTGCCCAGTTTCTGCGCTTCGCCGAAAGATTTCTGGTATTCCACGAAAATCCGGTTCAGCTCCAGCGACTGGTCGGCGCTGAGCTTGCCGCGAAGCAGCATGTCGCGCACGTGCACGGGATGGGGCAAGGTCGCGTCTTCGGTCAGTTCTTCAAGGGCGGTGGCGGGATTGTAGTGATACATGCGCTTTATTGTAGCGCTGCGAAGCGAAATGTCGGAGGCGCGGCGTTCGGCGCCAGTTCCATTCTCAGTGGCCAGCCCCGGCCGCCAATGCCTGCAAACGACGAGCCAGGCTTTTTTGGTGATTAACCTGCCGCAGCACCGTCTCTACCGCGGCCGCCAGGCGATCGGAACTCTTGTCGAGTTCCAGAGTGGACTTCTCGAAGTACGCGGCCGCGCCTTCGCTCAGAAGTTTTTCTTCGTTTTTCTGCGACAGGCTGGTCAGCACGATGACCGGAATGCCCCGGGTGGCGGGATTCGCTTTGAGGGCCTTCAGAACGTCCGGACCGCTGAGTTTCGGCAGCAGCATGTCGAGCAGGATAATGTCGGGCAGTTTGTCGCCGGCCACCTTCAGCGCTTCCTCGCCGTCGGCGGCGGTGCTCACCTCGAAGCCCGCTTTGGACAATGCTCGCTCATTGGCCATCCGCAGAAATTTACTGTCTTCGACCAGCAGCACCTTTGAGTTCTCAGCCACACCCAACCCTCATCTGGGTTGATCGGCGGCGTGGCGGAGAACTTCAATCTACCGGCGGAAGCGATGCCCCGACCCGGAACAAAAAGGGCGGCTCGCGCCGCCCCGGCTTACCTGAAGGCTGATGGCTGACAGCTGTCCTACGTCCCCTCGTTCCAGCTCGCCAGGTACTCTTCCTGCTCCGAGGTCAACCGGTCGATCTTGATGCCAAGCGATTCCAGCTTCAGCTTGGCCACGCGCTTGTCGAGGTCCACCGGAACCGTGTAAACCTTCTTTTCCAGCGACGCATGGTTCTTCACCATGTACTCGCAGGATAGCGCCTGGTCGGCAAAACTCATATCCATGACCGATGCCGGATGCCCTTCCGCCGCGGCCAGGTTGATCAAGCGCCCCTCACCCAGCAGGTTGATCCGGCGCCCGTCTTTCATCGTGTACTCGTCGACGAAGGTGCGCGTNNGAGGACGACAGCTTTTCCAGCGACGGGATATCGATTTCCACGTTGAAGTGCCCCGAGTTCGAAATGATGGCGCCGTCTTTCATCAGTTCGAAGTGCTGCTTGGCGAGCACGTTCTTGTTGCCCGTGACGGTACAGAAAACGTCGCCGATCTTGGCCGCCTCTTCCATGCTCATCACCCGGAACCCGTCCATCACCGCTTCCAGCGCTTTGGTCGGATCGATTTCCGTGATGACCACTTCCGCGCCCGCGCCCCGCGCCCGCGAAGCCAGGCCCCGTCCGCACCAGCCGTAACCGGCCACCACGAACTTCGATCCTGCAAGCAGGAAATTCGTCGCCCGGATGATGCCATCAATCGTCGATTGTCCGGTGCCGTATCGATTGTCGAAAAGATGCTTGGTGTCGGCGTCGTTGACCGCGATAATCGGATAGCGCAGCACGCCTTCCTTGGCCATCGCCCGCAGGCGAATCACGCCCGTGGTCGTCTCCTCCGTGCCCCCGATCACGTTCGCCAGGTCCGCCGTGCGCTTGGTGTGCAGCACTGACACCAGATCTGCGCCATCGTCCATCGTGAACTGCGGCTTGTGATCCACCGCTGCCATAATGTGCGAATAGTAGCTCTCGTTGTCCTCACCCCTGATGGCGAAGACGGGTATGTTGTAGTCGCGGACCAGACTGGCGGCCACATCGTCCTGCGTTGACAGCGGGTTCGAAGCGCACAGCGCCGCATCGGCGCCGCCGTCCCGCAACGCGATCATCAGATTCGCCGTCTCCGCCGTCACGTGCAGGCACGCCGAAACACGGATGCCCTTGAGCGGCTGGTTCTTGATAAATTCCTTGCGGATGATCTGCAGCACCTTCATCGACTGGTTCGCCCACTCGATGCGTTTCTTGCCCAGATCCGCCAGTTCCAATCCCTTAATGTCGCTGTTGATCGATGTCGTAGCCATTTTTCTCCTAATCCCCGGCATGATGACGCGTTATGACAGATGACAGTCTGCAAGAGACGCGGCTTGCCGCGTCCCTTCCATGAAGAACAACTCACCCCAGAGTCACGAGGAACATAAACCGGAAACGCCCCGAATCGACTTCTCCTGTCTTCCTCTGTACTCCCCCCTGCTCTGTACTCCCCCTGGTCAGGACTATTTCCGTGC
>PMBA01000338.1:1959-5187 GCA_003152795.1 Acidobacteriaceae bacterium | reverse complement strand
ATCGAGCCGTATAGGGCGTAGAGGAGCGAGAACAGGGCATAGGTGATCGGGAATAGTAGATATCCGACGAGCAGCAGGATCGATTCCAGCAGACTCGCCAGGGCACCGGTGATGAGGCCCCAGAGCGATGACATCCCGTTGGTCTGCCAATACGATCCGATATCGTTCATCCACTTCGCGAACACATCACCGCCGCCGGCCGTCGAGGTGTTAATGAAATTCGCGACGCCATTGAACATTCCGTTCACATCGCGGAAGACCGTCGTATAGTTCACCAGGATCAGGCCCATCACGAAAAAGCGCACGCCCGTGACGCCGAGCATTTGTGTGTCACCGCCTTGCGCCCAAGCTTGAAAGATTCCGAACATTAGCGTGGCCAGGAGGATATACTGCGCGACCTGAACGACACCGCCCGTAGCGCCGCCCGCGTCGATTCCGTTCATGGCCGTGTTGAAGAGGTTCTGGAAGTAAAACATCGGCTACTGCCTCTTTAGAATCGTGTTCACATCCTGATGCGTGCCAACGGCGCCTGAACTGCCGTACTTCATGGTGGCGCCGCTATTGGCAAGATCGATCGCGCGCACGCGCATCAGGTCCGCCAACGCCGACTGCGTATACGCGTGAGAGCGCACCAGCCACGCATCGGCCTGGGCCTCGACTATGGGTGCGCTTCCCGGCGCCGCGGATTGGATGCTCGCGTTGATCTGGTCAGCGGCCTGCAGTTCCTGGTCCGCAATCGCATCGATCACGATCGCCCGCTCCAGTGCATCCTGGGCGACCGCATCGGTCATATCAACCTGGTCCCTCATTTGGGGCGACGCATTCTGTGGCAATGGCACTACCCCGTAGACTGCGCCGTAGGCCCCCGGAGTATTGCCGATCTGGCCGGGGCTACGCGATAGGAGTATGGTTTCCAGTTGCCTCGGGTTAGCCAGCGTTGCGCTCGATATCGGGATGTTGAAGATGTTTCTGATTTGAGTGTAAATGCCCTGGATGGCGCCGACGAGCCCTCGCGCTTGCGCGATTGCCTGAACCGGCCAGACAACTTGCTGCTCGAATTGCTGAATTGTGGTCAAAACGCCGTTAATCGAGCTCAAGCCGCCGCCGATGACACTGCCGAGAGTGGTGTTGATCGTGCCGAGGCCCGCGGACAGGACTGCGCAGCACGGGCTGCTTTGACCCTGAACCTGAACCGGAGGCAGGATAGCAGCGAGCAATAGCAGGACGGACAGCGCCATGGTATGGAGCCTCACCCAGCCGAAAATCTTGGCGAGATACGTTTTCATCCGTGTCATCCTTTCATCTGCGTTGCAGGATGTTGGTCATATCGTTTTGGAGTTGCACCGCGAGCGCGCTCCTCCTCTTGCGGAGAGCATTGTCATGAGCGATGCGGGCCGACTCCTGCCTCATGACTGCGGCCAGCATCTTCTGCATGATCGCCTCGCTCTTGACGCTAGCTACCACGGCGGACGCCGTAAGAAACGAGGCAGTGCCCGGCGCCATGTGATTGATGTCGGGATCGCCGGCCAGGTTCTCGATCTGGTCGGCGGCCTGAAGCATCAGGTCCTGGGCCTGGTCGGACATCTTGAGCGTTTTCAGACTATTCTGCGCCATCGCATCGTCCATGTCGGTCATATCGCGATCCTGCGGTGCCATGAAGCCGGCCTGCGGCACCGGTCGGAAGGCGTTTACGTAGACTTGGCCGACTGACCCGAGATCGGCGGTCTGTCGGTTTCGCAGGATGATCTCAAGCGCCACGGGATTGGGCAGCGTGGCGGTGTGGGGATTGGTCAAGAAAATGCCCTGCATCCGCCCACGAAACTGCGCGATCATCGCCATGATCTGCGCTTTCGCTTGATTGATCAGATTCAGCGGCCACACGGTCTGCTGGTGGAAGCTCCGGATGTCTGTCAGCACTCTGATGATGAGATTGAGCCAGTTTCCGATCACCTTGCCGATCGTGTCGAGCACGGCCTGAATGATGCATGGCAGACAGAGTTGCCCTGGCGCCGGCGTTGGCGCGACGACCAAAACCGCGACACACCCGATCAGGGAAATTGCGACAAACCGGCGTCTGCTCTGTGCGCTGAGCAACATCAAACCCGCGAACATCAGTGTGAATATCAGCATCGGTGCCTCCCTAGACCACCACGGCCTCGCTGGCGCTGACCTCACCCGACACTTCTTCTGCTAGTCGTTCCAGTCCGGCCAAGCCTTGCGGGAATTGCTGCGCCAGTTCCTCATATGATTCAAAAAGCGGCCGGTCCTTGTGCTTCCACAGGAACCAGGCGCGATAGATTCGCTCCCGTGGGTACGTGGTGCAAATCCAGTAATCGATCGGCGTCGGCACGAGCCGTACCGCCTGGGTTGTTTCCGATTTTTCGCCAATGACCAGCAGCATCTCGGCGTAACGCCCCTTCTGGGGCGAACTGAATCGCTTGATCGCGCCGAGTGCAACTTCATTCAGGTGAAGCTGGTTCTGGATCGTGCTCAAATCTCCCGGCTGCTGACCGATCAGCTTTGTATTGGCGTTCTTGACGATGCCCGGACCGTGTAGACGTGGTTGTATGGATGATCCAACGAAGTCTTCGAGAGTTTGAGAAATTCCCCAAACGCTTGAATTCCGCTTCCGGGCGGTCCGGAAGAGCTGAACGACCTCCGGCGCCAACGTCGGTGAATCGAGGAGCGACCAGCATTCGTCGAGGACAGTAACGCTCGGCTGTCCTGACCGGCCTGANNTCAGTACGGATGTTTGTGTGGCGGTCAAACAGCCGGCTGTAGATCCCTCCCTCGGTCCAAGTGCGCAGCTTGACCGAAGCGAGGCGCGCTTCGTCGATGGTGCGCTGCATCTTCTCCTCGTCCCGCCACTGTGCGAGTTCGTCGCGCAGGTCGGAGAAGGTCGGAATAGGGTTCGCGTACCGCATGGAGCAGCGCTTGTAGGTCGAGACGATGGCGTCGCTCAAAACGCTCTCGACCAGCGTCATATCCGAGTTGGGGCTGGCGCCGATCATGTGTTGAGTCAGATTCTTGAGGAACGCGATCTTTTCCTTTGACGGCGCTTTCTCNNGAGATCTGAGCATTGGATCGAGCCAGCATGAGCAACAGCAGTTGCGCCATAAATGTTTTCCCGCCGCCACTCTTGGCCATGATGAGCATGTTGGCGTCGCCCAGACCAGGATCAAAGGGCGAGAACGGGACCATCTGCCGAGAAGGCGTCTCAAGTAGAAT
>PMBA01000338.1:1437-1916 GCA_003152795.1 Acidobacteriaceae bacterium | reverse complement strand
ATGCGCTGACGGCGGTCGGCAAGTATCCGTTCAGCCTCTTCACGCTCCCTGGAGTTCCGGATGGGCTGCGACGTGCGCAGGCCGGCGACCAGACTGAACTGGCACACCTTCAGCGAGCTGGACACCACGTCCTGTAGGGTCTTGACGAGTTGCTCCTGCGCGATCTGCGCTTCCACGTTGATTTTGAAGCCGCCGTGAATGTCGCGTTGGGCGGCCTGCATTCGGAGGAGGCGCCGCTTGTAGGACCGCATGATTCTGCTCTGGTCGGGAATGCTGACCTCAGCGCTGACGACAACCGGGAACTCCTGCGCCACGAGTTCCCGCATAATTCCCGGGAAAGTAGCATCCGGCATTTCCTTCAGGCTGATCCAGGAGTACAGCAAACCGCCGACCTTGAGATGGTCGTCCTCCTCATCCTCGATGTTCACGTTGGCCGCTTGACTGCGAGCGCTCTCATAGGCCATACCTTGTTTGTAAAG
>PMBA01000338.1:0-1425 GCA_003152795.1 Acidobacteriaceae bacterium | reverse complement strand
TCGAACTCTGACAACAGGTCCTGGTGTTCACGCAAGGTCCGCTGAATACATTTGTCCGCGGACAGACTCCACGCCTTGCCCCTGGTGCGAGCCTTCCGCCATTCGAAGTCTGGACTTTCGTGATGGACTTCCGGGTTCCAGATGAAATAGAAATGCAGTCGGCGGTTGAGGTACTGGCCATCNNCAATCTCGAAGCGTACCTGCATGCGCATCGAGCGCTCCGGCAAGGACCGGATCAACGATTCGAGGGTTTCCTTTGTCCGGCTGCGGGTGTCGTCATCATGGTAGAAAGTGTTGAGGCCAACGGCCTCATAGCCCGCAACGAAGCTGCCGTTGGTCCGAACCATTATATTGTCGAGATAGTCCCGGATCGACAGCAGCTCACAAAATGCCGGCTGTCGCAGCGACTCCTCCCACTGGTGCCTTGTTAGCGGCATTAGCGTTCTTCTCCTTTCATATACTCGACTCGCTGCTCCGCATCCCGCTCCACCGCGCAATAGACGTGAGGCTTCAGGTGAAACATCAACCAGTCGCGCAAATAGGCCCGAGGCTTGCCGTATTTGAATAGAGTCAAGGCGGGAATGCTCAGGACCGGCACGACGTATTGAAGGAAGACGTTCATTGGGATCCCGAACATCTCACGATGCAAAAACCGGCCGAACATGTTCATGACTACGGCGAGTACCAGAACCGCAAACAGGTCGTCGAATTCGAGAAACAGAAACGTGACTCTCGTCGCGAGGTTTCTGGGGACTGGCGAAATAGTTAGCGGCATTGTGTTATTCCTCTGCTCTGCTTTTGCGATTCAAAACCAGCAGCGCCCAGACGGCGCATACGATGGATGCCCAGTCGTAAAACGGGACGCTGAAGATTGACAGCGCCGAGAGCGGCACGCCACCGCCGATCAGATCGACAACCCCCACGGGAACGGCAATATGCAGCGCGAGCAGCAGCAGGTCGCNNTCCGCCAGGCGCACGAGTCCGGAGCCCATCAGGCACAGCAATGCGGCCACGAAATGCCGCGTCGCAGTGACTTGGTGATGTGTGTATTGAGTAAATGCCTCGCCAACCTGAATCGCACCGAGTGTCACGTGCATTCCTGCATAGACGGGCAGAATGACGTTNNCCCGGACACCAGGAGGCAGAGAATCCCGCCGTAGGCCCACATCGAGTACACCTGATGCTGTCCTCTCGCGAACTGCAGGATCGCGATCGCGATGAACAGCGCGCCAAGCGTCGGCATGATTACGTTGCCGGCCCAGTTCGTCAGATTCAGGATCCCGTGGTAGACAGACATACCTTCCTTCCCCGTGTTCACATCATTGCGATGACCAGTTTCCAGAGCGCGGACACCGTGAGAAGCCCGAGCGTCGCGCCCACCATCGGCATCAGCGGCCTGCGCGTCACGAAGTTCCAAATTGCGCC
>PMBA01000229.1 GCA_003152795.1 Acidobacteriaceae bacterium | reverse complement strand
CCCTCCGACATGATGGACGGGCGGGTGGGAGCGATTCGCGCGGCGCTCGACCAGGCGGGCTTCCAGAACACTCCAATTCTCTCCTATGCCGCGAAGTTCTCTTCCGGTTTCTATGGGCCGTTCCGCGAGGCAGCAGATTCAGCGCCGCAGTTCGGCGATCGCCGTTCCTACCAGATGGATCCGGCGAACATTCGCGAGGCCATGCGCGAGATCGAGTTGGACATTGAAGAGGGTGCGGACATGATCATGGTGAAGCCGGCCATGCCGTACCTGGACGTGATTGCCGCGGCCCGCGACCGTTTCGACTTGCCCTTGGCGGCGTATCAGGTGTCGGGCGAATACGCCATGATCGAGGCGGCGGCCCGGAACCAATGGATCGATCGCGAGCGGGTGATGATGGAATCGCTGCTCTGCATCCGGCGGGCAGGCGCCAGCATGATTCTGACTTATTACGCCAAAGAAGCGGCGAGACTGCTGGCCTAGCGCCCAGCTCGGAAAGGCTGATTTGGCGAGGGTTTCGGCCGGGAAACACCCCTCGACGCCCCCCGCAAACCCGCCCATCTTTTAACAATGCCAGCGGCAATACTGTTGTAGAATCCGCTCAAGTTGGAGTAGACCCTTGGCTCGCTACGCGAAGCTCTCGTCGTCGGATTTGGTAAGGGCCTGCGCTGGCTCGAAAGACGAGAAGGCGTGGGTCGAGTTCATGCGGCGATTTCAACTGGTGATCGCCGCCGCCGTTCTGCGGACCGCTCGCCACTGGGGCGAGCCCTCCCCCCCGCAACTGGAAGATCTAATCCAGGACACCTACCTGAAGCTTTGCGAAAACGAAAGCCGATTACTGCGGTCGTTCGAACCGCGGCGGGAAGATTCCATTTATGGATTCTTGAAGGTGGTTGCGGCGAATGTGGTCCACGATCATTTCAAGTCCGCGCTGGCCGTAAAGCGAGGAGCGGGCCAAACCGAGGCCACCCTGGAGTCAGTGCAAGCCACCGCAAGAATAGCGGGTGCGGACGGCTCTGAGGTTGTGACCCAGCGTCTTCAACTGGAGCAGATCGACAAGGTTCTGAGACAGGTTACGGCGGGTAAGGATCAACAAAGAAAGCGCGCGATTTTTTTGCTTCGCCACCGCCAAGGACTTACCGCCCGTGAAATCGCAGCCATCCCGGGGATCGGACTGACTACCGAGGGTGTGGAGAGTGTGCTCATGCGTTTGGCGGTCATGATCCGTGGTCACATCGCGAGTTCGAGCCCGCACCGCGAAGTGAAGGTTTTGAACCGGCAAAATCGTTCTAAAAGACTAGGGAGTTAGCCTTGGAAAGTCCCAACGAGCATATCGACGACGCGAAACTGGCGAGACTGCTCGAGGAATCCCGGGGGCGGGCGGAATCCCCTCTACCTGCGACGGATTTGCACCCTCATTTTGCCGCCTGTGCGACCTGCCGTAAGCAATTTGAAGAGCTGGCGCTGATGGATCGGCAACTGGTTCGCCAACTGGATCGGCAGAAGACCATCGGACCGGCCGATTCTGGGCGGCGCCAGGACGATTGCCCGGGTGCGGCGGTGTGGCGTGAGATTGCGGGGGGGCTGACCGGGCCCGAGCAGACGCTTGCCTATATCGATCATGCCAGCCGCTGTGATCATTGCGGTCCGTTGCTGAGTGGAGCGGTCGGCGAATTGGCGGATCTGAACGGGCAGATCACCGAGGCGGAACTCAAGGCCATCGCGACTCTGGAATGCGCCAACCCGGAGTGGCAGCGGAGGCTGGCGCAGCAGATTGCCGGAACGTCGCATTCGGCGCCGGAGCGGGAATCTGCACCCTGGTGGCGCTGGTGGCTGGCGGTTCCGCGCCTGGCAATCGTGGGAGCATCTCTTCTCGTCGTGGTTGGCGCGGGATCTTGGGTGGTAATTCAGCGGAACCAGCCCGCCGCCGCCGACAAACTCCTGGCGCGCGCTTACACCCAGAAGCGCACCCTGGAACTCAGATTTGCGGGCGCCGCTTATGCGCCCCTGCGCGTGTCGCGCGGACCGGCCGCTTCCTTTACCAGCCGTCCTCCGGCGCTGTTGAAAGCGGAAGCCCTGATTGCCCGCCAATTGCAATCCCATCCCTCCGATCCGTCATGGCTTCAGGCGGAGGCCCAGGCGGACGTCTTGGAAGGCAAGTACGACGCGGCGGTGGAGGCTCTGCGCCGCGCCCTGGAGTTGGAACCGCATTCTCCGGCCATCCTGACTGATCTGGCCACCGCTTATTTCCAGCGCGCCCAGCAGGAAAACCAGAAAGAAGATTTCGCCGCTGCTTACGAGTATCTAAGCCAGGCCTTAAGGCTGCACCCCGACGATTCGGTGGCGCTGTTTAATCGAGCAATCGTCGCGGAACATGAGTTCCTCTACCACCAGGCACTGGATGACTGGACTCGGTACCTGCAGGTCGATCCTGGTTCGGACTGGGTGGGCGAAGCCCGCGACGCGGCCGAGCGTGTCCGCACCCGACTGAACGAACACGACGCCAGCCACGCTATGCCGCTGCTGTCACCGGCGCAAATCGCGGTCTCACCGGGCAACCACAACCTGCGTTCCGCCGTGGACGCGCGCATCGAGGAATATCTCTCCGGCGCGGTCCGCTCCTGGCTGCCCCAGGCCTATCCTGAAAAGGGAGCTGCGGATAAGGCCGCCCAGCAGTCGCTTTTTTTTTTGGCGGACCTGACCGGCGAGCAGCACGGCGACCGCTGGCTGGCTGACCTTCTAAGCGGGTCCTCGGCGCCACGTTTTCCGCAAGCGGCAAGCGCTCTTTCCCGCGCCGTCCAAGCCAATGAAGCCGGCGAGTATGACGTCTCTCGCCAACAGGCTCATCTTGCCGAACAATTGTTTCGCGCTTCCGGCAACCCGGCGGGCGTGCTGCGCGCCCAGTTCGAGCGGACCTTCGCAGCGCAGATCGAGCGGCATAATGACGAGTGCCGGCAACAGGCGACTGCCTCCCTCGCGGAGTCTGAAAAACACTCCTATTCCTGGTTGCAGATTCAGCTTGGCCTGGAGCGCGGCGTCTGTTCCTTTCTGATGGGCGATATCGGAACGGATGAGAGAGCCGCAGGGCAAGCCATGGGTCTGGCCCTGAAGCGCGGGTATGGGGCTCTCTATCTGCGAGCCGTGCTCTTCGCCGCCGATGACAAGCTCGCTACTGGGAATCACTCCGCTGCTTCGGCAACCGTCAGCATGGGCCTGGAGCGCTATTGGTCAGCCCAGTTCCCGCGCCGGCGCGGGTATAGCCTATATGACGGGCTGGCCCATTTAGCGAACGCTGCCAACCGCCCCAACCTGGAAGTTGCGGCCTGGCGTGAGGCCGTGGCTCTTGTCGATTCAGACGAAGAACTGCTGCAGCGCGCCATGGCGCATAGTTGGATGGCGAGTGCGGCCGCGGCCGCGCGTCTGCCTCAGGTCGCGCAACGGCAATATGCGGAGGCCGCCCGGCTTTTCGCGGCCGCGCCGCTGACCGGAGCCAGTCGCAACGATGCTCTGGAGTCCGAGATCCGAAGCGCCCAACTGGAATCGCATCTCGGCCGGTTTGATGATGCCATCACCCGACTGACCGCCATCCAGGACCAGGTTCGCCCGCTTTCGAACAACTATCTCGCCCAGATCTTCTATTCCACCCTGGGCGAGTTGCAACTCGGCAGGCACCGCGAGGCGGAAGCCGAACAGGCCCTCCGCCCTGCGCTCGCCTTGGCGGAGCAGAGCCTTACTACCCTCAGGTCCGAGGTGGAGCGTGCGAATTGGAGCAAAGACGCAGCTCCGGCGTATCTCGCTCTCGCGGAAGCGGAACTGGCCCAGGGTCGTTCCCAGGACGCGCTGGAGACTTTTGAGTGGTACCTGGGCGCGCCCGAGCGGGTGGCTGCAGACGCCCGCCCCTCTCAGTCTTTGACGGATACGTCGGCGCCGGTCCCGACGCTGGCGCCAACTTCCGCCTTATCCGCGAAGGAGACAGTGCTCGTCTTTGCCGCGTTGCCGGACGGCGGCGTTGCCATTTGGGTCTATGACGACCGCGGGACCCATGCACAATGGATCAAGCCCCCCCCTGAGAACCTGCAGGCCCTGGCGGAAAGGTTTCACGATCTGGCGTCGGACCCGAAGTCCGAGATGAGCGCTTTGCGCCGGGACGCTCGCAGCCTCTATTCGGCGCTCATCGCTCCCGTGGAGCCGTGGCTGGCTCCGCAACGCACTCTTGTCATCGAGGCGGACGGATGGCTGGCGCAAGTGCCTTTTGAAGCGCTTCTCGATACCGAAGGACGTTACTTAATTGAGCGCGGACCAATCGTTTACTCGCTGGGGCAGGATTCGGAAGCGCGCTTGCGCAACGACAGCACGATTTCCGCGGAATTGCCGGCGCTGGTGGTGGGCAGCGATGCGTCCTCCCAGGCAGAAGATCTAGTTCCCCTCCCGGATGTAACCCGCGAAGCAGCTGCGGTTGCCAGCCAGTTCAAATCCGCGCAGCTTCTTGAAGGCGGCGAAGCCACATCTGTTTTGGTGAAGAACGACCTGCCCGCAGCCGCCATCTTTCATTTCGCCGGACACTCGCTGGCTACGCCCGATCGGGCGGGGTTGCTGCTCGACAAAGGTGCGGCGCCTCCCAGAACTGTGAACCTGCTTGATACCGATACTTTGCGCCGCCTGAACCTTCGAAACCTGCGTTTGGCGGTGCTCTCTTCCTGTAGCACCGCGACGTCCGGCAACGCCGGTACGAGCGGGTTCAACGGCATTACGGGAACTCTGCTGCGCGCCGGTGTCCCCCACGTGGTCGCAAGCCGCTGGGCGGTGGACTCGGCCGAGACGCGAGGTTTTGTCCAGGACTTTTACCATAACGCGCTTTCCGGACGGCCGGTTTCCGAGGCGGTTCGTCTCGCCTCGCAGAGGATGCTGGCCAACCCCAGTACTTCGCACCCTTATTACTGGGCGGCTTTCTCAGCCTACGGACGGCCTTAAATCCCGAACGATAGGAGACCGCTGATGCAAAGCAAACAACAATCCACCGCCATCGCGGCTGCACTCGCCAGTGCTGTGCTGGCTGTGTCATTCCTCGTCGCGTGTCAACAATCCCAACCGCCAACAGCGCCAGCCGCGGCCGAGTCCAAGGCTGCGGGAATGGAAAAAGTCTTTGTAGTTGTTGAAGGCCCGTGGGCCATTGTTGACGATCCGAAGGACGCCAATAGCGTCCTCGCTCTCGCCCCCAAGACCAAACTCCACCACGATCTTTACGTGGCTGCCTCCAATGACTCGACTCTGGCGGCCGGAACCTACGACCTTTCTGTCCCGGCCCATGGCGCCGCTTCTTCGGCGCCTCTTGATCCGGCGTTCGCTCAGGCCAAGATCGACGCCAAGAGCCTGCAACACGCCCTCGATGACAAATCGGGGCGATACGTGATTCGTCTCCCCAAGCCCGAAGCCTACGTGCCTGCCAGAAGATTTCGTAGTCACCTCGGCCCTAACTATCCTCCCGATGCCTCGACGGAGCAGGCCTACGCCACTTCCGTCTCGCTCCGCTATACCGTCGGCTCGCTGAACGGATTCTCCCTGGCGGGCACCCCCGATACCGGCACCTTCAACCCGCTGCTACTGCAACTCGACACACCAACCATTCGCTTTGCCATTGAGCCAGCTCAAGCCGACGATCCAAAGGATACGTGCAATACGCACTCCCGTGAAACTTTCCGCGATACGGTGAAGTTCCTGGGATTGACTTTGTATGTCGACTTTCCGAACGACGCGCCAGACTGCCACAAGACCGATCCGCAGATTNNTGGCGGAAAGATCGCCCTGCGCAGCGCGGAGATCCTCGCGACGGTCGACGGGGCGTCCCCAGCGGCTCACTATCTTGCGGCCGCGCTGTACTTCTTCCATGCCTCGGGGACCGATTGCAGGGATCCGGTTCTATTCCTGACGGTCGCACCGTAAAGCTCTCTTGGATGCGGGGCGGAATTTGTTTCTTCCGCCTCGTTCATTCCTAACTCGCTCAACAAATCAAGAGTTGGGCAGGCTATACGCCATCCTCACCAGGGTTCTCTCGGAAAAAGGCACGTAAAGCAAAGCGGCAGTCGCGGCGAATGCCAGGCCGGCGCCGATCCGCGGCAGCAGCAGGAACGGCGCGATGGCCCACAGTTGATCGAGTGCCAGGACGAATGGGAATAGCCGGCCGAATTTCCCAGCCAGTTTGCGGAAATCGAAAGCGACTGCGGACAAGAGGTAAAACCTCAGCGGAATCCCCACCGCTCCCGTGACCAGGACCGCGCCCACGATCAACAGTGCTCTCCAGCCCGGGAGAAAGTCGCTGGCCACACGGTCCACATCGTGCAGGCGCGAGAGGCCGCTCAGGTAGAAGCTGAGATACATAATCTGAATCAGCGCGAAAAGCGCGCGCACCAATCCGCGCCGGGGAACGGGCAGGTGCAGTTCGGGATGAAGAGCGATGTCGGCCGCGGGCATTGCCGGATCATTAAGCCAGTGTGGCGCGGACACTCCTGTCCGCGTGCTGTTGCCCTGCGCCGGCACAACTGCTGCAGGTGGCGTCGCGATGTGATCGACCGGCGCGAGGAAGCGGTATCCGCGGCGGGCCAGGGTTTCGACGAAGCGCGGGTTCGATGCGGAATCTCCCAGCGACTCGCGAATCTTGTTTACCGCGGTATTCAGACTATGGTCGAAATCGACAAAAGTGTCGGCAGGCCAGATTCTTTCGCGTAGTTCGTCGCGCGTGACCACTTGACCGGCATTTTGCAGCAGCGCCGCGAGCACTTGAAAAGGCTGTTCNNTCGCAGAAGCCCGGCTTCGCGGTTGGAGGGAGGCATCGGCATGACGGCGCGCCCGTAGTGTACCGCGAGGCAGTCGCTGGTCGGTAGTCTTGCGTCGTTCGCGATGAATGTGTGCGAACGATGTTTGTTAACAACCAACGACTATCGACCGAAAAAAGCTACAATGATCCGCGTGGACGCTTCCGCCTCGCCGAAGCCGGCCGTGGACAAAGGAGATCGGGACCACGAGCATCACCACCGGCATTCCATCTTCGCCGCCGAAGCGACTGGGCTGCTGCTGATGGCGGTTCTGCTGCTTGTTCTCACCATCATCCGCTCCTGGCGATACATTCCCTGGAGTGCGCGCTGAAGTTGCCGAGAACGCCGAAGCTACCCGAATTATGTCCGAGTTATGTCTAAGTTAGATCGCGAGGCGCTGGCCGTCGTCGTGCTCGGTCCCACCGCGAGCGGGAAGACCGCCCTGGCGCTGGCGATCGCGCGGCGCTTCGGCGGTGAAATCGTCAACTGCGACTCGGTCGCGATGTACCGCGAATTTGAAATCGGAACGGCTAAGCCCAGTGCGGCGGAGCGCGCGGAAGTTCCGCATCACCTGCTCGATTGCGTCGATCCGGTCGCCGATGTCAGCGCGGGCGAGTATGCGCGCCAGGCGCGCCAGGTTCTGCGCGAGATCGACCAACGCGGACAACTACCCGTCGTCAGCGGAGGAACCGGACTCTACCTCCGCGCTCTGTTGGAAGGACTTTTTTCCGGGCCGCAGCGCTCCGAAGAGTTGCGCAACAAGCTGCGCGCTCGCGCGGAGAAGCGCGGAACCGGGCACCTGCATCGCATCCTGCGGCGGCTCGACGCTCCGGCGGCGAACCGCATTCACGGCAACGACATTCCCAAGATGATCCGCGCGATTGAAGTGCGTCTCGCCTCGCGCCAGCCTATGACCGTACTGTGGCAGCAGGGACGCGAACCGCTGCCCGGTTTTCGCATACTGCGCCTGGGCCTCAATCCGGAGCGCGAAGCTCTTTATGCGCGCATCAACCAGCGGGCCGCGAAGATGTTTGACGAAGGNNGCGTCGCTCGGATACAAACAGGCAGTGCAGTTTTTGCGCGGCGAATTGAACCGCGAATCGGCGCTCGCGGCCGCGCAGCAGGCACATCGCAACTATGCCAAGCGCCAGATCACCTGGTTCCGCAAAGAACCGGATGTGCATTGGCTGGCAGGGCTTGGAGACGATGCAGCCATTCAGGCGGAAGCCATTGCAGCTATCGAACGGGAAATTTGAGAATGTTCTTACGTTTGCTGGTGGGGAGCCTGGCGTCCCCCTATTGGCAGGACGTCACGGTCCGTTTTTGCTATTGTCAATTGACATGTCCCGAAACCTTCTGTTGATCGCGCTCCTGCTAGCCGCAGCGCTCAGTTTTGCTAAGGACAAAAGCAAAGACCGCTACCTGNNCCGAGGAAAAAGTCGGCCAGCTCTTTTCGATCTGGGTTAGAGCGCAATTCTTGAATGACGCCGACCCCATCTATACTCAGCTGCGCGACAACGTCAGCAAGTATCACGTCGGATCGCTGGTCATGAGTGTTCCGGTAGATGGCGCCGTCCTGCTGAAGAACCAGCCCTATGTTGCCGCCGAGTTGCTCAACCGGCTGCAAAAGTCATCCAAGCTGCCGTTGCTCGTTGCGGCAGACTTTGAGCGCGGCGTTTCGATGCGTTTGAATGGCACCACCGTCTTTCCCCATGCGATGGCTTTTGGAGCAACCGGCAAACCGGAAAATGCCGAAGTCTTTGGACGCATTTCCGCCCTGGAGGCGAGGGCCGTGGGAGTTCACTGGAACTTCTTCCCCGATGCCGACGTGAATTCGAACCCTGCGAATCCCATCATCAACACGCGCTCGTTCGGAGAAGACCCGAAGCAGGTCGGCGATTTCGTGGCCGCGTACATCCACGGCGCTCACCAGGGCGGCATGCTGGTCACGGCCAAACATTTCCCCGGACACGGCGACACCGCGACCGATTCTCATCTCGGCCTCGCTCAAGTCACCGGGGACCGGGCGCGGCTCNNACCGCGTCGCCACAACTTCAAAGCCAATCGTGACCGGACTTCTTAAGGAAGATATGGGTTTCAAAGGGATCGTCGTAACCGACGCTCTTGACATGGCGGGACTGACGCGCCTGTATGCGAATGATATCGGCCGGGCCGCTGTCGAATCTTTTAAGGCCGGCAATGACGTGCTGATCATCCCCGCCGATCTGGACGCCAGCTACCGCGCGATGGTGCAAGCGGTCCGGAGCGGCGAAATCAGCCGTCCGCGGCTGGATGAATCCGTGCTCAAGATTCTGGAACTAAAGGCTTCCCTGGGGTTGAACAAGGCGCGACTGGTGGACCCCGCTCAACTCTCAAGCCTGATCGCAAAACCGGAGAATCTGGCGGTTGGCCAGCGTATTGCAGACGAAGCCATTACCCTCGTCCGCGACAACGGTAAGGTCATCCCGCTGCAAAATTCTGGAGCTTCTCCTGGAACTCCGCAGGCCGGCCTTCCGTATCAATCATTGACAGAGACCACGAACCGTCTCGTGGCGGTGATTTTCTCCGAAGATATGCGCACCGACTCGGGACGCATGCTCGAACGCCAGATTCTGGCCCGTGTGCCTGACGCCCGCGTGATCTATGTCGATGCGCGCTCGGCCACCGGCATGAAGGCGCCCGTATTGGAAGCGGTGGAAGCGGCGGAGCGCGTGATCGCTGCGGTGTATGTGGTTCCGACCGCGGGCAAGGCGATGCGCGCCGCCGGAGGAGGTCTGACGAATACGGTTGCCATGGACGATGCCACGGGATCTTTACTCAGCGCGATCCTGGATCATGCTGCCAGCCGCACCGTCGTACTCGCCATGGGTAATCCCTATGTAGTGCAGGATTTTCCCGCGATCCAGAATTATTTGTGCGCGTTTTCCAATGCAAGCGTGTCGGAAACGGCTGTCGTGAAAGCGATCTTCGGTGAAATTCCGATCGCCGGTCGTCTGCCGGTCACGATTCCGGGCATCGCCTCGCGTGGCGAAAGTCTGGAACGCCCCACCCGGCCAATCTCATTTCAACCGAGTTCAGGAGGTTCTTCCCATGTTCAGCCGAAAGACGTTCAGCCGTAGCTTTATCGCAAAACTGTCGCTGGGCGCGTTGTTTGCCGCCCTTTGCGTTCTTCCCGCCTGCAGCATCAACGCGAACGACAAGAGCGCGGATGGCGAGAAGCACGTGGACATCAAGTCTCCCATGGGCGATTTGCACGTCAGCGAGCAAGCCGATATTCGCGACGCCGGATTGACCGTCTATCCCGGAGCGAAGCCCGCTCCCAAAGACGACGGCGATGACAAGAAGAGCGCCAATGTAAACCTCTCGATCCCGGGATTCTCTTTGAAAGTGGTGGCTGCCGAGTTCAACTCCGACGACGCTCCCGACAAAGTCATCGCCTACTACGACAAAGAACTGCAGAAGTATGGCAAGCCCATCCAGTGCCGCGGCGCCTGGAACGGCGGCGGTCACGTGGAAGCCTCACCGAACAAGGAGGAAGGCTCCAAACCGGTTTCGTGCGGAAATAGCGGCAGCGGAGACTCGGTGGAGCTGAAGGTTGGAACCGAGGGAAACCAGCACATCGTCGCGGTGAAGCCGAACAGCCGGGGAACCCGCTTTGCGCTGGTCTATGTGCGTATGCACACGGGCAAGGACGAGACGATCTGATCGAATCATTGAATCATTGAGTCATTGAAGATCAAATGCCTCAATGCCTCTGCCTTGCTCTCCGGGTTCGTTGTGCGCTAGCTTCAAAGAGGTGGAGCACCCTTGCCAACAATGCGGGACCACGGTCGAAGACGGGAGGCCGTTTTGTCCACAGTGTCGCGCTCCGCAAATCCACGTCCAGATGGCGATTCCGGATGCTGAGATTGCCGACGTCTTGAACCCCGCGCCGGGCGAGCTTTCTCCCGACCTTCCGGTGGAAACAAGGCTGGCCTCGTCTCCGCCGCAGCGCATCGCGGCAGGCACGTTGGACAAGGGAATTGCCGTTCGTGCCGCCCTCAAGGCCGGCGTGCTCGGAGTTTTTGTCGGCATGATCCCATTCCTCGGCATCGTGCTGACCGGGGCGCTGGGTGTCTTCTTCTACCGCCGCGAAAGTGGATTCCCAATTCCCGCCGCGCTCGGATCACGTCTCGGAGGAGCAGCGGGCATGGTCGCCTTCGCCATTAACGCGCTGCTGATCACGATTCGGATTTTTGTTTTTCATGCCCAGCAGGAATACGCCGACGCCATCCTGAAAGTCGCCCAGAGGTTCGGGACCAACGCGGCGGACCCTGGCATTCAAGCCGGCATCCGCAACCTGTTCACTCCGTCGGGGTTGGCGGTCACATTTTTTTTCGGGATGATTGTCACCTTAGTGCTCGCCTCGGTTGGCGGGGCGCTGGCGGCCCTGTTTACGCGGCCCCGAACCACCGGGTTGTAGAAGCGCCCTAGGGTGGAGGGGCGGGCGGGTCGCCAGGTAGTGTCTCAGTTTAGCGAAACCTTAACCACGAAGGGCACGAAGGTACACGAAGGAGAACCTTGAAACCAAAAGCCTTCGTGCTCCTTCGTGCCCTTGGTGGTTTCCGGGTTTTGCCGGTTACAGCGCGAAACTGAGTCACTGCCTGTCGCCAGCTTGGCTTGCTCTCGTCTTTCCACACGCGTATGATGCAGCGTTTATGAATTCACGAGCCGGACGTCCCGTCGAGATCCATCAGAAAGCGCAGCTCATGTCGGCATCCGAGGTGGAGCGCACCTTGATCCGGCTGGCCCATGAGATTCTCGAAAAGAACAACGGCATCGAGGATCTGGCGCTGGTCGGCATCCGGCGTCGTGGAGTTCCGCTGGCGGAGCGCCTGGCTAAAATTATTCAGCGCATCGAAAAGAAGCCGGTGGCGCTCGGCACGCTCGACATTACCCTCTATCGCGACGACCTTTCCACGCTCGACTCCAAGCCCGTGGTGCAGAAAACCGAGATGGAAATCCCCATCACCGGGAAGTCGGTGATACTGGTTGACGACGTGCTCTACACCGGACGCACCACCCGCGCCGCCATGGACGCCCTGTTCCGCTCGGGCCGTCCCAAGCGCCTGCAGTTGTGCGTCTTAATCGATCGCGGACACCGTGAGCTTCCGATTGAAGCCGCTTTCATTGGACGAACCGTGCAGACCACGGAAAATCAGATTGTTGAGGTCAAACTTCGCGAGATCGACGACGCGGAGAAAGTTCTGCTGATGGAAAAGCAGTAGATCGATTTGCGATTTGTAATTGAACAGCACATTGCGCGGTTCTTAATCACAAATTACAAATTGGAATTATTGGAAATCAAAAGTTAATTATGAATCCAGCGCGCGGTTCGCTGCTCGGCATCGAGCACATGGAAGCGGCCGAGATCCTCAAGCTTCTGAAGTTTGCCCGGCGCATGAATCCGGACAAGCCGCGGCCCCTGCTTAAGGGCAAGCGCGTGCTGTTGCTTTTCTACGAGGCTTCGACGCGCACGCGGAGCTCGTTTGAAATCGCGGCCAAATCATTGGGGGCGCATACCGTCCTTATCCAGGCGATGGGTTCGAGTATTGAGAAAGGCGAATCGCTGCTGGACACGGGATACACCGTGCGCGCGGTCGGCGCCGACATCATCGTCATTCGCCACCCCAACGCCGGCGCGCCCTACGTGATGGCGCAGCACATCGACGTGCCCGTCATCAACGCCGGAGACGGACTCCATGAGCATCCCTCCCAGGCGCTGCTTGACGCTTACACCATCCTGCGCAACAAGAAGTCTTTCAAAGGGTTGCAGGTTGCGATTGTCGGCGATATCTTTCACAGCCGGGTGGCCCGGTCGGCGTGCCACCTGTTAAGCAAATTCGGGGTGAAGATTATTCTTTGCGGTCCGGCGGAACTCGCGCCTGACATTGCGACCACACTCGCGCCCGGCGTGCGCGTGACCCGCCACATTGAAGACGGCTTGCGCGGCACCGATGTGGTCATGCTGCTGCGCGTGCAGAAAGAGCGCCTCTCTGGCATGAAGATCGATCTCCCGGAATATATCGCACGCTACCAGATGACTCCGGCCCGGTTGAAGATGGCAAAGAAGGACGCGATCGTGATGCATCCCGGACCGATCATTCGCGGGCTGGAATTGACCAGCGAAATCGCCGACGGCGCCCAGGCACGCATCCTCGAGGAAGTGCACAACGGAGTGCCCACGCGCATGGCGATTCTGGCGCGGGCGATGGGGAAGATGCGATGAAACGCCATTCTCCACAGAGTCACAGAGACACAGAGAAAATCAAAAAGACGTTACCTGCTTCTCTCTGTATCGCTGTGACTCTGTGGTGAACAATGTGGTGAAGAACAAATTAAGGAGAGACGTGACTTCACGCTCCACAAGCAGTCTTCTGGTCAAGGGCGGCCATCTGATCGACCCGGCCGCTCGCATCGACGCGCCCATGGACGTGCTGCTGAAAGACGGCCACGTTGCGGAAGTGTCGGCTCCCGGCAAAATCAAAGGGGGCGCGGACGAGAAGTTTGATGCTCGCGGACTCGTCGTCGCACCCGGCTTCATCGATCTGCACGTGCACCTGCGCGAACCCGGCCAGACGCACAAAGAGACGGTCGCAACCGGCACGGCCGCCGCCGCCGCGGGCGGCTTTACTTCAGTCTGTACCATGCCCAACACGGCACCGGTGGTCGATTCCGTGGAGTGGATCGAGTGGCTTCGTCAGCCCGAGCGCGGCGCGGTCGTCAATGTCTTTGCCGTTGCTGCCGCGACGCGCGCCAGCAAGGGCGCCGCCCTTACCGACTTCCGCGCCCTGCAGGCCGCCGGAGCCATTGCGGTCACCGACGATGGCAAGCCCAT
>PMBA01000128.1 GCA_003152795.1 Acidobacteriaceae bacterium | reverse complement strand
AAGAAGTCCCTGCCTCTGCGCCGGCAAGAACCGCAGTCGCAGAGAAACCGGCGCCCGGCGCGTCATCCGCGCAAATTGTCGCGGGCGATGCCGTCAAGGAACGCATTCTCGCGCTGGTGGTCGAGAAGACGGGCTATCCGAAAGAAATGCTGGACATGGATCTCGACCTCGAAGCGGACCTTGGCGTCGACACCGTGAAGCAGGCGGAGTTGTTTGCCGCAATCCGGGCGACGTATGACATTCCACGCGAAGAGAACCTTAAGCTGCGCGACTATCCAACGTTGGCGCACGTGATTCGTTTCGTATATGAGAAACGTCCCGACCTGGCGGCAGCCCCAGTGGTAGCGGAGCAAGAAGTCCCTGCCTCTGCGCCGGCAAGAACCGCAGTCGCAGAGAAACCGGCGCCCGGCGCGTCATCCGCGCAAATTGTCGCGGGCGATGCCGTCAAGGAACGCATTCTCGCGCTGGTGGTCGAGAAGACGGGCTATCCGAAAGAAATGCTGGACATGGATCTCGACCTCGAAGCGGATCTAGGCGTCGACACGGTGAAGCAGGCGGAATTGTTTGCCGCAATCCGGGCGACGTATGACATTCCACGCGAAGAGAACCTTAAGCTGCGCGACTATCCAACTTTGGGACATGTGATTCGTTTCGTATATGAGAAGCGTCCCGACCTGACCGTGGCGCCGGCGACTCCATCCTTGGCCAGTGTCAGCGAGCCAACTGAAGCCACGCCGTCAGTCGCGGCTTCAGCGGCAACAGACGATGCCATCAAGGAGAAGGTGCTGGAGATCGTGGCCGAGAAATCGGGCTATCCCAAGGACATGTTGGACCTGGATCTGGATCTGGAAGCAGACCTGGGCATCGACACGGTGAAACAGGCGGAGATGTTTGCGGCGGTACGAGCGGCATACAACATTCCGCGGGATGAGAATCTCAAACTGCGCGACTTTCCAACGCTGACGCACGTGATCAAGTTCGCGCGCGACCGGCAGCCTGGGATAACTAAGGCGGTTGCTCCAGGCTCTTCCGCCGGGCAAGAGAAACAAGAACCAACGGAGGAAAGAGCGGCGGTGCCTTCCTCTTCTGGTGCGAAAGCGATCAGGATTGCGCGTGCTGTTCCGGCCAGTTTCGAGGCCGCGAATCGCATTCCACGCCGCGTACCTGTTCCCTACCTGCGTCCGCCGCTTGACCTGTGCAGGCTGACAGGGGTTACGCTTACGTCCGGTCGGCGCGTGGTCGTAATGCCGGACAAGTCCGGTGTGGGAGATGCGCTGGCGAAACGGCTGCAGACAATGGGTGTGGAAGTTCTCCGGCTGGAGAACGGGTCGGAAGCGGACGCGATCGTCAACCGCCTCAAGGGCTGGCTAAGCGCCGGTCCGGTGGACGGAGTGTACTGGCTGCCCGCGCTGGACAACGAGGGAGAGCTCAGCCAAATGGACCTCGCGAGCTGGCGTGAAGCCCTGCGTGTGCGAGTCAAATCGCTGTATGGCACGATGCGAGTCCTGTATGAGCAGGTTTCGGCACGGGGCACGTTTCTGGTTTCAGCGACCCGGCTCGGCGGGCAGCATGGCTACGATGAAGCCGGAGCGACAGCACCGTCAGGAGGCGCAGTTACGGGCTTCACCAAGACTTATAAGCGAGAGCGGATGGACGCTCTGGTCAAGGCGGTTGACTTTGAAGCGGAACTTAAGGCGTCCGAAGTCGCCGACCTCCTGATTGAGGAAACGCTGCACGATCCCGGCGCTGTCGAAATCGGGCACAAGGGAGGGCTGCGCTGGACAGTGGGAATGGAAGAACGGCCCGCCGCCGATGGAGAGCCCGGTTTGAAGTTGGACAGCAAAACCGTCTTTCTCGTCACCGGCGCGGCAGGAAGCATCGTATCGGCTATTACCGCAGATCTGGCGACGGCCTCTGGAGGTACGTTCTACCTGCTTGATCTGGTGCCCGAGCCTGATCCGGAAAATCCGGATCTCAAACTCTTCGTGACCGACAAGGACGGCCTGAAGCGCGATCTGTTCGTACGCATCCAGGCTCGTGGAGAGCGCGCCACGCCTGCGCTCGTGGAAAAAGAGCTGGCAGGTCTGGAGCGAGCACAAGCGGCACAAAACGCGATCGACGCGGTGCGAGCCGCGGGCGGTACAGCGCATTACTTCAGCGTGAACCTCACCGACGCGGAAGGTGTGGCCAAGGTCATCCAGCAGGTGCGCGAGCGCAGCGGGCGAATCGACGTGCTGCTGCACGCCGCCGGCACGGAGCGCAGCCACCTCCTGCCGGACAAGGATGCGCGTGAGTTCGACCTGGTGTTCGACGTCAAGAGCGACGGCTGGTTCAGTCTTCTGCACGCCATCGGCAAGATGCCTCTCGGGGCGACGGTGGCGTTCAGTTCAATTGCCGGGCGTTTCGGCAACGGCGGACAAGCCGACTACAGCGCGGCCAACGACCTGTTGTGCAAGGTCACATCGAGCTTCCGCACCACGCGGCCGGCGACGCGCGGCATCGTCATCGACTGGACGGCATGGGGAGGCATCGGTATGGCGACGCGTGGTTCTATCCCGAAGATGATGGAGCTGGCAGGTATCGATATGCTGGCGCCCGAGGCGGGGATTCCTATCATTCGCCGCGAACTCACGGCGGGGAGTACGTGTGAAATCGTCATCGGGCAGCGTCTCGGCGCTCTACTGAACGAGTGGGATGCGACTGGAGGGCTGGACCCATCCGCGACCGACAGATCGAAGAGCTTACTGCCGCAGGGACCGATGATCGGCAAGGTAGCACGCATGGGACTGCAGAGCGGCCTCACCATCGAGACCACGCTGGACCCAGCGATGCAACCGTTCCTGCACGATCATCGAATTGACGGCACGCCCGTGCTGCCCGGGGTGATGGGTATCGAAGCGTTTGCCGAAGCTGCCGTATGTCTGCTTCCTGGCTGGCAGATTGCCGCGATCGAAGACGTGAATTTTCTGGCGCCGTTCAAGTTCTATCGGAATGAACCACGCGTGGTGACGGTGGAAGCTGTCATCTATCCGGAGCGCGACGCTCTGCTGGCTGAATGCCACCTGACTGGCCACCGGCCGCTGTCCAACCAGGCCGAACTCCAAGTGACAACGCACTTCACCGCCCGGGTACGAATGACAAAACAGTCGCCGCAAGAAGTGGCCGGACCGGCGCTGGGCTCGCCCGACGGACACATCATCGAAGCTGCCGACATCTATCGCCTCTACTTCCACGGACCCGCATACCAGATTGTGGAACGAGCGTGGTGGGACGGAAGCCAGATTGTCGGACTGATGGCGAAAGGCTTGACTGCAAACCATCTGCCGTCTGCGCTGCCGACACTGATGGCGCCGCGTCTGATTGAGCTTTGCTTCCAGACTGCCGGGCTGTGGGAGATGGGCACGCAGGGCCGGATGGGGTTGCCGCAGCACGTTGATGGAGTTGCATTGTTACGGGCGCCGGAGTTGGCCGACACGCGGTTATACGCCGTGGTGACTCCCAACCCGGACTGCGGGAGCTTCGATGCGGAGGTTGTGGACGCAAAGGGAAACCGCTACCTGCAGCTAAGCGGCTACCGCACGGTGGCGATTCCCAATGCTGTGGATGCCGAGAGGTTGAAGGCACTACGGGCTGCGATGTCACTGGAGACTGTCGCCGCATAAAGGAACATGACCCGGTTGTCGCGACGATGCTGTCCCGACGATCGGTCGATCGGGGACTTATGGAACAAGAATTTCAACGCGCGACCATTGGGAATCGAAATGAAGTCGCGGGGCGCTACGCCGACGTGGCTCTGGTTCAAGCGGCGATTGAGGCCTACGACGCCAGGCTGGCCGTGGAGCAGAAGCAGTTTTTTGCGTCGGCCGTGCGCGGGCGTCCGCAGGTTCGCAGTGAAGTAGGCCTGACGGCCGAGCTACGCTATCGAGGCCATAGCTACTCGCCCAGGACTTATCGCCTGGGACCGCAGCGCTACCGGGTGGCGATCAATGGGGTGCGCATCGACGCGCAAATCGAGCGGTTGGATCGGTGCGACGGATGGCTTACCGTCTTCGGGAGGCGTTTTCGCGTCGTCTCGAGGGTCGAGGGACTGAGTTACAGGATCGAAGTGGACGGAGTATCTCACCAGATTGATCGAGATGACGGTGGGGTGGTGCACGCGCCGGCTCCGGCGGTAGTGGTTTCCATTCTCGTCAAGCCGGGTGACACAGTCGCGGTTGGGGATCGCCTGGCCGTGCTTGAGGCCATGAAAATGGAGACGCAGATCGTGGCTCCATTTGCCGGGAAGGTCCGGCAGGTGATGGCCATACCCAACGTGCAGGTGGACACTGGAGCCCCACTGCTGCAGATCGACCCCATCGCCGTTCGCGATACGGTTGTGGACGAGGAACGCGTGGTCTTTGGCACTTCGTTCGCCTCGGAGGAAAACGGAGATGTCGTTCAATCCATCTGCCGTCAGAGCCTGGATGAACTCCGCCAACTCATGTTGGGCTTTGACGTCGATTCGAAACATATGGCGCGGCTGCTGGCCTTATGGGGTGAAAACTGCCCCGTGGACAGCGACGAAATAAGAGAGCGCGAAGACGAGATACTCAACATCTTTGTTGACATAGCTTCGCTGTTCCAACGCGATCCGGAGGTCAACCATCGAGCCAGCGGTGAAGAACCCAGCGCCGAGGCATACCTGTTTGCCTACTTGCGCATGGTGGAGACGCGCGGCCGAGGACTTCCGCCGAGTTTTGTCAGCGCGCTCCAGTTCGCACTGGCTCACTATGGCGTGCGGACACTGGAGCGGTGCGCGAAACTCGAAGAGAGCTTGCTCTGTATCTACAAATCGCATCAACGGGTGGAGCAGCAAATCGCGCCGGTTGTGGGCATCCTCGAACGACGACTGCGGCACAGGCAAGCGCTATCGAGCGTGGCTGCGGAATCTCTTCGGACGCTGCTCGACCGGATGGCGTCCTTGACCAACGGACTCTTCCCCGCAGTCACGGACCTGGCGCGCGAAGTGCGTTATCGCTACTTCGACCAACCTTTGTTTGAGCAGGCACGTCAACGGGTGTATGAAGAAGTGGAAGGGCACCTCGCCTATCTGGCTGCAAATCCCGATGCGGCCGACCGCGACGAGAGAGTTCGCAAATTGGTGGAATGTCCGCAGCCGCTGGTCAGCCTATTCTCCAGCCGATTTGCGGGCGCGGACCAGTCCATGCGCCAATTGATGCTCGAGGCGCTGACTTGGCGGTACTACCGGATTCGCAAACTCGCAAATTTTCGCTGCGTGGCGCTGGACGACGAGCAGTGCTGTGCTTCGGCTGAGTACGATTATGAAGGCCGGCGCCTGCACGTGTTCACTACCCATGCCGACTATTTCCGGCTATCCGAGGCAGCACGAACGTTGTTTCCAATGATCGCGGAAGTTCCGGCGGAGCACGACATCCTCATCGATTTTTACGTTTTCCATTCCGGCCGGCTGGGCGACCCGGAGAGTACCGAGCAGGAGGTACGCACGGTGCTTAACCAGACGGGCTTCGCTCGCTCCATCCGGCGCATCGTGGTGACGGTCGCCGGCCCCGGCTCCGGCCGGGGCATGGCTGGCACGCAGCATTTCAACTACCGGCCCAGCGGGAACACGAGCGGAAACACGTATGAAGAAGACAAGCTCTACCGCGGGATCCACACCATGATGGGCAAACGGCTGCATCTCTGGAGGCTGAGCAATTTCAAGATTGAACGGCTGCCGTCGGTTGAGGATGTGTACCTTCTGCATGCGGTTGCCCGCGATAACCCGAAGGATGAGCGTTTGTTCGCGTGCGCGGAAGTGCGCGACGTGACTTCGGTGCGAGACCGGGCGGGTCGCATCGTGCAACTGCCGCACCTGGAGCGGATGTTGATGGAAGCGATGGCCGGAATCCGGCTATTTCAGTCCCGGCGACCGACCTATCAACGCCTCCATTGGAATCGGATACTGCTGAACGTGTGGCCAGCGCTCAATCTTGGGCGGGATGAGTTGCGCGATCTAGTGCGGAGACTGGCGCCCGCGACGGAAGGCCTGGGGTTGGAACAAGTGGTAGTTCGCGTTCGCATTCCCGATCCGGCGAGCGGAGAGTTGCGCGACATGATGGTGCGCATCTCGAACCCGGGCAGCAGCGGTATGTTCACCTCTTTCCGGCCCGCTGACAAACTGCATCCGATTCGCCCGTTGACCGAATACGACCAGAAAGTCGTCCGGATGCGCCAGCGGGGGATGATCTACCCATACGAAATCATCAAGATGCTGACGCCCGCTCCGGAACACACGCGGGCCGAATTTCCGGTTGGCGATTTTGTCGAGCGCGATTTTGATTCGGATGGACGACTGGTCGCTGTCGATCGTCCCTATGGTCACAACAAAGCCAATATTATCGTTGGCATCATTCGCAACTTTACGACCAAGTATCCGGAAGGCATGGCCCGCGTTCTGCTACTGGGTGATCCGAGCAAGGATCTGGGAGCGCTGGCCGAACCGGAATGCCGGCGCATCCTCGCGGCTTTGGAACTGGCCCAAGGGATGGGCGTTCCGCTGGAGTGGTTCCCGATCTCAGCGGGCGCCAAGATCTCGATGGACAGCGGAGTGGAAAATATGGATTGGATTGCCCGCGTCCTGCGCGGCTTGATTGAGTTCACGCAAGCGGGCGGCGAGGTGAACCTGGTGGTGAACGGGATTAACGTCGGCGCGCAACCGTACTGGAACGCCGAGGCCACCATGCTCATGCACACGCGGGGCATTCTGATCATGACGCCAAAAGCGGCGATGGTACTCACCGGCAAGCGCGCGTTGGAATTCTCCGGGAGCATCTCGGCCGAGGACAATCAAGGAATCGGCGGCTACGATCGCATCATGGGTATCAACGGCCAGGCACAGTACTGGGCCAAGGACATTGATGAAGCCTGCCACATTCTGTTGCAGCACTATGACCACACCTACGTGACTCCGGGGGAGCGTTTCCCGCGGCGGGCCGCGACTGCGGACCCGCTGGATCGCGATGTGCGGGTGTACCCACACGGCGGCAATGGCAATGGTGATTCGCGTCCAGAGGAGGGCTTCGAACTGGTCGGCGACATCATGTCGGACGAGACCAACCCGGGGCGCAAGAAATCATTCGACATACGCAAAGTGATGAGGGCGGCGAGCGACCAGGACCATGCACCGCTGGAGCGCTGGGCGGGGATGCGAGCAGCGGAGACCGCGGTCGTGTGGGATGCTCATCTCGGGGGCTATCCCGTTTGTCTGATCGGTATCGAGTCACGGCCGGTGCCCCGGTTGGGATTTGTCCCCGCCGACGGGCCGGATCAATGGACTTCCGGCACGCTATTCCCGCAATCTTCGAAGAAGGTCGCGCGCGCACTCAACGCGGCGAGCAACAATCGGCCGGTGGTGGTGCTGGCCAACCTGTCGGGATTTGACGGGTCGCCGGAGTCGATGCGGAGGCTGCAGCTTGAGTACGGCGCCGAGATCGGAAGGGCGGTCGTGAACTTCAAAGGCCCCATCGTTTTTTGCGTGATCTCACGGTATCACGGAGGCGCGTACGTGGTTTTCTCGCGGGCGTTGAATGAAAACATCGAAGTGGCGGCACTAGAGGGAACGTATGCTTCGGTGATCGGCGGCGCTCCGGCAGCGGCGGTGGTTTTCACCGGCGAGGTGGAGGCCAGGGCGAAAAAAGATGCGCGCCTGCAGGCGATGAGCCAGGCGATGGCCCAGGCCAACGGCGCCGAGAAGAGCCGGTTACGCGGTCAATGGGACGAACTCTATAAGATCGTGCACTCCGAAAAGCTGGGCGAGATGGCCGCCGAGTTTGACCGTGTGCACAGCGTGCAGCGGGCTCTCGACGTGGGAGCACTCAATTACATTATCCCGCCCGCTAACCTGCGTCCGTATCTTATCCATGCGGTCGAACGCGGTATCGCTCGGGTGGAAAAATCGGAATCCGAGAAGTCAGAAAAGAGGCTGACGGAAGCGGCATGATTTGGTGAGGGCGGGAAGGACTCATGCGAAGCAGGAACGGGCGTTTCGCCTGTCCAGCAGTATAGCGGGCGGGGGTGAGTTGGATGAAAGTCTATTGGTTGGAACAAACCGCAGCCGACCTGCCCGCGGAGAATGATTGGCTGAGCGCAAGCGAAACAGTCTGCCTGAACGCGATGCGGTTTGCCAAACGCCGCGCCGACTGGCGACTGGGGCGCTGGGCAGCAAAACGCGCGCTCTCTGTTTATCTGGATGTGCCTGCACATCCCCAAGTCCTCAAGAAAATGGAAATACGCCCGGCGGCATCGGGCGCGCCTGAGGCGTATTTCGACAACCAACCGGCTGCGGTCACAATTTCACTCAGCCACAGCAACGAGGTTGCAGCGTGTGCCGTAGCGATGGCCGGTGTTGAGCTGGGTTGTGATCTGGAAATGGTCGAGCCGCGCAGCGATGCGTTTGTCGCCGATTATTTCACGACGGAAGAACAAGGGCTGGTTGCGCGGGCGTCCGCAACGGACCGGTCGCGGCTCATGACCCTGCTTTGGAGCGGGAAAGAAAGTGCGCTCAAAGCGCTGCGGGAGGGTTTGCGGCTGGATACGCGGAGTGTAATCGTGATTCCCGGCAATGCGGCATTCGATTGCCTAGAGTGGAGCCCGATGGAAGTACGTCACACCGGCCCGCGCGTCCTCGACCACCGCACCTTCCGCGGTTGGTGGCAATATACGGAGGGCAGGGTCAGGACGCTAGTGGCCGCGCCGTCGCCCAACCCGCCGATCTGCCTGCGAGTCCCGGTCTACGTTCCCGACGCGGCTTTCCTGTGCGCGTAGAGGATTGGTGCCTGGCATGAGTGCCCGAATACATTTCAGAGGCCCACCCCGCTACCGCGTCCGCAGCGCGGCGGAACTGAGTCAATCCATTCTGAAAGTGTCTGCTCGCCGAGCGCTCAAGGGTCCCCGCCTGCCTGGCTGGAACTGGTTTGTGGAACTGGCCACAGAAGTATTGAAGCGGCACACGCTAACTGCCTTCCGGATGGGCGACGTCAAGGAAGCACGGCGGTATTTTGACTCGGTCGTGATCAGTTCACCGGCGTTGTCGGAAGTAAGCATCACGCCGGTGGTGCAGAAGACATTCAGAGGAAGTTGGTTTACGGGGAAGAACCCAAGGCCGCGGGTGAGCGTCCTGTACCTGCACGGTGGCGGATACTCGTTTTATCCGCAGGCGTACGACAACTTGATCGCGCTGATCACACAGGCTGCGGGGTGCAGAACCTTTGCCCTAGATTACCGTCTCTCGCCGGAACACCGGTTCCCGGCGCAACTTGAAGACGCGCTTAGCGCCTACCGGTGGCTGCTGGGGGACAACGCCGATCCTGACCATCTGATTGTTGCCGGGGACTCGGCGGGTGGCAATCTGACGCTGGCTTTGCTTCTGGCGGCGCGGGAGGCGCGGCTTCCATTGCCGGGACTGGCCATTGCGCTCTCCCCGCCAACCGACTTCGACACCGATTGCATTTCTAACCCGGAGTTTGACTGGATTGAAAAGCCTATGCTTGAGCAGTGGGCGGACTGGTTCTGCGATGCCGGCGAGCGGCGGAATCCTCTGGTATCGCCGGTATGGGCTGACCTGCGCGGTCTTCCTCCGATCTATATGCAGGCAGGCCGCGTCGAGATTCTGTACCCGAGTATTCAAGCTTTCGCGGATCGCGCCCGGAAGCAGGGAGCGGACGTCGTCCTCGATACATGGGAAGACATGAACCATGACTTCCAGATGTTTGGATTCGATTCGCCGCAGAGCGCCGAAGCGCTGCGAAGAATTGGGCAGGTGATTGATGTAAGGGTTCGAAGGCGGAAGAATGTGGAGACGGTCAGGTTGTGAACCGGACAATCGCAAGACGCCAGCGTGCTAACAGCGCAATTCGACCGGAAGCAGCAATCGCATTGCTTCCGTGGTGAGACTGATATGGCAGACCGCGACAACCAATTCGATTTTGACTTTGTCGTCATCGGTTCGGGCTTCGGGGGCAGTGTTTCCGCCCATCGGCTCGTGGAGAAAGGATATAAAGTCGCGGTCATGGAGATGGGCCGGCGGTGGACACCGGACAACCTGCCGCGCACCAACTGGTCGATCCATCGCTGGTTCTGGCGTCCCAACCTGGGGCTGCGCGGTTTCTTCAGCATGCGATTTTTCAGGCACGCAACCATCTTCCATGGCTGCGCGGTGGGTGGCGGATCCATCACCTACGCCAGCACTTTACTTGCTCCTCCTGAAAAGGTGTGGGGGGCGGGGTCCTGGACAGGATTGGCTGATTGGAAAGCCGAAATGCCCCGGCATTACGAAACGGCAGCGCGGATGCTGGGCGTAACGGAAAACAGAATCCTTGGGCCGGCCGACCATCTCTTGAAGAGAGCAGCGGAAGTTGCGGGTTCCGGGCACACTTTCTACTGCACGAACGTGGGCATCTTCCAGCCGGCGGAGGGCGAGCCGGGCAACCAGACCTTTCCCGATCCATTCTTTGGGGGGGAAGGTCCGGCGCGAACCACTTGTGTAGGTTGCGGTGGCTGCATGATAGGTTGCAGGTATGGCGCGAAAAATACCTTGGACCTGGGCTACCTGTATCTAGCGGAAAAGCACGGAGCGCTGCTTTATCCCGAAACAAGGGTAGTGAACGTCAAACCGCTGGCTGGCGCGAGCGATGGCAGCGCGGGATACGAAGTGAGCACCGTCAGGTCCACCGCGTTCATTCGCCGCCAGCCCCAGCGGTTCACCTGCCGCGGGGTAGTCTTCTCGGCCTCCTCGCTGGGCACGATGGAACTTCTTTTTCATCTCAAAGAAAAAGGCTCATTGGCGGCCGTCAGCGGCCAACTGGGCCAACACGTGCGAACCAATTCCGAATCGCTCATCGGGGCGCGCACGCCGGGCTATTCCGAGGACACGTCACAAGGCATTGCCATCGGCTCCGGCGTCTATATAGACGAGCACACCCACATTGAAGCCGTCCGCTACCCGCGTGGCTCCGACGTGATGGGTTTTTTCACCACAATTCTGACCGATGGCCGCCCCGGTGCGCAGCGGATTGCGCTCTGGCTGAAGAACATCATAGCCTCGATGATCCGACACCCGTTCAAAACGATACGGGTGCTGCAACCGCTGGGCTGGGCGCGGGAGTTTGTGATTCTGCTTTGCATGCAGACGTTGGAGGGAGAAATCGAGATGGGCTGGCAACGGCCCTGGTTCTGGCCGTTCAGGAAGTTTCTCGTCAGCTGCGGTGAGAAGGTGCCTACGTACATTCCGAAAGCCAACGAATTCGCGAAGAAATACGCGCAACTCACGGGCGGTTTCCCGATGAGCATGGTACCGGAGATCCTGTTCGATGTTCCGGGCACGGCACACTGTATCGGAGGTTGCGTGATCGCCGATTCTTCGACCCACGGCGTGGTTGACGCTCGCCACCGCGTCTTCAACTACAAGAATATGTACATCTGCGACGGGTCTGTGGTGGCGGCCAACCTCGGGGTGAATCCCAGCCTGACCATTACNNCTGGCCGAACGGGCGATGAGCTATATTCCGCCAGCGGCAGAGACGGATTGGAACGATGCCGCCTGACTCATTCACCGCCAGCGAACTCGGAATCTACGCTTGCCCTGCGTGCAAGCGTCTCTTGTGCCGCGAAGAGGCTGAGTTCCGCTGTCCCGCCTGTTCGAAAGCTTACCCAATCAGGGAGACCATACCCGACTTCATTCTTGAGGAGCTATCCCGAAGTGCGGACCCTGAACTAAGGAGAATGCGCTTTATCGACCGGATGGCACGCATTTACGAGTCGCGGTTGTGGTATCCGATGGTTCTAAATATTTATGGTGGATTTCACAGCCCATCTCTGGCACAGCTGATCAATATCGTGTCTGAGAAAGTCCAATCGACCAAGGGACGGGTGCTGGATATCGCGTGCGGGCCCGGCACCTACGGGCGGCGGGTTGCATCACCGTCGAAGGAAGTGTTCGGAATCGACGTATCCATGGGAATGCTGCGGCAAGGCGCAGTTTATGCGGCGCGGGAAGGCATCCGCAACATGCATTTCGCTCGCGCACGAGTGGAGGCTCTCCCTTTCGAAGATGGCCTTTTCGACGCCGCCCTCTGTTGTGGCTCGCTTCATCTCTTCACGGATACGGTGATTGCTTTGCGCGAGATGGCTCGCGTCATGAAACCAGCGGCAATTCTTTCCGTGTTTACTTTCGCCGCAGGCCGCAGCGGAGTCCTTCGGTTTCGGAGTGTGCGGGAGTGGAGTCGTACACGTCACGGCCTTCATGTATTCGATCTTCCGCAGATGGCGCATTACTTGACGGCTACAGGCTTTACGGATTTCCAGCCCGAAGTATCCGGCTCCATTTTGACGTTCAGCGCCCGCAAGCAAGCGGATTGACTGGGGGCGCGAGAGCGAAACGGAAAAGTGGCAACTAAGGTACGCCTGAAAGCATGCCCTGATCGAATCGCCGGTAGCAGGCTGCTAAAGCGTTCCTCAAGCGGAGGCGAGCGGGGACGCCGAACCCGGTGGCAGCAAGCGATCCAATATTGCCTGCTCACACTGCAGCCACAGACGGCCGGTATAAAGCAAAGCGCTGCACTGGAGGGTAATCCAATCCCGTGTCATCAAGGGCGAACGGAACTCTGTGCGATTGGCGATCCAATGCTGTGCAACGTGACGCGCAATGGTGAAGCCCATGCCCTTGCTGGATCCTCCGACGTCGCCCAGGATTCCATCGAGCGTGAACATCACCTTGGATAACATGATCAGCGGTCCGGGGAATTTGACACCCTTCATGGCAAGGCTTTCCAAGAGCAGCATCGCATCAACGCCGCTGGGAACGACCGGCAGTTTGTCGAGAAAATGCGTGACGAACTCGGAAACCATCCGCCCCCGCGGTGAGGCGCTCCTGATGTGCTGCTGACTGAGTGCCAGAACTTCGTTGCGGGTGCCCAAGGGGTCGCGCAAGGTGACCATCAGAAACAAGAGCGCGAGATGGCGGCGCTGATCGCGGCTTAAGCGTTCCCGCAGCGCCCAGTCGATGATCGTCAGTTCGCCGGTGCGATTGTCATAGAGCAGGTTGCCGGCATGGGGATCGCCGTGAAAAATGGCATCTTTGTCGGACGACAAAAGAGGGACCGCGACCAGCGCTTCAATGAGCTGCTCGGCAACTTTCTTGCGCCGCGACTCCGTCAGGCGGGCGGCCGCGCTCGTCACCTTGATGCCACGCTCCTCGGTGAGCGCCGTAATTCTGGATGTACACAGCGGCTGAATCAGCCGCGGCACGCGAATGCCTTTCATCGACCGATACAGACCCCATGCTTCAAGTAACGTCTTCTGCTCCCGGACGAAGTTGACCTCGTGCCGCAGCAAACGCCGGACTTTCTTGAAGGTATCGGGAAGCAGGTTCGCGGGAAATCCGTAATTACGCTGCCGGTCCGCGAAGTACTGAGCCAAACCCTGCAAATAGTCCATGTCCTCCGCAAAGTACTCGGGGATGTGGGGCTTCAGGACCTTGAAAACACCGCGTTCCTGCTTTCCGCTGGCCGGGTCACGCCAGGTGAAGCGCACCACCGCACTGACACTGGCCTCGGAGAGGATGGCCGGCGCGATGATCACGGAGTATTTCCCGATCCGTTTCCCGAGTTCCTGCCGAATGATCGCGACTATGTCTTCCGGCCGGACATCGCGAATTCCATTTTCCAGCCGCGCCAGTGCGTTGCGGAGAGCGGGACGGAGGTGCTGGTTGCGGGCGATGACTTGTCCCAGTTTTTGCAGGCCGGGCACTTTTGCAATCAGCCGCAACAGGCGTTGTTCCGCCGTAGTGTTCGAGGGAAGCTCAAGTTGCTCCAGAAGTTTGGGGGCGAGGCGTGCGGGCGAGAGCCGCGCGATCACAAACATCATTGCGTCCCGAACCGGTGGGCGCCATGCCAGGTAAGCGTGCGGAACTAACCTCTCCACCGGAACGACTGAGTCGACGATCCAACGCGCCATCGCATCCCGCATGGCCTGGCCGGCGGGGCTTCGCAGCCCGGCTTCGATGGCACGGGTCTGTTCGGCGGGGGTGGCTCCTTTGGGGAGGAACTTTGCAAGGGCGGCGCGAAACTGATCCGGAGCAAGCTGGGGAGAACCATTTTCAATGGCTGGCAAACGGAGGCCTGGCGAACCACTGCCCGGCGAACCGACTACAGACAAATCGACGACAGACGAACCCACCATAGGGTCACCCGACCGTCTACACGATAGGCCAACGATAAGATCCCCGCTGTGACTCTCGTCACGGGATCAAGAAAGACTTGGCGTCCCCGATGGGATTTGAACCCATCGGGACCTGGCCACCTGTTGGAACTCGCTAAAAACGTGACCTGAGCTTTCGGTAGAAAACTCTACAACGCTGCTCACTGCGGTCTCCACACAACACCGATGTCGGGGACCCATCCCTTCACCTGTCCAGTCTCATGAGATCCTTTACACAGGGTTATCAGGACATCCTATAAGTTGGCATCCAGGCAGTTTCATGCAGCGGAGAGCACTAATCGGCGGGAAATTCCCGCTTTCGGAGGAAATCCGGCTCTGGGCAGGCCATTTGACCCCAACTCGCATCTTCATACCGCCATGGGACTACGGGAGAAAGACCCGATAAAACGCTGCTACCAGCCCAGGTCCGAGCCCCGATCTGCCTTGCGTTCGGAGTTACTTCGCTCGCCGAACTGGTTGCGCTTCTTATAAGATATGACCATTAAACCAATGCAGATACCCATCGGCGGGAAGATAAGCACCAGGATCCCGCTCTTAAGGGCTTGAATCATCCGCGGACCGGCGCCTGCGGCTTGGGTATAGCAAAGCGCACAACTCTGGCCCCAGGCGGGCAGCGCAAGCAGCCCCAGCAGCCCCAGCTGAAACGCAGCTCTCTTCCAGCCCTTTGCCATTCCTGTTCGTCTCATACTTCTCCTCGCGTCTTCGCTCAGTGCGGCCGCATATGGAGCAACCGCACACTGTCGGACCAGATCATGTTCATCATGAACAGCACGAAGATCGTGTACGGTATCAGCGCCAGGGCCAGCACCTGGCGCTCCGCCGCAAGGTGCATAAAGTACATCACGGCAATCGACGCCTGCAGAATGGCTAGCGCCAGCATCAGCATGGGCTGCGGGCCGGCCATCATGGCGAAGCACACCTGGTACACCGCGATCGCCAGAATAGTCACATACACAACGTATGTAGTCGCCATGCCATTTGATTTCCCGCTTGCATTCGGGGTCGTGGTCGTGTTCATAGAGTTCACCTTCCCGCGCTATTCTCCCTAACGTTTCATGTTCAAGAGGTAGACCATCGGCACCACGAACATCCAGACAATATCGACGAAGTGCCAGTACAGCGACCATATCTCGATGTGCTTGGCGGAGTAACGCCCGGCTCGATAGGTCAATGCGACAACCGTCAGCGCGATGACGCCCCCGATCACATGCAGCATGTGCAATCCGGTGATGGTAAAGAATGTCGCTCCAAACATCGGCGCGCCCCACGGATTCTGGAACATCCGCACCCCTTCTCCGATCAGCGAACTCCACTCGCGCAGGTGCAGGATCGCGAACAGCGTCCCGCCCCCGGCCGTGATCAGCGTCCACTTGAACGCCCCCGCGCGATCGTCGTTCTGCGCCGCTCGCACCGCAAAAAGAATCGTCAAGCTGCTGGTCACTAGGATGAAGGTCATCAGCAAGGCATTCCAGATGCTTGCATGCTCGAATGGCGTGGGCCAGTCCGTGCTCGCGTTGCGGATGTATCCATACGCGAACAGGAAGGCTCCAAACGTTACCGCGTCCGAGATGATGAACAGCCACATCACCAACTTGCTCGATGGAATCGCAAACGGCGACTCCTCCATCACTGCCGCGTGGGGATCGACTGCAAGATTCGCTTGACTCACTGCGCCTCCTCTTCCGTTACACCTTTAGCCTGTCGTTTCAGCCGCGCCGTCCAGACCCTGCACGCGGCCTTAGCCCCTGCCCGACTCCCGCCATTTACCTTACGCGACGGCCCCGGTCGCTACAGCTTCAACCAAACCACAAAAAGCAGGTAAATCCAAAGCATGCCCATGAAATGCCAGTAGTAAGACGTCGAATCCATCGTGCTCTTGCGCAGCACCGGCACCGGGCTGCTCAGCAGATACATAACTCGCACCAATCCGCCCAGCCCGCCCAGGACGTGAATCGCGTGGACGGCCGTAAGCACGTAAAAAAACGAGCTATTCGGATTCGTGGCTAGATAAAGTCCTTCCGACCGCAGTTGCACCCATGCCAGATACTGGCCAGCTACGAAGATCAGCCCCAGAGCCAGGGTAGCGCCCAGCCATTGCATCGCCTCAGAACGCGTCGCACCTTCGCCGCGGCTGTAACTCGCGACTCTCTTTCTCGCCCATTCCAGCGTCACACTGCTCAACACCAGCACTGCGCTGTTGAGATAAAGGATCCGCGGGATAAGAATGTGCTGCCAGTCGTTCCCCGATCCCTGGCGAACGATCAGCGCGCTGGTGAGGGCAGCAAAGGCCATCGCGATCGCCGCCAGCGCCACCCAGATACCGGTGCGAGCGGGTTCTGGCGAACGATCGGAAACAGCCCGTAGCTCTCCGCCTCCGTGAAATCCAGCCGAGCCACCGCCGCCGTCCTTACCGGGGGAGGGCATGTACGGCTGCGGTTTAATTACTGGTGGCTCGGGAACAGTCGTTGCCATAGTGCTTGCATCCCTCTCTTTTTTTTCTGCCAACTCTAGCGATGCAGATCTATGAACGAACCGTGGTTTTCACCTGTTCCGGCGAATTCTGCATGATGAAATCTTCCTTCGCTCCCTCGACGCTGTATTGGTACGGGTCGTGATACACAACCGGGTGGACCCCGCCAAAGTTATTCCAAGGCGGCGGCGAAGGCACCGTCCATTCCAGCGAAGTCGCGTTCCACGGGTTCACCGGCGCCGGAGGACCCCAGAAGCGGCTGTGGATCAGGTTGTACAGGAAAATCAACTGGGCCGCCCCGGTGCAGAGCGCCGCGATGGTAATGAACTTATGCACCGGCATCAGCGGCGCCATGAAATCGTCTACAAACGACGAGTAACGCCGCACATTACCTGCTAACCCCAGATAGTGGAACGGCATGAAGATGCAATAAGCTCCGACAAACGAAAGCCAGAAGTGGATCTTTCCCAGCGTCTCATTCATCATGCGCCCAGTCATCTTCGGCATCCAGAAATACGTTCCTGCAAAGACCCCGAAGATAGCCGCGACACCCATTACTAAGTGGAAATGCCCGACGACGAAGTACGTCGCATGCAAGTAGATATCAATCGACGGTTGGGCCAGAAAAAATCCACTGACGCCTCCGCTCACGAACATCGAGATAAAACCCAGCGCGAACAGGGAAGCCGCCGTGATTTGCAGCCGTGAACCATACAGACTGCCCAGCCAGATCAGCGTCAACACCGTCGCCGGAATCGTGATCATCAGGGTCGGGAACGAGAACACCAGCGCTGAAAATGGATTCATGCCGCTGAGGAACATGTGATGTCCCCAGACCATGTAACTGAGGAAGCCGATGGCCATCATCGAGCCGATAACCACTTTGTGGCTGAGCAGCGGCTTCCGCATGCTGTTGATCAAAATGTGGGAGACAATGCCCATCGCCGGCAGGATCGCAATGTACACCTCGGGATGTCCGAAAAACCAGAACAGGTGCTGCCACAGTAGCGGCGACCCTCCAGAATGCGGCTGTAAGTGGTCGCTGACAACCAGGCCCGCGGGTACAAAGAAACTTGTGCCGGCAACACGGTCTAGAACCAGCAGCAGGCAGGCCGGAAGTAGCACGGCGAACGCCAACAGCGCGATGCAGGACGTGACAAACCAGGCCCACGTGCTCAGTGGCATGCGCATCAGCGTCATCCCTTTGGCACGAAGATCAAGCGTCGTCGCGATAAAATTCAGCGAACCAAGCAGCGACGCAATGCAGAAAATCGCGATCGAAATTCCCCACAGATTTTGCCCCATATCGAGGCCCGGTCCGGCGTCTTTGCCGATCGCGCTCAGCGGAGCGTAAGCCGTCCATCCGGAAATCGGCGGGCCATCTGGAACGACAAACGCCGCCAGTAATACCACGAAGGCCACAAATGTCGTCCAGAACGACATCATGTTAAAACGCGGGAACGCCATATCTTCCGCGCCAATCTGTATCGGCAAAAAATAGTTCCCAAATGCCGCAAAGGGCGCGTTGGTAAGCACAAAGAAAACCATCAGCGTGCCGTGCATCGTCAGCAGCGAGAGGTAGTACTCCGGCGTTATCAACCCGCCGGGCGCCCCTACCTTCGAAAGCAGCTGCAGACCCGGAATCGCGGCGTTCGGCCAGACCAGGTGAAATCGCATCAGCCAGGACAGGAACATCCCGACAAAAACGGCGACCAGCGCCAGTCCGTAGTACTGCAGTCCAATGATTTTGTGATCGAGGCTGAACACATACTTCCGGATGAAACCCTGGGGAGGACCGTGGTGCGCTGCTGCTTCCGACATTTACTCACCTCGAGTAAAAAGCTGAACTAACTGGAGTCGCGGCGCGCCGCGACGATTGCCGCACAGTAAGACCGGTTACTGGGCCGACTTGTCTTTCAGCCACTTATCAAAATCTTCCTGCGACAGCACATTCAAATACGCTTTCATGTTGTAGTGCCCGAGTCCGCAAAGTTGTGTGCATACGATTTCGTACTGCCCCGTCTTGGTCGCCGTGAAATGAACCGCCAGGTCGAGACCCGGCACAAAATCCTGCTGGATGCGCAGTTCCCTCACATAAAACGAGTGCCCCACATCTTTGGAGTGCATCAGCAGGTTGACCTGCCGATTGACCGGGACGGCAAGTTCACCGGCCACGATATCGTCCCGGGAAGCAACATCGTTTTCCGGATCCAGTCCGAAAAAATTCTGGTTCCCTTCATCAATCTTGTCGGGCCGCGGAGTTCCAAACTTGCCGTCCGGACCCGGATAGCGGAAGTAGAACGCGAACTGACCCGCCTGCGCCTGCACGGTCACCGCATCCTTGTCCGGCGCGGCAAAATAGACTGTCGCCCATGCCTTTTGGCCGATCACCCCGAGCGCCAGAATCTCCGTTCCCACAAAAAGAAAAGCGGCGATGACCAGCCATTTGGCGCCGCCGGGAAAGTTTTTCAGTTTGTCATTCCTGCCGCGGCCCGCGAACTGCCACACGAACAGCGCCAGCACCAGCTGCGCCGCCAAAAAGGAAACTCCCGCTTCCCACATGGTCTCGTGCAACTGGTCGTCGATCGCCGCCCCGTGCGTCGATATATCCGCGGGAGGCCCCCAGTAATTCATCACGATGGGGATGGCCGACAGAATCGCGATTATCGCAACTGTTACTGCAAAAAACTTTCCCATTGCTTATTCTCCCCGCGCCCCGCTCAAGCGCCGGATGCTCACGTCTCGAAACCGCGAAACGTGGAACACCCGGCGTTCTCTCAGTAAGCCTTCGCCTTGAAAGTGAAGTTGACGTCTTTGGTTTCGTTGCCGGTGATGGTCACGTCAGCCGTCTGCGTGCCATAGTCCTCATGCCACGCCGTGATCGTGTACTTGCCAGGAGGCAGGTTCGGCAGCTTGAAGTCCCCTCCACCCTTGCTCACATCGTAGTGGTTCGTGCTAAGCACTGCGAATTCGCCGTGCATCCAGGGATGGACATTGCACTTCACCGAGATGAATTCCGGTTTGTCGTACTTATCGACAATCGGGGCCGTACCCGGCGGTTGCGATTTATTCCACTCCCGGTTTACTTTCGCAAGCGGGTGAATGTTGTGCGAGGTCTGGTCGCTGTTCACGATCTTGAGCTCCTGATTCGTGTGCATGACCAGAACGTGTGGAATATACTGGCAGCCCTTCTGCTCGAAGGTCACCGCCTGCGACGGAACCTGACCATCGTCCGGCGCTCCGGAAGAGACGTACACCACCACGTTTTCCAATGCATTGTCGGGACCCGTCACCACGGTTTCACCAGTCACGGGTGTGGCATGTTGCTTGGCGCAACTCGGTTCTTTGCCCATGTCGATGGGCTTTTGTTTGGCGGGCGTGCCCGTGTAAGTCACTTTTCCGCTCACCGTTCCGGCGAACATCAGGGACGAACACACGAGCAACGTCAAAAGAGTTAGCAGTATTGGCTTAGTGCGCATTTGAGAAAAACCCCTCCTCGGGTTTTGTTTTCATTTGCCGAGTATATTCATTTACTGGCCGCTACCGGGCGCCTTGTTTTCCGGCGCCGCCGGCGCCGGGTTTTTGTCCACGTACGGTGGAATCACTCCGTGCGCTGCCGATAGAACTTCGTTCTCCTTGCCGTGCCGGTTAATCTGCAACGTCCTCAGGAAGTGCACCAGATCCCACGCATCGTTGGGTTGAATCACGTCGGCGAACGAAGGCATGGGCGTGCCATCCACGCCAGTCATGAAAATCTTGTAAATATCCTGATTGCTGTTCCCACACTTGAACCGCGAGTCGTCCTTGCCCGCGGCGAAGTTGTACGGACGAATTGGATTGTCTTTGCTGTCGGTAAGCGTCGAGGCCGACGGACCGTCGCCCTCCCCGTGCGATCCGTGACATTTCCAGCATTCCAGCTTGGTGAACAGCGCTTTCCCGTGCGCGATACTGTCCAGGGTGACGGCGGTCTCAGCCGGAATCTTGATCGGTTCCCCAGCTTTTTCCTTGTCCCAGCGCGGCGAGAAGATCTTGATGTACGCCACCAGGTTCGCCCGCTGCTGCGGGCTCAACGTATTCCAGATCGGCATGTTGGAGTTGGTGAAGCCCCGACCGATGGAGTTGTACAGATCCTCGTCCGTCGGCAGAGTGCCCGTCAGAGTCGAGCGGCACTTGAAAGTGGCGATCGTAAAGTCGCGCGGCTTCGGATCCAGCCACACCGCGTTCTCGCCGTTGGCATCGCCGTAGTCGCCATGACAGCCCGCACAGTATCGGCGGTAATCCGTTTTGCCGTCCGCCGCATGCCCAGTCAGATTGCCGATGTGGCTCTCCGTAGCCTTGAGCGCAAGACGCGCCTTCGGCCCGGTGTCAGGTGCATCCTGCCCCCATACCGCAACCCCTGCTGCCAGCGCCAGACTGAGAACCCCGGCGCAACCGTAGACTGACTTGAAGACTCTCATTGGCTGATCTCCTCAAACGGCACATGCGAGATTTCTCGCGGGCCGGATTCGCACTTCTCAGAATGCAAAATCAAATCCCAGCATCAGACTGCTGCTGGACAAGTCGGTCCCGTCGGGCGCTCCTCCGCGCTCGCGAAACCACGAAAATTCATTATGGAAAGCGAATCCCGCCCGGCTCGTCATGAACGGGTTGTAGCGATACCCCACCACGTAGTTATCCAGGTTGCCCAGATCCGACGGCGTCCCAGGCGTGGACTGCTGCGACATTCGAACCCACTCCGAGCGCTGGAATACGGTCAACTGCGGACTCCACACCAAGTGCGTCTCTACGAACGCTCCGTTCCAGGTCGGACGCCGCGCCCCCGCCGGCAGCCCCTGGCCTGTGTTGTTGCAGGGCCCGGTGGGGTTGATGTTCGGACACAAGCCGCCCGGGTTATCGATAAAATCTCCGTACCCTTGGCCGAACCACGCGCTATCCGAACCGTGCTGCGTGAAGACCTGGAAGTCCAGCTTCGGACCGAGGTAAAACAGCCCTTCGAAACCTACCCGGCTGAAGTCTTTGTTGCCCACTCCCGAACCCGACAGCGGCGCCCCGCCTTGCAGCGCAAACGTTGTCGCCGCTTCGCCAATCATCGCGTAGCCGCCGATCCTCTGCACCCCCAGCTTGCCCGCGCTGAAGGCTTGACTGCCCGCGATGAACACTGAATATGAGTTTTGTCCGTAGGGAAGATCCGGACTCCCGTCCACTGAGTTGAACACCGCTACCGAAAGCCGGGTGCGATCGTTGAACGAGTGCCCCATCCACTCGACGCCCAACTGGTTGTCGCCGAGCTGCCCGAAGATGTTCCCATCCCCCACCGGAATATAATGGAACAGTTGGTAGGCGGCCCCATTGGCCGAAAGCGTCAGGGTCCGCTTTTCCGAAACAAAGCTGTCGAGTTCGAATTTCCCCACCTTCACGTTCAGCCATGGGCTGCCCAGGAGGTTATCGAAACGCACGTTCGCCGACTCGAAGTGAAATTTCCCCGTCTCGTCCGACGAGGGTACGAACAGCACCGAAATGTTCTTCTCCAGGGTGCCGCCGCTCAGGATGTCCAGCCCCCCGTAATTGAAACCCGTGGTCGTAAGACTCTGCTGCCCGCTCCCGGTGTCGACTGCCACCTTGTTTACGTTCTCCCGGCTCCAAAACGGCGTGAACCGGAACGTGACCGGCCAGTACCCGGGATTCTGCCAGATCGGGGCATCGCGATCGTTCATCAGCTGGTATCCGTTGTCTTTGAATTTTTGCCCGAAGTAATTCAGCATCGGCCAGCTTTCATGACACGCCGAGCAACGCAGGCCATACTTCCTCGCGAATGCTGGAAACGCGCTCGCCGGCTGGCACGCGCCCAGGATCAAACAGACTAACGCGAAAGCCACGGCGAGCATCGATGTTGCCCGCTGCGGCTTCTGACAGAGATGAGACTGCGCCCACATACGCATGCTGCACTCCTCAGACAACTTCGTAGATTTTCTAAAAACCAGTGCCCCGGGAAATTGTCCACGCCTCAATGCCGTTAGACAGCGGCATTCCCCGGCTTCTGCCTTGCAGCGGCAAACAAAACTTTTCGAGAAGGGCGACCCACCCCACCGGCGGTGGATACTACTACCCTGTGGTATGAAGTGCAATAGGGTTTGAACATTTTTTTTACAAATTGTTTACATCGGTCCCAGAGTATGACTAAGGGATGGCGCTCCATGTGCCCTCTACCCGAGTTGACAGCGCTCAATCCACCGTATAAGACTCTTCCAGCAGGAACTCCGGAGCGGGTCGTGATCTGGGACAAAAGTTTTAGCGGTTCGGGACTGAATGCTGGACCGGCTTGTCATCGAGTTGAACGCCATTCCCCGGTTGTTCTCCGGCGCGTAACCGTATTCCCTCTGCTCTTTCTTCTTCTCGCTTCGGCGGCCATCCCGTCTCTTGGCCGCGAAAAAGATGTCCTTCAGTACGGCGATGGCCTGATCGTCACCCTTCCCCTCCCGGAGCCCGAAGTCCTTCAGGTTGTCGAAGACGTGGCCCAGAACACCCTCATCCGCGGAACCAAGGAATACAACAGCGATGAGTACATCACCGGAGCGGTTGCCGCCACTTCTACGTCCGTCTTTCCAGCATGGACCGAGGGTGGCAGGGTCTTCTACAAAGTGCGCAAGCAGGCGCTCGATCCCCGAAATTTTAAGAACAGCGGCGATCTGGGAACCTTGGCCGTCCGCTATGTCGTGCAACCCCAGGGCGACAAGAATACCGTCCTTCGAATCGACGCTCTCTTTGTGGAGGACTTTCGCCACAGCGTTCACCAATCCAATGGCTCGGTCGAAAGCAGCGAGTACAAAGACATCCAGGACCGCCTCGCGGCGGTGGAGCTGATGAAAAAAGAGACTGCTCAGGCTGAAGAAGCAAAACAGGAACGCTTGGCGAAACAGAACTTTGGCCTCGGCAGCGACACCGTCCTGCTCAGCACTCCGCCATCGACGTCGCGATCTCCCGAGAGCGCGACTGGGGAAAACGAGGACGGGCGGGCCGCGCCAGCCCACGCGTCACCCGCATCTCCGCTGCCGCAACCGTCGCCCGCGTTTGACCAGCCCGCGGAATCGCTGGAACAACACGTTGCCGATCTGCGCCGCCAGGTAGAGCGCCTCGTCAGCAAGCCCGGCGCCCCCCTCAAATCCGCTCCGTTCCACTCTGCCAGTACCCTGAAATCGCTGGAACCTGGTGCGGAAGTCTTGATTCTGATTTCAACCCCCTACTGGTATGGCGTCGAAACCCACGACGGACAGCACGGTTGGATTCGTCGCGACCAGTTGGAGCAGGCGCCATGACGCCGCCGTCTTCCCGCCTCGCTCGCCGATTCCTTGGCGCTGCGCTGTCGTCCGCGTTTCCAGTGCTCCTGCTTCTGGCGACCGCGGCGCAGAACGCTGCTGCCCAGACAAGTCCGCAGGCAGCGACCAGCCAGCGCACCTACCCTCAGTCGAAAAACGCCGTGGAAAAAGCCCTCAAGCAGTTGCAATCGTCCATCAGCGGGCGGCTCCCGGCGCTCGAAGGTTTCGCTTTGCCGGGCGATCACCCTTTGAACCGCTACCAGCGCGCCTATTTCCAATCCACCGTTCAGGTCAGTCCGGCTGCGTCTGGCGGTTCCGTCGTGCGCGTGACCACGAAGGTCACTGCGTGGTACACCGATTCCATCCAATCGCGCTCGGGATACCAGTTGCTCACTTCCAATGGCCGCCTCGAATCCGATCTCCTCGACCAGTTGACCGATCTGCTGGCGAGCGCTCCTGGTCCGGCGAGTTCCGCGGAACGTTCTCGGGACGCTTCCACCGCCAATGCCGGCCCGGGGATTTCTCCGCCGCCACCGTCGACCAGCGCCGAACCCGCCATCTCCGCGCCCATGCCCACCGTGCCCGACAACCGGCCCACCTTCTCGTCTTCGCTCCAGCGCGGCTTCTCCCCCCAGCAACTCGCCGATGCCAGGCAGTCTCAGAAGCCCTCGGATCATCCTCAATCCACCTTGCAGGCCGAGGCCGCAAGTCTCGAGGACGTGCTCAAAAGCCAGGCTCATCCGAAAAATCTTGTCGCCATAAAAAAATCCGGTACTCCCGTCGTTGCCACTCCCAGTTTGAATGGCAAGACTCTCTTTCTGGCCAGCGCCCACGATGAATTTGAAATGCTCGATTTCAATGCCGACTGGGTTCACGTCCGCATCTCCGGCTTGTCTCGCGGTTGGATCTGGCGCACCAGCCTCGAGATGCCCGAGGGCATTTCCGATATTCCGACGGCCCGCGCCAGCGCTGCCCCCGTCGCCGATCTCTTTCAGGTGGCCCGCGAGGAGACTGCTCCCTTCCCCGGCGATTGGGAGCCCCTTCGCGGCCGCAACGTGAAAATTATCTCGGTGCAAAAAATACAGGAGAGCGAGAAGGACGCCGGCGCTCAAGCCAAATTGGAATTCGCAAAGTCCTTGCTCGATAAGACCTACGCGGAACTCGCGGCAAATTCACAGGAACTTTCCGGGGTCGTATTGATCTTCGACTCCGTCGATGGCGGCATGATCGCCGCCACCTTCCCCACGGTTCAGGCCTGGAAGGCGGGCTCGTTGTCCGACTCAGCTCTTTGGCATCGCTGTTATTTTGATCCGCCAGAGACATTCAATGTTTCCGCCCCTGCCAGCGGTCACTAGTCGCCTTGCTGCGGGAGAGGCGGTTGCCAACGCCGGCGTTTGGTGCGAGCATCGTAATTAAGATTGCGCCGCGCGATCGCTCTAAATTTTGCCTTGACTTTGAGCCGATGGCGCGGTACCAATGCTCTCCTTGAAGAGCCTGGGTTCGAGGTCCAAAATTTCAAGGTTTGTTCGACGACTGCCGCTTTGAGC
>PMBA01000213.1 GCA_003152795.1 Acidobacteriaceae bacterium | reverse complement strand
CTGTTCGTCCCCGACTACGCCTTTCAATACGACACGCTCTATTGGAACCGCGGGCCGGAAGGATTTGTTGACATTACGATCAAGGCGAATCTCGGGAAGCCTACGTATCCCTACGTGGGCTGGGGCACGGGCTTCTTCGACGTGGACAATGACGGCTGGGACGACATTCTGGTCACCAACGGACACGTCTATCCCCAGGCAGACTCGATTCCGGGATCGGCGCCCTACCACGAGCCGATTCAACTGTTCCGCAATCTCCACGACCGGACGTTCGAAGATGTGACAGCCAGCGCCGGCCTCGACAAACTGCGTGGCGCATCCTGGCGAGGCGTGGCTTTCGGCGATGTCAACAACGATGGTAAGGTCGATGTGTTAGTGCTCGATGCCGATGGGCCGCCGCTGTTGCTGATCAATCGCACGGAAAGCAAGAATCATGCCGTGCTCTTTCATCTGATCGGTACGAAGAGCAATAAGGCAGCCATCGGCGCGCGCGTCACGGTAAAGGCGGGAGATCTTTCCCAGTTCACCGAAGTGCGCGGCGGATCGAGCCTGTTTTCACAGAATGATCTGCGCCTGCATTTTGGCTTGGGAGAACATGCGCTGATGAACCGCGTGGAGATTGCGTGGCCGAGCGGTAAGAAGGAGACCTTCGAAAATCTTCCAGCCGATTTGATCTACACCATGGTCGAGGGAGAGGGCATTCAGCAGAAAGTTCCCTTTACCGGGGATGCCACGAAGAAATAGTTTGAGATGAATTTCTGTTGAATCTTCAGTGCCTGTTGAGATTTGCATCGTCGGCAGGCGGAAGCAACTTTATGGTGTTCTGGATTCCCTTACCCTCCACAATCGTATAGATCGCATCCGCCGCGACATTCTTGAGTTCTTCCGTTCGCCCGCTCGGCCACTGAATCTCGACCTTTTTCATCGTAACCTCGCCGCCCAGTCCGAAATGCAGCCGCCGATCATTCGACGACAAATATCCACCCCCTCCGCGCACCTCGTCGATCTGCGTCATGCTTGTGGTCGAAACCGTCATACGCGCCCCGATAGCAGCTCGGTTGCTCTTCGTGCCGACCATCCGAAAGAGCACGCGGTGGTTGTGATTCTTGGTTTCGTTGATGAAGACCGAAGGTGGAGCTCCGACGTTGTAGATCACCGCGTCAATGTTGCCATCGTTGTTCAGGTCTCCAAAAGCCGCGCCCCGCCGCGATTGCGCCGTGCCCGCATTCAGTCCAACCGTGCCGCCGACTTCTTCAAAGGTCCGGTCGCCGCGGTTGCGAAACAGTTGAATGGGTTCGCGATAGGGAAGTTCATGAGGAAGCGCTTCCAGCACCTTCGAAACATTCCCGTTCGCGATCAAGATGTCGGGCCAGCCATCGTTGTCGAAATCCACGAAACCACCCCCCCAGCGCACGGGAGAATATCCTGAACTGGAGAGCTGTGCGTTCCAAGCCACATCGCTAAACCCCTCGGGTGCCTGGTTGTGAAAGAGACTCAAAGGCTGCAAGCCGTAGCGCGTGACGACCAGGTCGAGCTTTCCATCGCGATCGAAATCTCCAAAATCTCCCGCCATGTTGCCCATGGTGCGGCCGTCGTCACTTAGAGCCGTGCCGGAAGCGAAGCCAACATCTTCGAAGCTTCCATCATGCTTGTTGTGATACAGAAAGTTCGGCCCAACATCGTTGGTGACGAACAGGTCAGGCCAGCCATCGTTGTCGTAGTCGCCCCATTCCACGCCCATGCCGCGTTGCTTGCTCATATTGTGGACGCCAGCCTTCGCGGAAACTTCTTCAAACGTGCCATCGCCACGGTTGTGAAACAGCAGAGCCGTTTCGCCTTCCACTTGCGGCACTTCAATCGCGACGCCCTTGTAATCGAACGAGGGCGCGCCCGCCTGCGGCAAATTGTGAATGTCGGAATGGACGTAGCGCGCCACGAAAAGATCGAGCCGGCCATCGCGATCGTAGTCGGCCCACGCCGCACCCACGCTAAACCCGCCGCCAGCGACACCGGCTTTTCCGGTGACGTCCTCGAATTTGCATCCCCCGAGATTGTGATAGAGCACGTTGTGGCCGTATCCGGTCACGTACAAGTCAGGCAGCCCATCATTGTCGTAATCGCCAACGGCCACACCCATGCCCCAGCCGCGGACATTCAAACCCGCGGATTGCGTGATGTCCGTGAAATGAAGATCGCCATCCTGCCGGTAAAGCGTAACCATCGGATCGCCGCCCTGAAGATAACGATCGACAGTCGAGTCGCCCACGACGACGATGTCCAACTTGCCGTCATTGTCGCAATCGAACAACGCGACCCCGCCGCCGACAGTCTCGAACAGGTAACGTTTCTCATTGGAGAAGTGGGGAACTGTCGTCAAGCCAGCCTGCGCAGTGAGTTCGCGGAAGTGGAGCGAAGGCGCGCCGCCCGGCGCGGCGGAGCTCGCGATCAATATTGCCATTGCAGTCACAAACGCGCGCATCCCGGCCTCGGAGGTGTTCTCAGATCAGAACCAAAGTTAATGTGTTGCGGACTCGCTGGCGAGTTTACGTTGCGCGTCCAGATCGGAGGGGTTCAACTTCACTGCAATCCCAAACTCGCGCGCCGCATTCTGGTGGTCCCCTTGCAGAGAATATGCATCTGCCAGTGCCATATGGATGTCGAATAGTTGAGGCATCGCGGTTTCCAGGCTCTGCAGTCGAGCCACTCCCACGGCGATCGCGCCACTCNNAAATTTCCATCGGCTTCAAGATTGCCGCCGACTCGCCATAACGCTTGAGCTTGAACAGGCAGGAGCCGAGCGCTGCCCGCATGTCAGCGTCCTGCGGATGCGATTGGAGATGCCGTGTGAGTGGCGCGATCGCCTGATCGTACTGCTCCGCCGCCAACGCCGCCTTCCCCCAGTTGTAATCGATACCTTCGAGACTCGGATTCCACGCGGCGGCCAGCTGAAAAAATGTCAGCGCCCCCGCGAACCGGTTGTTCGTCGCCAGAATTGCTCCCAGATTGTTGTAACTGTCGGCGATGGCCGGCCCGACTTTTGTTTCGTACGCTTCTATTTGTTTTACCGTCTCGGGGTCCGACGTCACGTGAGCAGTTGCCGCTCGTGCGTTCGCACCTGCGTTACTTGGCGGCCTGCTGTGCGCTGATCCTTCACCTTCACCTTGGCCCTGATTCGACGCCACCGATTGTTTCAATAGCTGGTCGGCGATTTGTAATTCCTGTTTTGCCTCTTCGGGATGGCCTGTCTGCAGCAGCAGTCTCCCGAGCAAATAGTGGGCGCGCTGCACCTGATAGTGATTGTGCGAAACATCTTTGGTCAGATCGATCGACTTGCGTAATGCAGCATCGGCCTCCGGACGCCGCTCGGTCTCCGCATAAACCTGCCCTAGCGAAAGGTAGACATCGGGATTGGCAGGATCGAGAGCGGCGGCGTGGCCTAGATACTCTTCCGCTTCCTTGAGTCGATGCTGACTCACGGCAATGTAGCCCAACTGGAAAAGACTCAAGACATCATCCGGGTGGTTCTTCAATTCCTTTCGAAACTCCTCAGCCGCTTCCGGAAACGCCGCGTCCGCCAGTCCCACCAGATAGGCCGCGCCGAGCGAATAGTGAGCGCCGGGAAATTTGTCGTCTTTGGCGAGGGTCTTCTTGAATTCCGAAATGCCCTGTTCCGGATAGCCGGCCTCAGCAAACGCCCGTCCAAGTTCCATGTGGATCGCCGGCGTGTCGCCCAGTCCCGCGAGCATTTCGGCAAATACCGCCGTCGCGCGGTCGGGAGACTTACGCTTCAAGTAAGCGATACCCAACAGGTAGCCATGCTCGAACGTTGGCTCGGACGTTACCGCGATCTCAAGCTGGTCCGTCGCCCTTTCATTTTCATTGCGCCGCAACAGAATTCGGCCAAGCACAAAATGAGCGCGAGCGTTTTGCGGCTCCGTCTTTAAGACGGCGACCGCTGCTGCCTGCGCGCCGTCAAGATCGCCGGCGGAGCGCCGTGCCTCGGCATAATCGAGATGCAGAGCACTGTCTTGGGGAGCAAGAGGCAATGCTTCGCCGAAGAATTCCGTTGCCTTGTCGAAATCGCCTGCCTGGGCGCGGCGATCAGCGAGCCGGTGCAAAATTTCTGCCAGAAACGCCTTGTATTCCACTTCGGCTTGCCCGAGATTTGATGCAGCCTGCGCGTTTTCCGCAGCGGAATAGTGCTGCTGAAGCGAGTCATTATTTGATGCAGCCGTCCCCGCGACCTGTGCCATCGGCCATGGAGGGTCCGCCGCCACGATCAGAACGAGCAAGACAAAGGCAGCCCGTCTGCCGCGTCCCACCTTCGATTCATCGCCCGTGATGACCCACCCCCACAGTTCCCATGTCCTTCCAGAGTTAAGAGTGGTTGGCGGCAGAAGTCAAGCTTGCGAAAGTGAAACCATCAGGGGATTTTGCTTGCAGGCCAGTCGAACAGTGCTAGAATGCTGGCCGAAAAGGAGGGAACTTCTTGCGATACCGATTCTCCCTCCTGCTTCTGCTGACAATCCCGATTTGTTTTCTCCGCCACGCTGCATGTCAAGTCAACGGCTCGGTGCGCGACGAGACCACCAATGCGTTGCTGGAGTCGGTCGATCTGGAAGTCCTCTCCGCCGGCCAACGCGCTGCTCCTCCCACGGTTTCGAATATCGATGGACAGTTTCGCTTTGGCGGCCTGCGCGACGGCGATTACTACGTGATCGCCCGGAGGCAAGGGTATGAGACGGCCACCGTGGGCGCGCAGGTCATGGCTGGCTCGTCGCCTGCGATCTTGATTTATCTGCACAAGCCTCACTCGGATCATCCGACTTCTCCGGGCGGCGAAGTCTCCGCCCGACAGCTGGCGATTCCTGTGAATGCCCGTGAGGCTTTCGAGAAAGGATGGAAATTACTCTACCAAAAGGGGCAGCCGGAAAAATCGATCGCACAATTTCTACGTGCGATCGACGACTTTCCCGGCTACTACGAAGCCTACGCCCAAATTGGAGTTGCGGATTATCGGCTCAACAAACTCCCGGAAGCAGAAAAAGCGTTACGAACGGCGATCGAGATCAGTGCGTCGAAATATCCGGATGCCCTCTTCCTGATGGCGCAAATGATGAACGACCAGCAGCGGTTCACTGACGCAGAACTCGACGCTCGGCAAGCTTTGGCTGCGGGCGACGCCTCCTGGCACAGTCCCTATGAACTGGCGCGGGCGCTGGTGGGACTCAAACGCGGCCGGGAAGCGGAAGCCAGCGCCTTACAAGCCAAGGAACTCAAGCCCGACAATCCGAACATCTATCTTTTTCTTGCCAACGCTCACATCCAGCAGCAGAAGTTTGCCGCGGTCGTGCAGGATTTCGACGAGTATTTGAAGCTTGTGCCGAACGGTCCGGGAAGCGACCAGATCCGTCAGCGTCGCGATCGCATGCGCGACGCGTTGCAGCGTGATGCGACGCAGCAAGTTCCCTATTGACGCGATGCCGATCACGGCTAGCCAAAGTATTCAACTAGATCCGATGCATCCGTTTGCAGCCGTGTGACGCGTTGGGGGGGCCGATTCTGCCGACTGCCGTTGCAGGAAAAAGTCCAGGTTGCCTCGCATCACCAGGTGCGGAGCTAGTGTGACCTGGAACGACGGACATTCGCCATCCGCCAGAAATTCATGCAGCACACGGAACGCCATGCGTCCCTGGGTCCGGGGGCGCTGATAAATGGTGGCTGCCACGGCCTGCGAACGAATCTCCGACACCAGGGCTGGAAAGAGATCGGTCGTGATGAACGTGATCTTGCCCAGCATCTTCGCTTCACGGGCCGCCTTCAGCACCGGGATCGAAGCTTCGGTCGTCACATAGACGCCGGCCAGGTCGGGATGTTTCGCGAACAGCTCGCGGCTCTTCTCGTAGGCTTCCGCTTCGACGTCATTATCCTCGATCACTTGCTGCAACTGCATCCGCGGGTGCAGGTTGAGAATTGTGTCAGCAAAGGCCTTGTGTTTCTCGGTATGCTCGGTGATGGCCAGCGAACTCAGAGTGACGGCGACTTTTCCCTGGCCCCGCAAAAAAGTTCCCATCAGATCCGCGGCGAGAGAGCTGCTGGCCATCGTATCAATGGGACCACCGCCAAGCGTCCTGTGCCAGGAGCGTCGGTGGCAACACAAACCACGGGGATGCTGCTGCGTGAGGCGCGGCGGATTCCGGAGCGCAATTTCTGCGGTCGGCTGGGAAACGTGATAATGCCGTCGACTTTCGATTTCAAAGCCGCTTCGAACGCCTCCTCCTCTCCCTCGCCCAGGTGCGGACAGGTCCGATACTCGATCTCAACATTTTCCATGACCAGCGACCGCGCCTCATCCGCAATGCCGGCGCGCACTTCTTCCCAGAACGAAGTGGTGCCTTGGAGCGTATTGACCGAGACCCGTAGCAAAAGGCGGATTGGAAGACGAGCATGGCGAGCTGATCGTGGGGAACTTAGACCATCTCTCGAACCTAGAAAGATCTGGTCTTGGACCAGCTGTCTCACGCCTCCCTGCCCAGGGCGCTCCTGGCGTGTCCCAAAATCCCCGCAGAGGGTT
>PMBA01000009.1 GCA_003152795.1 Acidobacteriaceae bacterium | reverse complement strand
GACCCCACCCGCCCAGTTACGACGCTCAGGACGGCGTGGACGAAGGTGCGCAAGAACGCGAAGGTCGTTGGACGGTGGCACGACAACCGCCACACCCTGGTCACCGAACTCGCCGAGTCCGGGGCCGGCGACGAGGTGATCATGAGCATNNTACTCCCACGTCCGGATGGAGGCGAAGCGACACGCCCTCGACGAGATCGCCGCCCGCCAGCGCACGGCCGACGAAAAGCGCAGGGAGGATGCCGAACGACAGCAGCAGGCCTCCAAGGCCGTTCAACTCCCGTCAGTCCAGTGATCGCCATCCTCGCAGAAAAGCCCGTACTCCGAGGCGCGACGTCTTCGTGGATTCCGTTCACGGGCTGTCTGGCGGTGAAGATGTGTTGTATTTTCAAGCGGTTGGCGCGCCTCTGAGTTGCGGAACAGGCCTTTGGGGATAGCAAATATGGCCGCGGCGACGAGCCATGCTAATCTATGAGACAGTGGATGGATGGCCCGAAGCTGGGTCGCCTCGACTCAACCGGAGTCCATGGTTGGTGGTACAATCCCCTTTACATCCAGATCAAAAATCGTGCAACATCCGAAGTGGGTGGAGATTTGACGGCAGAAACCGCTGGTGCGCCTTGGGCGCCTCTTGAGAATTCGTTTGTCGTTTATGCACCAACCGACCGAGGTTTTTTCGGGCTGACGGAGCTTGAGGCTTTCAGCACGTTCAGTGTTGAGCCTTACGCTACTGCGGCCGATCCACGCGCCACCCTTGTAATGGATTTTTCCGGTGTGCGGATCTGGGACATTTCTGCCCTCCTCTGGCTGGTTGTAGGGCTCGATCATTATCGTCGGCAGTTGGGCCTGTCGTTCAAGCTCCGGCTACCCGCCAGTCACCAGAGCATGTCCCCGGCGCACCAAGTTGCCGCTGAGCGGAGTGCTGACTACTTGAGGCGCTGGCGATTTGATCGAGCGCTCCTGAACATTGATGCCGATTTGTCTAGACTGCTGGTGCCAGAGCAGCGCACATATTTCGATCCGCCGGAGCCCCGACAGATCTACCTACCCAGCAAAGTCATCGATGAGACGCGGCTTCTACAATCCCTGATGTCGAGGCGCCTTACCGAGATACGGAATCTTGCTGATCCTTCCTTCACTGGATCTGCTCCGATCTCCCCCGAAAAGGTCTCGCACTGCATCCGCGAGTTCCAGGCTGCGCGCATCGGTGACATTTTGACAGCACATTGTGGCACCGACAGAAGAACCGCCGACCTCTTCGCAGATCACATCCTCACCGAGGCCCTGCTCAACGTTCAGGAGCATCCGAACGCCACGATTGGGATGCTTTCGATATCCCTGATGGGTGCCACGGGTGAACTCATTCTCTGCGTAGCCGACAACGGCGATTCGATTCNNTTCGACGATTTATCCTCGCTTCAAGTCGGATCGATCAGGCGAGAACGCTCATGCCGGCTACGCCAGACATCAACTTGATGTCATTCAAATCGGCGAAATAACAGATTACGCTACGATGCCCGGTGTCACAAGTAAGACTGGGCCGCATGCAGAAAAAGCTGGAATGGGCCTTACCTACATCAAGGAGGACACACTAACCGTCTTCAAGGGCCGTTTAGCTATCGTCAGTGACGGCGCCCGCGTGTCGTACGGCCCGGAACAAACTGATCCCATCTTCTCAAAATCGCTGCACGCTTGGCGCGGTAACCTGCTGAGGATCGCCATCCCTATGCCCAAGGTACCAACGCAAACCTCCGCTGCATCGCAGCCACTCACGCCATCTTGACACCACTCATCGATCACCAATGGATAATTCCTCCGCCGTCGTAATTGCCGAAATTGCCGCTGGAGATTATGAGAAACTTCGGCCTTTCTTTGCGGACGCCGAACTGGATAGGGATAGTTGGGCCGAGGGGGATCAAAAGCGCGATGGCATGATAGCGCTGCTCCAGGAAGCTCAGGTCGCAAGGGAAGTCACCGTTAGGCGTCAACTAGTCGTGTCGGTCATGGAGGCCACAGCATCCTTCACCGACTACTCCCAGTATTTTGCTCGAGAATTGAAACGCCAGATCGAGGAGCTGCCATCAGCCGAGCGGGCCGACACCCTTGTGCTGAACCTCTTACCGTTCCATTTATCCACCACCCGCGTCGATAAGATCATCATCGACACCTTGGCAAACGAATCCCTCGGGTCGAACTTCGCTANNCTTCCCCCAAATCCACCTTCTCACTTTGGGTTGCAGATGTCCGAGGCTATGTTGCTATGTCGGTCGCGGGCGAGCCACAACTGATCGTGTCGACATTCCCTAGAAGTGCTTTCCGACAGCTGCTGAGAACCGATCAAAGAACTATTTCTCAAGCGTTGATCTATCGTACCAATAGCTATATCGGTCACTTTTTATTACGCGACAGCCACGTAAGAACCCACTACGATCTGACTCATTACATTCAAAGAGATAATGTGTGGGAATACATGCTAGACAGGCTTCTGTCGGCTGTGGCTGAATCCAAATCCCTGCTCATCATTGGAGTCGGTCTAGAGAGTGGCACAATTTCGAGAGCGGGTGTACAGTTGGTAGCAGCACTTGAGAGCACAGTGGCCTGCGACTTTCTTGAGACCTATGACATCTTTTCTCCGGATGACATCATCCCAAAAGACTGGGCGCAATCCTACGAGACCGCGATTGTCCTGACGGATATTGTCAACACCGGAACCACAGTTGAGCCGTTTTTGGCTGAATTGCAGCGAACCGCGAACGGACGCCGCGTGAAGGTATTCAGCATCGCGAAGATGCTCAATGCGCCACCCACAATTAGTGGCACACCACTTTTGGCCGGCGTTGAGACCAAACGTCTGTACTACAAACCAACCGAGTGCCCCCTGTGTGATATTCGCCAGCCGGCAGTTCACGTAAGTAAGGCCGCAGATTTCCGAACCGTCGTGCCGCAGCAACTAACACCATTTGATTTTTGGGAGATGATATGGGAGACAAAGGCCCTGAGACGGGGCGATGTCTACGCGCAGGCGCAGAGATTGCTTTATCGGACGGACACAGTTGAGATCACGCGGCGCTATGGGGGTTGGTTGAGCAATATCATCCGGCAACGGTACAGCGAACGGTTTCCGAAAAGTCGGCCTGACGCGATATGCACGGTCGCAGAAACGCCTGGCAAAGCGTTCGCATCCCTCGTTGCACGTGCTTTGGCCGTTCCCGTAGTCGTGCCGGTTTCGCGGCGGGACTTGGCTCGCACTGGTCCAAGCGGGCTGCCGGGGGACACGCAATCTCCGTTTGACCAACGCGCGAAAGTGCTTGTTGTCGATGACGGAATTAACAAGGGAGATACCTTCAGGCTTCTCATCAACTTTTGTCGTACCGCAGATGTCGAGTTCTTGGGCGGGATGGTTTTGGACAACCGGCTGGATGCGGCTGCGACTGGCGATCTAGAAGGGCTAATGGGTGGACGGCCGCTATTCGCCCTCTACACGTGGTCCTCCAAAGGGCTATAGCACATGAGTCTCCCTAAGCGATCACGGAAGTCCAAGGCCCAGAAACCGAAGAGTCTTCGGTCCGCTGAAAGGCTGGCACTGGAACAGCTCAAGGCCTTGCTTAGTCGATATCCCAATGGCCCTGAACTCGATATAGATGGCCTAATACTTGATTACATCGGGCGCTCTGGCGAGAAGCTGGATGCTGTTTTCAAGCTGAACCCCTCTTTGTACCCCTATCTGTTCGCCGAAGATCCGGAGAAGGGCTTGCGATTGCTTCAGGTGGTGGGTGACCCCGACATCGTTTTGCGATGCGGAAAGAGGTACCCTCTGATAGCCAAGGTTCTTGCGTCCCGCGGCGCGGAACTCTGCGCTCCGGCGCTTCTCAAAAATCCTAGCGCTTCCCTGGGCTACAAGGTACGCTCCGTGGTGTGGCATATCTCTGACGCCCATTTCGGCAAGTTCTACAAACTCAAAGAGACCCCAAGAGAGCTCGCATTTCTCGTTGCGCAGCTCGCCCGAGACTACCCTGATTTGCTGCCCGACGTGATTTTGATATCCGGCGATGTGTCGAGCATAGCGTCGCAATTAGAGTTCGAGCAATTTCGAAGCTTTTGCCGTGATATTTCAGCCGCGCTGTGGAAACAAGCATGTCCGGAGCGTATACTCGTCGTTCC
>PMBA01000405.1 GCA_003152795.1 Acidobacteriaceae bacterium | reverse complement strand
AGGGCCAGAATGCGTTTGTCGGCGAGGAAGGAAGGAACTTCGCCGTCGGCGATGCGCTGGGCAAGGCCTTCGACGATGGCGGTCTTGCCTACTCCGGGCTCGCCGATGAGTACCGGATTATTTTTTGTGCGGCGGCAGAGGATCTGGACGACGCGTTCGACTTCGCCGTCGCGGCCGACCAGTGGATCGAGTTGGTTATCCATGGCGGACTGCGTCAGGTCGCGGGAAAACTCGCTCAATAAGGAGGACTCGCGCTGTCCGCGTTGGGGCGCCGCTTTTTCCTGGCTGGTGCGGGCGAGTTCTTCGCGGATGGTAGAGAGGCGCAATCCGCGCTCGTGCAGAATCTCAGCCGCAAAACACTTTTCTTCGCGCAGCAATCCCAGCAGCAGGTGCTCGGTGCCGATATGTTTGTGGGAAAGGCGCTCCGCCTCTTCGGCGGCGTAGGCGAGCACGCGCTTGCATTCGTTGCTCAGGGGAAGATCGACCGAGGTAGAAACCTTTTCCCGGATGGTGGTGTGGCCTTCGATCTGTTTGCGGATCGATTCGACCGAGGCATGAGAGCGCAGAAAACGATTGGTCAGTGCCTTATCTTCACGCAGCAGTCCGAGCAGCAAGTGTTCGGTCTCGATGTAAGGAGACCCGAACTGGCTGGCCTCATACCGCGCAAAAAAGATGACGCGCCTGGCCTTCTCCGTATAGCGTTCGAACATATACTGATTTCCCCCCGACAACCCAACCCCTGATTATGCATTCATATCGCCAAAACTCCCAGCGATATCGGCCTTATCGTAACCAGTACAGTCTTACCTTCGGGTAGCGCGATGTTGCGACGATCGACTGTCGACTATCACCTATCCTGCGGCGACTGTTTTGACTGTCTTTCCTTAAACGGGAAGCGACCCGGGCTCCACTTCCTGTATTTTGCCCTGATCCAACCGTAAAACGCGATGGCACCGACGTGCAAACGCCAGGTTGTGGGTGGCGATGACCGAGGTCAACTGGTGTTCACGGTGCAAACGCGCGACCAACTCAAAGACCAATTCTCCGGTACGCCCGTCGAGATCACCTGTAGGTTCATCAGCCAGCAGCACTTGCGGCTGGGTGATGAGGGCGCGCGCCAGGGCCAGGCGTTGCTGCTCGCCGCCGGAAAGTTCGCCCGAGCGATGATGCCCGCGGGCTTCGAGTCCGACCTGGCGCAGCCAGCGCGAAGCTGCTGGTAGCGCGGCGGATAGCGATTGGCCGCGGGTCAGCAGGGGCATGGCAACATTCTCCAGCGCGGTGAATTCGGGCAGGAGGTAATGGAACTGCCAGACGTAGCCGATGTCGCGGTTACGAAACTCGGCGGCGGCATCCTCGGAAAGCGCATTCACGTGGGAGTCTGCGCAGTATACGGCACCGGCGGAGGGGCGATCAAGGGCGGCCAGAATGTGCAACAAAGTGCTCTTTCCGGCACCCGATTGCCCTACGATCGCCAGCATGGTCCCTTTGCTGACCTGGAAAGACAGATTCTCAAAGAGCACGAGCTCGGCTTCGCCTGAGCGAAAGACCTTACTTAACCCTTCGACCCTCAGCAGAGGATCTTGAGCTATTGGATGCAAACGCGCCCTCCTAAGTACCAAGCCGGACGCTCGCTAGAACCTGAGACGACGGCGACTGATCCATTAGACCACGATCAGCCGGACACAATCAGCCGGATCATGATCCGTGAGATCGCGATCCATCCGATCGCGATTCATCCGACCGTGAGGAGGAACAAGCCGGTTCCGCGCTTCCGGTTGCGGAAACGAGCTATGCGAAAGACTGTATACCTATGGAAAACAATTGCAATGTGACCGTGGTCACAGGAGGGAGCGACGGAGGCCTACTCGTAGCGCAGCGCCTCCGCTGGCAGAATTCTCGCGGCCGACCATGAGGGATAAATTGTCGCGATGAATGAGATGCCGATGGATACGAGGGCGACGATCAAGCCATCGATCAGGCGGGGCGCGAACGGCACATAGTCAATCGAATAGACTTCGGCGGAGAGGGAAATGAAGTGGTAGTGTCCTCCCGCCCAGGAGATCGCGTAGCCGAGCACGAGGCCGATGGCGGTGCCGATCACTCCGATCAGCACGCCCTGCGCGATGAAGACGCGGCGGATCTGTTTTTTCTTTGTCCCGAGAGACATGAGCACGGCAATATCCTTCGTCTTCTCCATGACCATCATGATCAGCGAGATTAAAATGTTGAGCGCGGCGACGAAAACGATCAGGCCGATGGTGATGAAGGTGACGACGCGCTCGAGGCGGAGGGCGCGGAATAGAGGCTTGTTCTGTTCCATCCAACTGGTGGCCATGAAGCCGTGGCTTCCTGAAATAAGATCGGCGGCCTGTTCGAGTTGGCGGGCCACGTCGCCGGCGAGGTAGATATCGTCGAGCTTGAATTGGATGACGGAGATTACGTCGCCCAGGCCGAACAGTTGCTGCGCGTCGGCCAGGCGGATGAAGGCCCAGGAGGAATCGTAGTCAAAGAAACCGGAGTTGAAGATTCCGGCGACATGAAAGCGAATATATTTCGGCACCATGCCAAACGGAGTGAGCTCTCCCTGTGGAGAAGTCACCAGCACGACCGAGCCGACGGTGGCGCCGATCTGCTCGGCCATGTCTTTGCCGAGGATGATGGGAGGCATGGCGGCTTGGCGTTGCTTGACGGTGGCCAGGTCGTCGGGGGAATCTGTTTGTGTAGGGCGGACACTCTTGTCCGCCGCCGTTGNNGAGTTCAGCAGATCGCTGACCTTGCGCTCGTACGGCGGCAGCATTCCCTTCAGTACCGCGCCGCGGGCCCGTGGGCCGCGCGAAATCAGCACCTGCTCGTAAATCGCCGGAGCGGCCGCGACCACGTGCGGCTGTTTCGATAACTTTTCAAGCAGCGGACGCCAGTCGCGTATGCCGTCGCTTTCAACGCGCAGCAGGCTGATGTGCGCGGTCGAACCGAGCAGGCGCGCCTGCAAATCCTGCCGAAAGCCGTTGTTGATAGCCAGCGCCACGATCAGCGAAGCGACTCCAGCGGCGACTCCGAGGACGGAGATGCCGGTGATGACGCCGATAAACGCCTGGCGGCGCTTGGCGCGGAGATAGCGGGTTGCGATAAAGAGTTCGAAGCGCATGGGAAGCAGCCGTCAGCTGTCAGCCATCAGCTTTCAGTTAAACCGGATTATAGCTGGCGCGACGTTCTCGGTTTTACTGAAGGCTGATGGCTGAGAGCTGACGGCTTCCTGCAACTTCCTGCTATTCTTTCCCCGCATGTCCCCTATTCTGACCAGTGTGCTGCTGGGGCTGAC
>PMBA01000205.1 GCA_003152795.1 Acidobacteriaceae bacterium | reverse complement strand
AAGGGCATCCCTTTCACAAGCTTTGAAGAGATGACCAAAAACGGAAAACAGGAGAGCGAAAGAATTGCGGACAAACGCGCTGCATTGCGGGCGGCATGACAGGTTCCCTGGCATGACCGGCTGCGCGGCGGGAATGGCCGACTTGAGCACGAAAAATGGAACGAAACGAAGAGCGAGCGTTAAGGGAATGTCGACGCCCTCAAGTGCAGGGCCCTCAAGGAATCTCAAAAGGACTCGGCCAATGAGCGGGTTTTGACACGCTGCGGTCAGCTTTCGCTTGGTCGGCCCACCCGATTAGGCGCTGACATGAGCATTCTTTGTTTGGCTCGCGGACATCTTCGGCCAAAGCAAATGACGGCAAGCCGACATCGAACTGGAATCGCTGGTGCGGAATTGTGCCTGCGCCAAGAATGAGAGTTTGAGCGTAACCCGCACCCATCGCACCGAGCATCGTGGTTAAATAGCCCACTGTAAGCTCCGGCGGCGGAGTGCCTCCCCAATATTGGGCGCCGTCAACACCCCTTCGCTCCGCCTCAGCAGCGGCGTTCTCCATGAACTCTCGTTCACCTTCTGTGCTCGTCTCGTAGCGGATGGCTCCTGCCGTAACACGGTTGCAGCACCAAGGGCACGGGGAACCAGGAGCGTAGTAGGCGATTTCACTAAGTTGCTCCCGAAGAACCCCCTCTTCGGCGCGCATTTGAACGGCGAGGTCAATGACGGGCACTAGGTATTGCGCGGCGATGTCCCCTAACGCGGCACGTGCATAGTTGGAGTCGCTGCAACCAAGAACCACATCGCACCGCAGCAATTCATCCAACACCATGTCATCCAATACATCTCCAACAAAAGAGCGCACTCCGACCTCGGGATTGATTTCTTCAATCATTCGGCGCGCCAAGGCTACCTTATAGGGCTTTTGGCCTGCGTTGAGGTCACTAAATCGCATTGCGAGATTTCGCTGATGATTTGAGTCTTTTGCTTGACCAGGGTCTACAACCACAATTTTCCCAATTCTGGATCGGGCGAGTACGTTTAGCGCCGGGCTCCCGGTTCCACTTGCCCCCACAACGCCCACGGCAGCGTTCCTTAGCTTTTGTGGGGTCTGTGGCCCGAGCAATTGGGCCACGCGCTCAAGGATCCTTCCGTTAGCGGTTTCCTCGCCACGAGTTGTGAATCGTCGCCCCGTCGCGGACTGTTCGCGGAGCAGCTCCGCCCCTACAGTAAGTGCCGTTGTCAGTTCAAACCACTCTCCCCTGTCGAAAAGCCGGCCGCTGAAGCGCAACTCCCCGTCTTCGTTCTTTGCCACGATGATGCTTGCATAAGGACGGCCAGCGCTGAAGCGCTCAAACTCTTCAGAAAAGTAAGAATCCATATCGTCGTCTGTCATACTAGGCAAAACACCACACCCTTCTGGATGCGAATGAATCATACCGATTCCGAGCGGGTGATCATCAAAGCTTGTAAGAGCGCGCTGGATGTAGCCAGGCCTGAATTCCACGATTCCACTTCTCCGGTCTAAATCTCCGGGCTCGGGCACAAGCATATCCACGTAAGCCAGCAGGATTCCCCACGCGGTTCGGCGAAAGCCGAATCGAAAGAAGGTTCCCCACTCCCTTTCGGGGTAGCGGTGAAAAAGCAGGCGGAGAAGCTTTTGTTTATCGTCCGCCCGTATCCGCCACAGACCTTCGCGCCCGTCTCGTTGGAGGAGAATCTCTTTCATTATTGGCGTGCGCGTTGAATCCACGAAAGGACCTCAGTGTAATAGGTGTGAAGCCCGTGACGGTCCTTGTTCCAAGCCGGTCCACCACCGCCGTTGTGCGGGTGGTAGCTAACCAACTGCCAGTTACGACCAAGTGCTTGGATGGTCGCTCCCTGCGGAGCTCCCTCGACACGGCCAAGCAAGGGAGATCCCACAGGCAAGTAGGCACCGTCCAACATCACGCCCGGATAGGCAGCGGGGACCGTGACGAGCACATCGGTTTCGCTGATGTGCGGGTAGCCAGNNGCCACAAACGTCACCTCACCCCCGTTCTCCTTGAGTGTCCCAAGTTCACGTTCGATTCGAGAGATTTCGAATCCGCCTTTCACGTTGGTGCGAATGACGCAGAACTCTTCGCAGTTGTGGATTTTGATTTTCTCGTCCAAGCCCACCTTGATGCGTTCCTTCCCCTTGACTTGGGTAACCTCGGTTTGGTTCGGGTCGGGGCTCACGAGGCTTGCAATCTCACGCCCCGTCATTTCAAGCTTCACGCCGTCCGCCTCACCGAAGTCCTGCTTGTTGACGATGATCGTCAGCCCCTTTTCGCCTCGGCGTGTGTAGAAAACCGGACCAGCAACGAAGAGGACGACTTCATCCAAGCCGATGGGTTGGTCGTGTGGCGACTCATAGTCGCGGAACAAGCGCACCGCCGGCACGTAGCCGAAGAGTTCCCGCAGCGTGCGGCCTGTCTGGTGAGGGTTGAGGGTTTCCTCCGGGCGGTCATCAACGATGAAGGCGAATTTCGGTTTCTCGGGGCAGCCTTCAGGTTGCTTCACGTCGCAGCGCGGCAGCGTGTAGAAAACGTTCCCATCCGCCAGGTCAACCTTGGTGTCATCCTCCAAGGGGAGGTCGTTTGGGGAGCCGTAGTCGCGGACCATCACCATTTCAGGGGCAACTCCCGCCTCTTCCTTTATGAGACGGGCGGTGGCGTGCCTCGGTATTAAAACGAGGGCGTCATTCACGGTCGCTGCCCACTTTGCAGCCGGGCGATCGGTTGCGGTTTCGGGGGCCAAAGCAGCGCTCTGGCTCGTAATGTTGTTGTTCTGTTCAGGCATAAAGTTAAGATTTTGTTGTTGCGCGGCCTTTGGCATCCTCACACCAGTGAATCGATGCTTCGCCGCTCAACCACTAAAACTGAAATTGGGGCGTTTTTTGGAAAATAAAATTTGCTCGGGTTGAGAGATTTTCCACAAAAAATCGAAAGTTCTTAGCTTAAGCACGTTGAAGGCATGAAAGAGAACTCGGCGGAAATTGAGTTTAGAGAAGCCAACTGGGAGTCGGTAGGCTTGCGACTGCTCGTCTTCGCAAGATATTGGGCCAAGGCGCATTACGGCTGGTTTGACGGAAAGCCAATGCCGGGGGGCTACACGCCGGAAGACATTGTGTGCGAGGTTTACACAGCCTTTCAGCTTGGGTTAACGCGCCGCGATGATCCTGACGAGTCGGTTCGACATTTTAATTCGAAGGACGGCATGTGGATACAGCTAAAGCGCGCGGTCAAAAGCGTGCTCTGGAACATCCACAAGCTAAAAAAATTCAATGCCGTAATTGTCGAGGATCCCGAGTTTTTCGATCCGATTTCGGACGAAAAGCCAAGCCCTGAAGCGGCCTTGCGGACGTCTGAATTCTGCGAGGATCTTTTTGATGCCATTTACTCGGATTCCCGTGTGGCAAAGAGCGAGGATTTGAGGAAAACCGTGAAGGCGTTTGAGAATGGAGCCACCACAGTGGACGAGATTGTTGAGGACACGGGACTGTCAGTTGCCCGTGTGTATGAAATGCGACGTGTGCTCAAAGTGGTGGCTGAAACAGCATTAAACAAAATAAATAAAGATGGAGAGGGTTATGAACGACAAATTTCAAAGCGCAGCTCAAAAACTGCATAATTTCGTTTTGGATGATGCCGACCTCACCGATGCGGAAATCGTGGAGTCTTTGAAGGCCGATGGCGTTGACGTCCGGCAATTCCTGGCCCG
>PMBA01000016.1:2448-2573 GCA_003152795.1 Acidobacteriaceae bacterium | reverse complement strand
GCCTTCCAGCGCCCCGACAATCCAAGCAACGAGGGGTCCCGCCACCAAAACCTGCCCGACACCAGGAACCCAAAAGAACGCGGAACCAAACAACAATCCCCAAAACCCACCCCAGAAAGCCCCCA
>PMBA01000016.1:1761-2391 GCA_003152795.1 Acidobacteriaceae bacterium | reverse complement strand
ACGACGCTATTGTTCTTGGTCATGGTTGTTCTTTCGGTTCGTTGTTGGTTGTTGTGTTCAGAATGAGAAAATACTCTGGGTAACCGTATGGGCGCTATGGGGTGTGTGGCCCATGCCAGACTTGATGAATCCAGCCCCGACACGGCAGGTCGGAAGGGGGGTGAGCGAAACCTGACGCGACCGGGACAAGTCGGAGCGAGGTGGAGAACCCCAAAAGCTTCCGGCGCTAAACGATGGTCGACTGGACGTCGCTGTCGATGATACCCGCGCTGATGGCGTAGCGGGTGAGACCNNGTCGTGGATGTTGAGCTTGCTCATGATCTTCGCGCGATGTTTTTTGACGGTCGTGGTGCTGATGCCCAGTTCGGTGGCCGCTTCCTTGTTGGCCTTGCCTTCGGCAAGCAGTTGGAGCACCTCTATCTCGCGCGAAGTCAGGCGGCTGTCGCGCGGCTTCGGCCGTCCAGCTGGATCCAACGACTTTCGCTCGCGTTCGGGAAGAAGCTTCCCGACGAACGGGCCGAAAAAGCTATGCCCCTTATAGACTTCCCGAATCCCCTCGAACAGAAGCTCGGCGGAGGCTTGTTTGAGCAGAAATCCCACGGCACCGGACTCCGTTGCGGATTTGATATA
>PMBA01000016.1:0-1682 GCA_003152795.1 Acidobacteriaceae bacterium | reverse complement strand
TCTTCCAGCTCCAGCATCTTGCGAAGCCCTTCGCGCACAACCGTATGGTCGTCCGCCAGCAAAACCGTGATTCGTTTCATCGACTTTCAATTTAACATATGCGCACGGATTCCTCAAAAGAAGCGAGAAAGCAGCCATGATGCGACGGCTTGCGCGATGAACTCCGGCCCATTGTCCTAACGCGGGTTCAGCAACAGTTCCAACCCCTGCTGTAGCGTCAGATCGTTCGACATGCGGTGGAAGTTGCTCGTCTTGCTCACTGTGTCAGTACGGGTATTCACAAACAGAACGATCCGGCTGGTATAGTGCATGGACAACGTCGTGATCGCCCACCGATCACTCCCGACGCCTTGCTGTTCCAATAAGAAACTGCCTCCGCGACGGATTCGGCCGAAGATGCCCCATCCAAAATCAACATCTCGAAACAATTCGGCTTCTACCCGCACCAGACGCTCGTCCACAGGGTCGATCAGCATCGCCCCTTCCATCCCTTGCAATACCCGCAGCTCCAATGAACGCATGGTCAGGTTTGCATTGGGACTGAATTTCAGCCGAATTAGTTCGCGGCCGGAACCGTTCTTTTCCGTGCCGTCGTACTGAAAAAGGAATGCCTCTGGCAATGACTTGATCATCCGGCGGACGCGTGCTTCATCCTTGTGCGCCTGGATTTGGAATCTCTCCAGATGTTCGGGATCCGTCAACAGGTCGCGCAAGCGTTCATCCTCTTCTTGTCTCTGTGCGGGAGCAAGCGGTTTGCCGTTCTTGAGAACCAGACGGCCGATCAACCAATTGCGGGTCTCGACCATATCGCGGGTCTCTGAGCCGTGCGGCGTCTGTTCGTCAATCCGGTACCTATAGTGGCCGCTCGCATTTGCCGCTGCCAGTTCATGCGCCACCGTCTGGCGCACCAGCTCGATTGCCGGAACATTCGGAGGCTGTGCTTGAGACGCTGGTTGAAACGCCACCAGCAGTAACGAAACAAATGCCATCCTCCTGAATGGGACAAGACTAACAGTTGTGCGCTCGGGAATCATTCTGGTAGTCTAACATTTTCCTCAATCTCTTTTTGAGTCCACTTCGCTTTCGAGATCAAAGTGCCCGACACGATTGGCCGGGAATGGACACCAGAGCCCGTCACCGTGCGAATGGGTGCAGTATTAGAAGCTTGCGCGATCGTCGGCATCGAGCCAGTCGAACGTGGTGCTCGTCTCGGGATTGATCCCAACCTTCTTGCAGTTCTCAATGAAGAATGCCCGACGCTCCGGATCTTTGCCCATGCTGCCGGCTTCCAAGCCATCCGACCACGCCTTGATTTCCACAGCCGTTTTTGGCGTGCCGTTCGCCTGCAGCCAGGCGCCGACCTCCTCATAATTCGACGCGGTCGTAACCGCCGCTGTGAACTGCTTTTCGGTAACGCCCTTGAAGCTGAAGAGCATATTGTCCAGCGGACAATCGTAATGATATTCCCCAAGTTTTCCCGCCAGATTGGCGCGGCATTTGTCAACGGCCCGAGCCGCAATGACAAATCCGTTAATGCGTTCGCGCGGGCTGTGGGGCGCTTGCTTCGTCAGGTCTCTGGCGACGATGGTTGTGTTCATAATCGTAAGTCTTTCGTTATCTGGTTCCATATCGTTTTGCGTTCGAGTGTGGTGGAAGAATCGGCTTGGTCTGCTTCCACTGAT
>PMBA01000424.1 GCA_003152795.1 Acidobacteriaceae bacterium | reverse complement strand
CGCCATGGTGGTAGACGGCGAGATACCTGAAGAAGTCGTAGCGCTGAATGAGAAAGCGAAATGAATCAAAAACCGCCCGGTATTGGGGAAATTGTTGATCGATAAAACTCTCTACTTGCTGGTTATCAAAAAACAAGTATTGATAGTCAGGATGCAGAAGGCGCAGGTTCGCCACCATGGCCCGGTTGCGCAGCGGTTGCTGCGCGGTCTTACCGGTTTGAATGATCCGTTTTGGAATTATGAATTGCATGTTTAGTTCTACTGTTTGAAATGCCCGGACGGTGCGCTGCGGTTCGTCGAACGCCGTCTCGCTTGATCCGTCGTGATCCTGATCGCCTTTGTGGAGCTATCTGGAAAACTCAGTTCCAGCCAGGGCTTCCGGTTGCAGGCCGTCGAAAGAATGAGCTAGCGGTTCGGAGGCCAGACCTTGCTTGGAAGACTGCCGCCGCGAGGTCACCTCCAGGAAAAGCCTCCGCAGTTGATTCAGAGGTGCAAAGCCTCCATGCAGCGAAATGACCGCACCGAGATACAAAGTTCCAAACAGAAAAGAAACGATGACTAAACGACCGAAGGCCCAAAGCGAACCTGGACGCACACCTAAAGATGGGAATGCATGCGTGATCAGGAACGTGGCGTAGCCCGCTATCAGGGAAGCGAGAACATACTTCCATATAACGGCTGCCATCGACGAAATTCTAAGTTCTACGGGCTTTCCGGCGTACCAGAGGGCAGGCAACGTGATGATCCAATAAGAAACAACCCACGCCACCGCGATTCCTTCCGCTTGCCAGCGCAGACCCACGAACAGGAAGAAGGTCGTCACTACCAGATCGACCAAGCCCCAGCGAAACCAGCGGTCCGCTCTTCCAATTGAAAGGTGCAGCCAGATATGGGTGCAGTAGAGCAGCATGAACCCGATTCCGGGGCCGAAAAGAGTGAAAATCCTGCCCGACTCTCCCCACTTTGGGCCCAGGAGCACCAGAATCAGATCCTTGCCGACCAGGGTTAGGTCGGCGCTGAGTCCCATGCCGACAAACGCCATGACACCCAGCGCACCGAGGAAATAGCGTTTGTAATGGATTGGGTCGCGTTGCAAACGGCTTAGTGCTGACACTGCAACCACGGTCAGACCAGTAGAAAGCTGGTTCGATGGGAGAACAAACAGGTCATACGCCTTCTTGTAGAAGCCCAACGGCGTAGGACCAAGGCGCCAGCCCACGAGAAAGTTGTCAAGGTTGTTCGTGAAATAGCCGGTTGTAAAGCGTCCGTAAGTGCTGATGGCAAACCTGATCATCGGCCCGGTTCCCGGAGCGCGACGAGGGAGGCCCGGCGTCCATCGGCAGAGGACCCAGGCCCCTGCGCAGGTGCTCGCAGGGAGTGAAATCGCCCCAGCCACAAGCGCCCAGTATCCCCAGCCTGCGAAGCCCAGGACGATCGAGACCAGGACGGAAATGCCGCGGGCAACCATGTCATTAGCGGAAACCATCTTGAATCTCATTGCCCGCTTCAGCAAAGCCAAGTGCAACACCGACAATCCTGTCAGGAAAATAGTGACTGCAATGGCCTGGGCGACACCCGCGACCCTCGGGTCGTGGTACATATCTGCGAGCAGGGATCCGGCTGCGGCAAATGCGATTGCCAACAGCGAGCTACCACCGACATTGATCCAGAACAGGTTGCTTGCCAGTGTGTGATCGATTTCTTCCCGTTGGACAACCGCCTCCGTGAACCCATTCAGACCAAAATTCACCAGGAGCAGACTGAATGTCGTCACCATTATGACCAGGCCGAAGTCCCTTGGGGTCAAGAGGCGGGCCAGAACAGCGGTAGCAACAATCTGGATCGCAAGTCCGAAACCACCGGAGAGGACTGTGATCGCGGCGCTGCGAAGCGCAAGCTGACGCAAGCCGGCGCCCGCGCCGGGCGTAGGGGCCTGAAACGATCCGTCCGCGTTGAAGGGCTTCATTCTTGATCTAGGTCAACGAACCCGGTGTGGGTTCGGATAGGATAGGCGCAAGGGCAGCGGCAAGCAAATTCCAGCAATGCAGCTCGTGATTTACGTCATCAGACTGATGAGTCTAGTGAGTAACAGCTTTTAGGTCAGTCGGGGGCGCCAGCGTTTGAGCGTTCCCGTAGCAATTGCCTGGATTGAAAGTCAACGGGCTGCCTGCCCCTCCATCAGAACCGTGCATCTGATTGTTATAGCAATCCATGGCCGGGTTCGACGAACTGAGGGACGCGTGTCCGCCCGCACCGCTTTCACCCGTTACGTCAGGACCGATCGAAGGCCAGGGCAGGGACCCCCACCATGAAGGTTTGGCAGTGAGATAGAACGAGACGGGCAGGCTATGAGTAACGCCCGCAGCCCAGTTGATGGAACCGTCCGCTTGGGTGTAATTGCCATGAAGAAATGCGGTGGCATAGGCATCCGAAGAGTGGCAGGGCGCTGTTCCTCCCGAGCATCCTGAGCCCGACCCGCTGTCATTCGATTCGCCATAGCCAAATGTAAAGTTATAGTTCGTAGAATCGTAGGAGCGCGACGACGAGTACTCGAGCAAACCGACATGGCTGGAACCCACGGCCTGCTGGGCATCCGAGCCGGACACGTTGCCGACGAAATTGTAGTAGCGGGACAGGTGCCCAATCTGCATGGCTCGGGATGCCTGAAATGGATACCAGCCATTCGTGCCGCTGCAGGTTACAGCTCCCCTTCCGGTGAGCGGCTTGCAGGCTTTTCCAGTTCCAATTGTCCAGTTGCGGAACGAGGTGTTATAAGCCGAGGACCCCCAAACCTGATCGGGATAGTACTGGTTCATCACGTTTCCCTCGATCAAGTTAAATTGCGGATGCGCGCCGTGAACTCCGATACCGCCAATCACGAAGTTGGTCCCACCCGAATCAAATTCCCCCATCATATAGTTGTAGGCGATCACATTTCCGGCGGCGCCCCAGTTGATCATGATAGAGACGTGGGCGCGTTCGACAATGTTGTTCTCGACCAGTGAGGCTGTTGTCTTATCCACGATGAAAATATCGGAATCGGAATCGCCGGCGGAGTGCTGGTAAGCGTTCGAGAAGTAGCTGTCTCGAATTTCGTCCCTGAATCCGTAGTGCACCTGTACAAAGTCTCCATCCGTGTAGTTTGCTTCGATTCCCTTGAGCCAACAGTAGGCGCATCCGCTGAGCTGAAAGCTCGCCTTATACCCCGTGTTATTCGCATATACCTGAAGGTTCTCGACTCCGGCGTAGGTGATCGCCGTCATCGGAGCCACCAGTGGCGTGCCACTGTATGCAGTGTAGAGAGGGGGATCAAAACCAACGGTATTTCCGCTCACCGAGGTGACCTCAAGCATCTGTCCTCGAACCCTGGTGCCGTTGTAGCCCAGCCCTCCGTCGCACCACGTGCAGTTTCCCTCGCCACCCTGAATGGTGACGTAAGAAGGGTCGTTCAGTTCCGTGATCATCAGATACTTGCCCACACTAATGCCGGATGTACTGGAGACCGTGATACTGGTAGAGCCGCTGGTCGCTCCGCCGGTAACCGAAACTCCCGGAACTGACGGATAGCCCGAACCGAGATTAATCGCACCGTTGCCAGAACCGTGTACGTCGAGAATTGTCAGGTTCGCTCCCGCTCCGCGCAGCGTGACATTGCCTGGCACATTAATGTTCCCGTTAACCCTGAACGTGCCTGAGGCTAATGCAACCGTCTCTCCCGAAGCGCAGGAACTCAACGCCGAATTGATGGTTCCGGTCATATCAGCCGAACCGTTCGGGTTGATCGTCGAACAGACCGTGGTGCGGGGCGGAATACCGCCAACCCCAACCTTGGTCCAGTCGATGGCGCGAGTGGGATCCAGGATGCCGGACCATAGTTGCCCATAACACAATGCCGAAAGGGTCAATACGGTGAATAGGATAGCGGGGGAAGTCTTGGTTCGCATTTTTCTCTCCTGGATTCTATCCACCACCCCCCGGGTATGAAATTCCTGAGCGCTGGGGGGCGCGCTAGAGTCCTTGCAACAAGTCTACCTAGCTGGACCGGACGGTCAAGACACGGAAGTGCACCGGGTCTCCCCCGCAAGAAAGGCAATTGGCCATGGCCAATGGGTGAAGAAGCGGCACTCGGGTATGGTCCATGACGTTTTTTCGCCTCTACGACGTTTCTTCGCCTCTATCTGGTGACGGCCACCAGGTGCGGACCAGGTCGGACTGGCGGAGACGGCCTTCTTTGGCGGGTGAAAGACTCGCCTGAAAGTCACGGTGCAACCACCGAATTTGGCTGATATCCCACAACATCCTGCAAGAGTCGGTCACGAGATTGACCTTCGATCCAGGCTGGGCGACCCAGTTGACGGGAATCTCGGCGACGGACAGCGATAGCCGGCGGGCAATAAAGAGAATCTCGACGTCGAAAGCGAAGCCCACCATCTTTTGGCGAGAGAAGATGGCACGGGCGGCGCCGCGGCGGAACATCTTGAAGCCGCACTGCGTGTCAGCGATGCCTTCGATGGCAAACAGGTTGACAAAGAATGCAAATACACGGCCAATGGCTTTTCGATGAAACGTGGTCTTTACCTCGACCTGGCCGGGTGCCTGGACAACTCTGGAGCCAATCGCGAGGTCGTAGCCAGCTTCGATGGCCGCGCGCAGCTTCGGAATCTCGCTCATCGGAGTGGCTCCGTCGGCATCCATGAAAAGCACGGACTCGCCTCGGGCATTGAGAATTCCCATGCGAACCGTAGCGCCCTTGCCCATGTGAGGGCAGGCTAGGACCCGAATTCGAACATCGCTCTCCTCGAAGAGCCGGGCAAGAGCCAAAGTCTCGTCGCGACTACCATCGTCGGCAAGGATAAGTTCGAAGTTGAGGTCTTGACTGGTGCACCAGTGAATCGCCTCCAGCACAGTCCTGGGCAGGCGCGCCTGCTCGTTATACGCGGGAATCACGATTGACAGCTGAATGCCGGCGCGCGGGGCGGGCTTCAGTTCAACCAGTTCACCGAGATGATCCAAACTGGTACGGGTTTGCTCAATGATCGGCAGAGCAGCAGCCGTCGCTGGACGTGAAGCAACTTCAGGTTTAGGGCGGGTGAGCGGTACGCGATAGAATCCGCCGGCCAGATATACAATTCCGCCGGTAACGGTGGTGAAGAAATACTGGGCGGCATGCTGCAGCAGGATCATGGCCAGCGCCAGAGCAGGGGGAACACCCGAGCTCACCAGAAAAGCGACGGCGACGGCCTCGATGGTTCCGATGCCGCCAACGGTGAAGGGTATGAGTGAAGCGAAGTTCACAACAACGAGGAACAAGAGAGCGATGGGCACGCTCATGCCGTCCCAAACCGCGCGCCCGATGAAATAATAGAAACCAATCTCGATGCCCCAGAGGATCGCCGTCGTCGCAATCGCGATGAAGATACGGGGCAATCCCTGCAGTGGAAGAAGTCCATCCAGGAAGCGGCTGGCCCTCTTCCGGACAAACGCGGTCACGTGACCGGGGAACTTGCGGTTGGCGGCGACAATCGTGGAACGGATTCGCTCATGGAAATGAATGCTGACAACCAGCACCAAAGCCAGCAACGCGAACGCAAGCGAGACCAGAAACAACGACCAGCGCAAGCGGCGATCGACAGGAACAAGGGCCATACCGACGAGGCCGAATACAGCCAGAACTAAACCATCCAAAATGCGTTCGGCGGCGATCGAGGCCAACGTTGCCGTCCGGCCGCGTCCATGGCCCGTCTTCGCCGCGGTGCAATGAGCTCGCAGAACTTCGCCCAGGCGCGCAGGCAGTATGTTATTGCCCATGAAGCCGATCAGGATCAGGCGCAGCGAATCCCAATAGCTGAGACTCGACTCCCAAATGCGCCAGCGGGCTCCGCGCAGCAGGTAAGCGAGGATCATTAACGCCAGGCCGGCAATGAGCAGTCTGGGGTCCGCATCGCGCAATGCTATTCCGGTCTGCCCCAGATCGAAGTGGCCGAGAACGGCGCGAAGCACCAGGCCACCCACCACCAGGGACGCGACAAACTGGGCAAAGCGTTTCACTGTTTCTCCGGACCGCACACAGCTAACGCGGAGGCAGGCGAAGCCTGGTCTGCCGTCACCAGGGTGGATCTGTCGCCCATCCAAGCCCTTCCTCGAAAGTGCAGCAGTGCAATCGATGCCAGAATCGCCAGCAAGGGAATGAGGGGCACGCTGTATCTGGCCTGGGCAAGAATCGGCACGTACACCGCAACCACGTAGACAATAAAGAGCACCATGGGACCAATCATCGGGAAACGCTTATTCTTCACGCACACCCATGTCCCAATTCCGGCAAGAATCAGATAAGGGATCTGCACCGCCATATTCATTCCGGTAGATACCCAAGACTTTCCTGCGAACCAGAAATTGAACAAGTTGTAGGCGACGCACTTGGCACACAGCCATGGATGCTTTTCGTATTCCGTGAAAACTCGTTTGGCCAAGTACGAGGAAAAACTCAACTCATCCCCGGCTGAATAGAATGCCTGATAGTACGTATCCTTGAAGTGATAACCCTGCTCTAAGGCAAGTTTGCTTCTTTCGAGGGCCGCATCCCGGTCGAGCATCACCCAGGGCTTACCCTCCGAAAAATGGGTACAGATGTATTGACCGGCATGGGCTGAGACTCCGAGCACACTGGCTGTCGGCACAAAACGTCCGGTCAACTTGAAGTTTCGGATGATCCATGGCGAGAGCACGACGACCATGGCCACCACCATCACAGCGATGTTTCGGCAGCTGGCGAGCTTCGGTATTCGTTGCCTCTCAAACAAAAGTAGATATGCCAGCAGGAAGACCGGGAACAGCAGAGGCGTGCTTCTCACCAGAACGGTCAGGCCCAACACGGCGCCAGCGATCAAGTAGTACCACCAGCGGTTGTTCTCGATAGCCTGGTAAACCACCAGCATGAACAAAACGATCAAACAGCCAAACAGGATTTCAACTCCGCCCCGGCTCTCAGCGATCAACGTTCCCGGATGGAACAGAAACAGCAAAGGCGGGGCTACAACCATGATCAGCTGGTTTGACACTTTGCGGCCGAACCAGGTCAACATCCATGCCGTCAGAAAGGCCAGGAAGAGGTTTGCCAGCTTCACGACGGTGAACGCGCGGCCGAAGGCGAGGTAAAGTCCCGCCACGAACACGGGATAGCCCGGCTCCCGCATAAGGGTCTTGCCGGTGTCGGAGTAGAAACGGTATCCGCGGCCTTCAACCAGATTTGTCGCTATCTGATCGTAGCCATCCATGAAACCGTCCTGACTATAGAACGGCGAAACCCGATGGTTCAGGGCGGGGACCAGAAGAAAAAGAAATACCCCATGCAGGACGGCGGCCAGCACCCCCAAAACGATGAGCGGCTTTGCGCTATGGTGAATGGTCACGTTATCGGTATCAATGGAATTTGGCATACAGCGCACCGTCGAAACATCCACATGGCTGCGGGGACTCAGGCAATTCCGGGGAGATTAGCGATCTCGGGCGCAACCGGCGCCGCGGCCTTCTTCACTTGGCTCTTACGGAAGGGAAAGTCCACCATCACCAGGAGGGTGGTGAACCAGATCGGAGTGAGCCTGAAATACATGGATTCCGAGAGATTGTAGATGATCATAACAATGAACATGGCAAATCTGACACGCTGGTAGAGGTTGACCGGCAGATTCCACATCAGTCGCCGGCCATAAGCGATCAGCATGATAAAGAGCAGGCTGAGACCGATAATTCCGCCATCCAGGTACATGTCCACATAACCACAATGCGCGTTGGGGACAGAAGTGTTCATGGCGTCGGCGATCACTCGGCCGCCCCACCCGCCCCAGAAATTCCAATAACCAGCGCCGACGATCGGATCCACGGTTTTCGCAGTGATATGAGCCCAGATGTCAGTTCGACCGGTAAAAGTCATATTGCGCCCCAGGGCTTCAACCATCGGAGCGATGAACGAACTGAATTTCTGGGCGAAAAAAAGCAGATAAGGAAGAGAGAGGGCTCCAATCAGCACAAGCCTGCTGATCTTTCTGGAGGCAAGCCATCCGCTTCTCAAGATCAGGACCGAACCAAACGCCAGGCACAGCGAGGCAGTCTGGCTCTTCGACATGCGCAGCAGCCAGACACCCATCACGAGCAGCGCGACCCGGTCCCAGGGGATGCGGCTCAAGCGAAATTTCGCCGGGCGCGTCTCCAGAAAATCCCAGAGCAGAAACAGGGTGAAAACCAGGACAATCTCACCCAGACTATTCTTCTGTGTGGTCACGCCAGAGTACAGCGGCTCGCCTTCCATGCTGTAATCCCGAGCCATAGTCGGGAAATACTTGATGAGCAGCACAGAGAGTGGAAAGAGCACACATGCGCACCGTACATAGACACCCCGCACGGCGTCGAGCGGGTTCTTTTCCGAGAGCATGACGGAGATGACAAACAGCATCCCGAAATCTTTGAACAGGCGCTTCGTGGAACCAACCGGGTCGCCTGACCACAACACGCTGAGGGCGAAGAACAGATATAAAACCATCAACGGGATGTTCGATGCGAAGAGTCTGCCCCACTTCACGCCGCGCGATAGCGAGATGAAAAACGAGAAACCGAGGATGGCAAAGAAAAACGCCTGGTCGAGTGGATTTCTTTCGCCCCCGTTGCCGCCGATCAGCGGGCCTCCCATACCCAACCAGTCCGACAGAGATCTGGATCCAATGACCAGCAGAAGAAAAGTCGGTATCCATACCGCATTGCTGACGAAAGGGCGCCGCTTGCAATCGCGGACGATCAGCCAGGTAATGAAACCTAGGCACAGAACCACTGCCGGATATTTGAACATGAAGCTCTTGTCTACTGCAGCTTGCCCGTCATTCGCCGGGAATCAGCCCCGCTGGTAAGTGTTCCGGTTCAACTGACGTCGATAAAGAGGCGGTGCAGATGCTCCGCTGTGAGCATTTTGTGAATCGCAGTCGTGTAATTCCGGTCGCCCTTCAGGTGCCCAGCAACGATTTTCTGCAGCATCTTGGGATTGACATAGGAACGCGAAAGAGTCCGCGAATCAAGCAGCATCTCGCGAACGTAATTCGCCAGGAAATCCCGGTACCAGATTCGAAAATGATAAAACTTGTGACGGCCAAGGAAGAGTCGCTCCAAGTGCAGCGGCGCGGCAAGATGATCGGCTTTGGCGACCCATTGCGGCATGCCATAGTCGTAGGCATATTCGGCTTTGAAGGTAAATTCCAACCATTGATGCACGAACGCGGCCCGGAGATGCGTCCCGTTGCCGCCGAGGCCTCGATCGGTGCGGATCCGCCGCAGACGCGAGTCGCCGTCCGCGATCAGCCGCAGAGAGATATCGTTGCTCTGAAGTGTCGATTGCGGCGCGCGAAAAACCGTGCGCACAAACTCATTGTCCAGATACGGCGATCGCAGCGCAACCTGCGTCTGTTCCAAGGCGAGAAGGCTGTAGTGGTGCCATGGCGCCTGACGAAACACGGCAAAGGAAAGAGGGTGTCCGCCCAGTAGCCCGTCATAGGTCTGCCGCGCCACCTGCAGTTGCGAGGAAAACTCGGCCTCGAACAGTCCCGGTGGCAGCTCCATAGGTTTGAAGGCTCTGACGCGCCGGAGCACTTCCCCGCCATAGTTCCCCGTCATTCGCACTGGAGCAATTTCGCGCGAGTGCTCATTAATGTACAGATCGGAGGAATGGCTGACGTTACAACAGCCATCGGTAAGATAGACGGTACGTTCCGAGTAGTGCGGAAAGCGGGATAGGAATTCCTCGGCTACCGTAACGACCTGGTAGGGCTGCCGGCAAGCCTCAGCCACCCGCCGCGCCATGATGACATCCTGACAGTCGCGGAACATCCCTCCAAACGAGTAGCACGGAAGCGACCCGGGAGGGTCCTTCCGCCAGGCCATGATCATCCTCGAATCGAGGCCACCGGTGAGCGACATGCCGATCCGCTGCGGGCTATCGAAATAGCGTGGCAGGTTCTGAGTGAAGACATCTCGAAGCTGCTGATAGTAAGCCTCCTCTTCCAGAGGGGCTTGATCTTCCCATGTGCTGGCACTGAAGTACGAACTCTTCCGCTCCAGCGCCTTTTCACGGAAGCTCCAGGCGGAAGCCGGCGGCAGCACAAAAATATCCTTGAATACGGTTCGATTCTCCAGCGTACAACCGCAGCTAAGCAATTCCCCCAAGCCCCGAGGATCGATCGTCCGAAGGTCAGGCCGCACCACCAGGATAGCCTTGGCTTCCGCGGCAAAATAGAAAGTCCCCTTCGCTTCGTGGTAATAGATCCGGTGCATCCCGTACCGGTCGTTGAACAGCATAGCGGTCCCGTCCAGGCTCCGGGCCAGGAGACCATGGAATCTGCCGTTCAAGCCGGCAGGGAACGTCGCGTCTTCCTCGGCAAGATGGACTAGATAAGATGGCCCAGCCGGGTCAAGCACGTGGCCGCGACTCTTCAGCGATTGCGCCGTTCCTGGTTTCGGGAACTCCTCCCCGGAAAAGACCAGCGTGACGTCGCCTGCTTCGTTTCGAAGCGGCATTGGATCGTCGAAAGAATGCCGGCGCGCGATCCAGCCGACGTAGATACCCTGGGACTCGTCAATCCAGGTTCCAGTGACATAGAAGGATTCATGGCGAAGGGCTTCGACCATGCGCAGCAGTTCCCTCTCCGCACGGTCGCGCGGCATGTCTGTGATGAGGCCGACAATTCCTGGCATTGTCCCTCTAGGAGGCTTCCGTAACTGTCTGGAACTTATGGCTGTACCAGGCGCTTCTAAGTTCGCGCAGCTTGGCCGCCAAGGGTTCCGGGAAATGGTCCAACAGCCGGTGATGAAGCCGGAAACGGAAGGCGACCTGGCCAAGGGGAGTCAAGGGCACGTAATAGCGTGGCACATCGATGCGTTCGAACCCGTTCCGCTCTTTGAAATCGCTGAGCGTGTCGCTCTGCTTTTTTCCGTAGGCGAAGTTCGAGTACACCAGATGAGAGACTCCCCGGAGAGCGCAGGATCGAACTGCCTGAGCCAGCAGGGCGTTGGTAGGGGCTTTGTCTCTTTGCTGAATCAGAGACACGATGTTCATGAGCCCGGCTTGGGTCCGAGTTTCGTCGGTCACGAGCTTGATGAAACCGATCAGCTTCGGCCCGAGGAATGCTCCAATGAAGGTACTATAGTCGAGGTAGGTCGCCTCCTCTTTGCGCACCGTCTCGAGATCCTTCCCGTAGTGCGGAAACCTTCTTCCCTGCCGAATGGGAACTTCGTTGTAGATCTCCCAAATTCCATGCACTAGAGCGTCATCGAAGGAAATCTCGCGGACCGTGACACCTTTTTTCTCGGCTTGCTTTGCCTTGTTCCGGGCTTTGAACCCGATCTGCTTCGTCCACCACTGCTCGAACGTGGAGATCGGCAGGACGGCGAAATTATCCCACTCCATCGGGTAACCATACTTTGGAGATGTTTCAGGCAGTCGCTGCATGAAAGTAAAGAGATCGACCCGGGAACCGCACTTCCGCAAAGCCTCGATCATCCGCTCGGGATCATCCAGGAACTGGTACTTGTCGGCGTCGAGACGAGCGATCCGAATCAATCGCCCCTCGACCTTGATTTGTTTGCCACACACGTTCATAGAAATCTGATTTCCTCAGATACTCTGGCTCCCGACGCCCGTCGTACTTCACGGNNTGGCGGAGAGGGAAGGGACTCGAACCCCCGAGTGGTTGCCCACCACAGCCGGTAAGCTGGCTGCTGCCTTACCAAACGGCGACCTCTCCGCATACCCATAAGCGAGCGCGCGAGTACAACCAACGCGCACCGGGGCAGAAATCGTGAACCCGGTAAAAGCAAGGGTCACGAAGAACACTTAAATCAAGAATTTACTTCGCCTGCCCTGGCGCCCTGTTTCGTCGGTAGCTTCATCCTGAAACATACTCCTCTTTAACAGGATTGATGCCGACCAGAGCGAAGAGCTTACCCAGATGATCGCAGAGACTGACGAGAAGTGTCATAAAGACATGCTGCCCGAAAAAGAATGCTATCGGTAGAGCAGCGCTGTACACGATGACAGCAACGACAGACTTCGCGATATTCAGCGGACCGCAGTCAGGCTGAAGGCTGGCGGTCGCGCCCCGAAGCAGCGCCTTACGCATCATGTAGGTCCGCTTCCAGCGCAGCGGCGGAACAACCTCGTACACGACTGCGTCAGCCGACCAGATGAAAGCATAGCCCATCTCAATTTTTCGTCTGAAGAAATCCTGGTCTTCTCCGGCTCGAAACTCGCGCCGAAANNACATTGCCGGTGCGCGCTTCGTGCCAATTCACCGGCGTGCCGGTCCGGTTCACCCTGCGGTCATAGAACCGGCTCTTCAAGATCCATTTTGGCGGTTCATCGTCGAAATGGCGCTTCACGGGTCCGAGCACGCCATCGACGTTATAATCCCTGCGCGTCTGGTAGAGAGTGAGCAGCCAGTTCTCCGCCGGGAACTCGTCATCGTCGATAAAGGCGACAAAGTCTCCTTCGGCGTTCTCGACCGCCTTGTTGCGAGCCAAAGCAATATTCTGCCTGGGCTCGACAAAGTAGCGAACGGGAACCGGCGATGCGCTCGCGAATTCCGCGATCAAGGCTCGCGCCGACTCCGATTGATCGTTGTCGACAACCACGATGGAATATGTGAACAGACCACTGGTTTCCTGCTTAATGAGCTCGTTCAACAGCCGCTTGAGCAGGGTCGCGCGCTTATACGTGCACACGCACACGTCGATGTGCTGGGGATGATTCGTCACTGGAACGGATATCGAGTGTAACGCCTCCGCCTCCACGTCAGGGTCAAGGGAGTCGCTCCCATGGCTTTCGACTGAATTTTCTGCCGTCTTCATTCGCTCAACGGGAAACGTCCGCGCACGGCATAGCGAGTTGCAATCGGAAGATCCTCTGTCCAGCGAAAGAGCTCGCCGCCGGTCAGAAACCGGTATTCCGCGGGACACACCGGATGCGTCTCAACTTCGACCACGGACTGCCGAGCGGCCGAAAAGATTCCAGCCAGCCGGCTCGCCGGTTCAAGTGGCGGCAGGGAGAAAAAAAAGTCGCCCACCCGGTGACGTCTCGCTAATATGCGATCGATGCCGCGACGATAGAGCCGGTTACCCCAGCTCTTTTCGCCGGGCGAGAACGAAAAACTCCGCCGGACGATAGTTCCGGCGGGCAGCAGACTTGCGAGAAGGACGTTAGCGCAAAGATGCATGTGGTGGTGCCCATCGATGCGCTCCGGTTCCGCCCCGTAGAGTCTCGCGAACTCCTCAAGTTGTCTCTTGACCAGGTATTCAAACGAATCAGCGAGTCCGGGATTATAAACAGCCTGGGCGAGCCGGTTTCGCGACAAAAAGCTGCTTACTCGCTGGTGATGATTGACCAGGCGCTCCGGGCATCCCGGCGCTGTAAGCGGTGTCGTGAAGTTCAGGTGGAGGCCAGCATCAAGATTGCGTTCCCGCGCGATTGCCGCGGCGCGTTCTGAATCCTCCATGTACACCATTGCGCTGGTCGAGGAAAGCGCGCCGCAAAGTAGACAATCGAGAATGCGGCCGGTCGTCTCCTCGTCTCGGCCCCAATCGTCGGCATTGAGGATGAGGACACCCATCTGAGTCGTCGCTTTGCCCTCCGCAGCAGAAGGGTAAGGAGTGAGAATGGCGCGGTGTTCCATCTCAAATATGCTCAGGAGGATGCCGGAGGCCTGCGGCCGGAAGTCGGCTCCCGGTAAAGAATCTCTTTAATCGACGCATCTCTTCGCGGCGGTGGAAAGCTACCAGTTCGCGCGATACCGGCCTTTCTAACCGGCGGAGCATGGCCCAGGAGTACCCCGATGCCAGCGCCAGGCCTCCGAAAAAAAAGGGCGTCTTGGTCATCTGATATCCCGTTCGGCACAACTCCCAGAAGGGGTGATTGCCAATGGCATAATCCTTCACCCCAAGCTGGAACCAGGACTTTAGCACGCTTCGCTGTGCTGTGCCCATTTGCCGGTGGTGGAGGCAGGCCTTTTCGGTGAATGTTCGCGTCTTCCAACCCGTCATCCGCGCTGTGATGACGGCAATATGATCAACAGATCCACCCTTCACCGGCACATATCCGCCGATCGCTTCGAAACACTCGCGCCGAAATACCTGGCATGCTCCAGAAACATGCTCAAGGCTGACAAAGCGATAGTCGTAGCTTTGTCCCGACGCCTCCCGAAACGGCGTTCCGACCAGCCCCAGTCCGGGATCGGCCGCCAACTCTCCGAGCAAATAAGAAAAGTATTCCGGGTCGAATGAAATATCGCCGTCCAGGCTGACAATCGCTCGATAACCCAAATCCTTTACTCGTTCGTAGCCGGCGTTAAAGGCAAGGACTTTGCCGGCAAAATGGCGTTCGCCGCGCTCCGGCATCCGGACCAGTTCGATCCATGGATGTTCAGCAGCGGCAGTTTTCACAATCTCGTCTGTGCCGTCGGTCGAACCGTCACTGACGATGACCCATTTGAGTGGCCGGGTTGTTTGCGCCACCATGGACTGAATCGTCAGTCCAATGAACAGTGCCTCGTTCCGCGCCGGCGTGATGACCACGTAGCTGAGCATATCTGCCCCTCTACGAGTTTCGCTGGCCCGCCGCCAATACCGCGGGTTCAGTCGACTCGCGCTCACTGAAACGGCGCGTAGCATCGACTACCGCCGCCTGTTGCGCTGCCGTCAGATGAGGAAACATGGGAAGAGAGACAATCTCAGCCGCGGATTTTTCCGTCACCGGGAAGGCCCCTCGCGTGTAATTCAGAAAATGGTACGCCTCCTGCAGATGGAGCGGGATGGGGTAGTGTATGCCCGTGCCGATGCCCTGATCCTTGAGGGCAGCCATGAGTCCGTCGCGATTTTCGCTGCGGACGACATAGAGATGGTGGACGGCACGCGACCAGGAAGGCTCAAAGGGAGTAGTAATTGGACGTCCGGCGGCTTCGAATAAGCGGTTGTACTCCGCCGCGCGCTCTCGACGTTGGCCGTTCCACTGCGCAAGATATTGAAGTTTCACCTGAAGAATTCCCGCTTGCAGAGAATCAAGTCGTCCGTTATAGCCTTCCACGTCATGGTAGTACTTCTTTGCCTGGCCGTGGTCGCGAATCATGCGGACCTTGGCAGCAAGAGCTTCGTCGTTCGTCGTCACCGCTCCTGCTTCGCCGCAGGCACCCAGGTTCTTCCCCGGATAGAAACTGAAAGCGGCCGCGCGACCCATCGCGCCGGCGGTAAACCAGCGATCCTGCTTTCGCGAAAAATACTGTGCGCCATGAGCCTGGCAGGCGTCTTCGATTACGATCAAGCCATATTCGTCGGCTAATTCGAGAATCGCATCCATGTCTGCCATCTGTCCATAGAGATGGACGGGAATGACGGCGGTGACCGGGCGGCTACTTCGCCGGCTGATGAGTCGACCCGAGGAGTCACGAGTGCACTTGTGTTCGAGATACTCCCGCAGTTTCTCCGGATCCATGTTGTAAGTGCGCGCATCGACATCGACAAATTCGGGAAGAGCTCCGGCTTGAGAGATAGCTTCGGTCGTAGCGATAAATGTGTTCGGCACTGTAACCACAACGTCGCCGGAGCGCACACCGGCCGCCGTCAGGGCGAAGCGCAGCGCATCGGTCCCGCTATTGACTGCGGCGCACTGTTTGCTTTGACAAAAGGCAGCGAAGGATTTCTCGAAGTTCTCAACCATCGGGCCGCCAATAAAGCCGGCGGTGCGCACGACCTGCTGGAACACTTTCGTCAGTTCCTGCTCAAGTTCAAGGTGAGGAGTTACAAGATCAAGAAAAGGTATGCTGGAAACACTCACTTTGTTACCTCCGTGGGCTGATCGATGTAGCGATGGACTCGCGCGGGATTCCCAAAGACAACGGCATTCGGCGGGACATCTCTGGTAACGACGCTGCCGGCGCCGATGATGGCATTCTCTCCAATCGTCACTNNTCGTTAATAAAGGCCACGTTGTGGCCGACAAAGACGTTATCTTCGATGGTCACGCCTTCGCACACAAAAGTGTGACTGGAAATCTTGCAGCGGCGGCCAACGACCGCGTTCTTCTGGATTTCGACGAAAGCGCCGATCTTCGTGTCGTCGCCAATGTGGCAGCCGTATAAGTTGACGAATTTCGAGATTCGGACGTTCGCGCCCAGCTTCACGTCAGGAGCAATGCACACAAATTCGTTCATACCTCGATTAACTCCCCTCGCTTCTGCATCGACTTGGTCGCCGCTTCCAGCATCCGGACGACTCGCAAGCCCGCGACCCCGTCATTGAAAGGCTGTTTGTTTTCCGAAATGCACTCGATGAAATACTGCAACTCCTGCTTGAGCGCTTCGCCCGGCTGGATTCGCGGCGCCCACATATCACCGGAACGGTAATTGACCAGCAGGTTATAGACACCTTGCTGACTGGTGATATGCACGCCCTTGTCATAGATTTTGATTTTCTCGTCAGCTTCCAGGTCATTCCAGACGACCATTTTCTTTTCGCCCCCGATGAAGGTGGTTCGCACTTTCACTGGCGACAGCCAATTGACATTCACGTGGGCGATGATCTTGTCCGGAAAATAGAGAGTGATGTAGGCCACGTCTTCGTGGCCGTTCAAGTGCGTCTGTCCGGTGGCCACGACTGCCTCCGGTCGCTTGTCGATCAGGTAATCCAGGATGGAGAGGTCGTGGGGAGCAAGGTCCCATACCACATTCACGTCGTGCTGAAAAAGACCGAGATTCACTCGCGTCGAGTCGTAGTAGTAGAGCTTTCCCAGGCTTCCTGCGTCCACAAGTTCGCGAATCTTGCGCACCGCTCCAGTGAAAAGAAAAGTGTGATCGACCATGATGCGGAGATTCTTCTGCTCCGCCAGGTTGACGAGTTCCTCCGCCTGCCTCACGCAACTGGTAAAGGGCTTTTCCACGAAGACATGTTTGCCGTGTTTCAGAGCCGCCTTCGTCAATTCGTAATGAGTCCAGACCGGAGTGACAACGGCAATAGCGTCAATCTCAGGCGATTCCACGAGTTCTGCCGCATCGCCAGTAATCTTCACGTGCGGGTAAGCCTGCTGCGCTCGCTTCCGCGCCGTCGGGCTCTTATCGCAGATCGCAACTACCTTTGAATCTTCCAGCGTGTCCAGATTACGGGCCACATTCGGTCCCCAGTAGCCAAAGCCAATAACGCCAAATTTAATCATGAGGTGCTCACCTTCCCGATATTCAATCTCAAACGTTTGCTTTGCTCAGACTACGGACAGGAAGAAAGACGCTACGACCATGCGGCAAGAAATGCGGGAGAAATAAACCGCCATGAACGAGTAATACCAATTCCGACATTTACCATGAGCAGAAGCCGCGAGAGCAAAGTTGAGATGGGTACTCGGCAGGATCCTTGCGGGATCCTGCCGAGCACCCATCCATCACCGAGTTACTGGCCGCGCGGTGCGCGCGACTCTGTCCTCGCTATGAGACGACATCATCGCGCAACTTGTATCCGGCTTAGCGTTTTCCCCGAATGACCGATCTTTAGTTCGAGGTTATTACAAACGGCTGTACTGTCTGAGCTCCGCTGGAATTGGTGTAAGTCGTCACATAGACGTTGACGCCCGTGCCCAATGGGATTTTGTCAATCTCACGGGAAGTTGAAGTAAACCCGTTCGGACCGATCCAACTCCAAGGCCCCGTGAGCGGTTGCGGGCCAAGGTTTACCGTCGAACCGTGACTCACGGTTGCCGTTGTGGTCGACTGCCAACTGGCTCCGTTCACTTGGATATAAGGAGTGATCGGAGTTGGCGTCGGGCTGCCCACCCCGATGCCCAGGAAGACCACGTTGCGGCTGTTCGGCAGCTTCACGCTGGCGACAGTCTTGCCCGTATTCAGAGTGAAGGTATACCCATACACATTCACAGCTGGCGTGGCGGTCTGTCCATTGGTGCCGATGCGGCTCGCAGTTGTTGCCACGGTGCTTTCACCCGTGTAGCCCTGCGAAAACGCCCAGTCACTGAAGTTCTGAGTGAAGGTACTGGTGCTTCCGTCCGTGTAGGTGACAACAACTGATTGGTTAGTCTGGTTTCCGTTGACGCCGCTACCCAACAGGAAAAGCTTGCCGTATTGGCCGGCAGGCAACGAAACGGTCTTAGCATAGAGCGCGTCGAGTCCGTTCGCCCCAGCCAAGGGAAAGACCAGGTTCTGGTATGTGAGTGAAGTGCCCAGCAGGCTCGAATTGAAGGCAAAACCATCGTTGTCGAAGCCGCCGCTCTTCGGGGCGTTGCCCAGGGTCGCGATGCCGTAGACGTTGTAATAGCTCGTCAGACTGACCGCTGTCCCCAGCACGGTGGAGGAGAAGTTTACGCCCGTCACACTGGCTCCATTCACCGTCTTGATCTGGCTGCTCGGACCGTAGGTGTAGCCCGTCATCACCGGCGTCACCGAGTACATACCGTTGGCCAAGCCCGAGAAGGCGTAAGTCCCTGACGAACTGGCCGTGGTTGTTGCCGACGACGTCCCAGTCAGCATTACGGTTGCGCCGTTTCCACCGAAGCCGCTGATGGTTCCGGAAATCGAGTACGTCANNCTCGCCGTCGTCGTGGCCGTTGCCGCGCCGCTTAGAGTCACCGTTGCCGCATTCCCACCCGCCCCGCTGATCGTACCCGAGATCGAGTACGTCGCCGTCGCTGACGAGAAGTTCACGCCCGTCAGATTCGCATTGTTCACGGTCGCGCTCTGGCTTGCCGGAGTAAACGCGTAGCCCGTCTTGCTGGGTGTCACCGTGTACGCTCCGTTGGCCAAGCC